>CAMLDQ010000033.1 GCA_946478965.1 uncultured Methylobacillus sp. | reverse complement strand
GAGCCAAAAGACGAGGATCTGTAACTGCAACAACACCATGCCATTGGACGGCGCCGCCATCGGCAGTGCCCTCGGCGAAGGGGCACTAACGGTGGCCAGCCAGCTTTGCCGCCGCGAAGTCAACGATTACCTGCAAACGCTGGACGGCACCGAACGTATCGTCATCGGCTGCACGCAGGAGGAGCCGCTGTTCCGCGAGCTGGCGGAAATGAAGTCCAGCGTGGCGCCGCTGCGTTTCGTGAACATCCGCGAGACCAGCGGCTGGAGCGATGAGGCGCGCCACACGACACCCAAGATGGCGGCCTTGCTGGCTGCAGCCCGCCTGCCGGATCCTGATCCGGTGCCGGAAGTCGAATACCAGTCCGAAGGCCGCGTCCTGCTGCTTGGCCCGGCGCGCCGCGTGCTGCCATGGGCGCGCAAGCTGGAGCGCCAGCTTCAGGTGAGCGTCCTGCTCACAGATGGCAGCGATGCGGCGATCGCGGGCCACTCCTGGCCTACTTTCAGCGGCAGTGCGCCTCGCGTGCAAGGCTGGCTTGGCGCCTTCAAGGTCAGCTGGCAGCAGTCGAATCCGATCGACCTCGAACTGTGCACGCGCTGCAATGCCTGCGTCAAGGCATGCCCGGAAGGCGCCATCAGCCTGGCATACCAGATTGACCTGGACGCTTGCCGTTCGCATCGCGATTGTGTCGCAGCGTGCGGCGCGGTTGCCGCCATCGATTTCGACCGCGCCGACAAGGATCGCGGGGGCGAGTTTGACCTGGTGTTCGATTTGAGCGATACGCCGCTGCTGCGCATGCACCAGCTGCCGCAGGGCTATTTCGCGCCCGGTACCGACGAGGCTGCGGCTGCCCTGGCGGCAATGCAGATGCTGGAGCTGGTCGGCACCTTCAGCAAACCGCGCTTTTTCCAATACAAGGAGAGCATCTGTGCACATAGCCGCAGCAAGCAGCCTGGCTGCAACGCCTGCATCGACATCTGTTCAGCGGAGGCGATTTCCAGTGCGGGCGACCACATCAAGGTATCGCCGCAGCTATGCGCTGGATGTGGGGCTTGCACTACGGTGTGTCCTTCCGGTGCGTTGACCTATGCATGGCCGCGTGCTTCCGATTTCGGCGAACGGCTTCGGACCATGCTGGCGACCTACGCCCGCGCCGGTGGGACGCGGCCTGCGCTGCTGCTGCATAGCGACGAGGAGGGCAGTGCGCTGGTGCGCGGGCTCGGACAGCTTGCGGCTGCGGGTGCGGCGCGGGGCGTGCCGGCACGCGTGCTGCCGCTGCCTGTTCATCACGTGGCGTCGGTGGGGCTGGACCTATGGCTTGCTGCGGTCGCGTATGGCGCGGTTGACGTGGCAGTGCTGGCCACTGGCTGCGAAGCGCCGCAATACCTGGATGCGCTGGCAGAGCAAATGACGTTTGCGCAGGCGATCATCGATGGCCTGGGTTATAGCGGCATCAAGCTCCGCTTGCTGCGTGTGCGCGACGCGGCGGAACTCGATCGCGAACTGCAACGCTTCGTCGCCACAGCCGCCGCAGGTGGCGCCGCCGGCACGGCGATCCTGCCGGCAGCGAGCTTCCACGTCGCTGCCGCGAAGCGCGAAACGCTCGACTTCGCGATCACCCACCTTGCCAGGCACGCACCGACACCGCAAGACCACATAGCACTCCCACAAGGCGCACCGTTCGGGACGATTGGGATCGACACGGACAAATGCACGCTCTGCATGGCCTGCGTTGGCGCCTGTCCCGAGTCCGCGCTATCCGACAATCCGTCATCGCCGCAACTGCGATTCACCGAATCGAACTGCGTGCAATGCGGCCTGTGCGTGCACACTTGTCCCGAACAGGCATTAAGCCTGCAACCGCGCCTCGCGCTGGGCGCAAGCGCCAGGCAAGCCCGCGTCATCAACGAAGCCCAGCCGTATCACTGCATCAAATGTGACAAACCATTCGGTACGCTGCAAATGGTGGAAAATATGGTCAGTAAACTCGCCGGCCACGGAGCCTTCTCCGGCAACCTCGACCGCCTGCGCATGTGCCCCGACTGCCGCGTTATCGACATGATGCAGCCCGACAAAGAAGTTTCTATCTTTGAGGTAAAACGCCAATGACCGAAGACGAAGAATATGCGCGTTCCGAACTGTACGGTGTGCTGTCCATGCTGTTCTACGGCCCGCCTTCGCAAGCTGTGCTGGACTTGATTGAAGGCGCTGCCATTGAAGGCGACGGCGTGCTGGCCGATGCGTGGCGCGGCCTGCAATCGGCCAGCAGCAAGACCGATGCCGAGCGCGCGCGCGAAGAATATGAAGCGCTGTTCGTCGGCGTCGGCAAGCCGGAGGTCATGTTGTACGGCTCCTATTACCTGTCCGGCTTCCTGATGGAAAAGCCGCTGGCCGCATTGCGCGACGACCTTGCCCGGCTAGGGCTGGAACGTTCCGAACACCTGTCAGAAAGCGAAGACCATTTCGCGGCCCTGTGCGATGCAATGCGTCTGCTGCATGGCAGCATTGCAACACAGAAGGAATTTTTTGCCACCCATATCCAGCCATGGGCGAGCCAGCTTTTTGATGCCATCGATGCGCATCCAGGGGCAACTTACTATCGTGCAGTTGCGGGCCTGGCCCGCAGCTTCGTTGAAGTGGAAACCCAGGCGTTCGATATGGCTTAGCTATTGATGCATTGTTAAAATATTTGTGCTAGTGTTAAAAGACTAACTGATGTTGGTTATGGGAGACCATGATGTCAACGCAATCCAACTCCGGAAGAAGGTCTTTTTTCACCGGCATCGGGGCCCTGGCCGCAGCCGGCATTGCGGCTAAGATGGCCAGCAATCCGCCCGACACGGCGCCGCCCGCCGAACCGGAGCCACCTCCTGGCACCGGTTACCGCCTCACGGAACATATCCAGAAGTACTACCGCACCACCAAGATCTGAGTGGAGGGCAAGATGATGCTCCTTACACGTAAAGGGCCAGCCGGTCCTCGTGCGCCTGGACGTTTTGCTTCGAGTCTTGAAGGCAGCTTGGCGAGGGCGTTGCCGACGATGGACCGGCGCGCATTCCTGAAACGCTCCGGCATTGGAGTCGGCGTCGGGCTGGCGGCCTCGCAGCTTTCGTTGATGCGCAAGGCGCAGGCAAAAGATCCCGCTGCCGCTGATAGCGGTAGCAAGCAGGTCGTGCGGCGCACGGTCTGCAGCCACTGTTCGGTGGGCTGCGCAGTCGATGCAGTGGTGGAGAACGGCATCTGGATCCGGCAGGAGCCCGTGTTCGATTCGCCGATCAACCTTGGCGCGCACTGTGCTAAGGGGGCGGCGCTGCGCGAGCATGGACATGGCGAGTACCGCCTGAAATATCCAATGAAGCTGGTGAACGGCAAATACCAGCGCATCAGCTGGGACCAGGCCTTGCAGGAAATCTCGGCAAAGATGCTGGACCTGAAAAAGAAAGATGGCCCGGATTCGGTGTTTTTTGTCGGCTCGTCGAAACACAATAACGAGCAGTCGCAGCTTCTGCGCAAGTTCGTGTCCTTCTTCGGTACCAATAACTGCGACCACCAGGCGCGCATCTGCCATTCCACGACGGTGGCCGGCGTGGCGAACACCTGGGGCTACGGCGCCATGACCAACAGCTACAACGATATGCAGAACGCCAAGGCGGCCATGTATATCGGCTCCAACGCGGCCGAGGCGCACCCGGTTTCCATGCTGCACATGCTGCATTCGAAGGAGAACGGCTGCAAGATGATCGTTGTCGATCCGCGTTACACGCGCACGGCGGCCAAGTCGGACCAGTACATCCGCATTCGCTCCGGCTCGGACATTCCTTTCCTGTACGGGATGCTGTGGCATATCTTCAAGAACGGCTGGGAAGACAAGGAATACATTGCCGCCCGCGTCTATGGCATGGACAAAGTGCGCGAGGAAGTCGCCAAGTGGACGCCGGACAAGGTGGAAGAAGCTTGCGGCGTGCCGGAAGCCCAGGTGCTGCAGGCAGCTGAGACGATGGCGAAGAACCGTCCGTCCACCGTGGTGTGGTGCATGGGCCAGACGCAGCATTCGATCGGCAACGCGATCGTGCGCGCTTCCTGCATCCTGCAGCTCGCGCTTGGGAATGTCGGCAAGAGCGGCGGCGGCACCAATATCTTCCGTGGCCACGACAATGTGCAGGGCGCGACCGACGTCGGCCCGAATCCCGATTCGCTGCCGGCTTACTACGGCCTGGCGACCGGCGCATGGAAGCACTGGTGCGCGGTGTGGGGCGTCGATTACGAGTGGGTCAAGAGCCAGTTTGCCTCTCAGTCCATGATGGAAAAATCCGGCACTACCGTGTCGCGCTGGGTCGATGCGGTGCTGGAGAAAAATGAGCTGATCGACCAGGACAGCAACGTCAAGGCGGTCTTCTTCTGGGGCCATGCACCGAACTCGCAAACGCGGGGCCTGGAAATGAAGAAGGCGATGGACAAGCTGGAAATGCTGGTCGTGATCGATCCGTATCCCTCCGCTACGGCCGCCATGGCCGCGATGAAGGTGGAGGGACAGGAAGTTAACCCGAACCGCGCCGTCTACCTGCTGCCGGCTGCGACGCAGTTCGAAACTTCCGGTTCGGTGACTGCCTCCAACCGCTCGGTGCAATGGCGCGAAAAGGTAATCGAACCGCTGTTCGAATCGCGCACGGACCACATGATCATGTACCAGCTGGCGGAAAAGCTTGGCTTTGGCAAGCAGCTGGTGGCGAAACTGAAACTGGTACCGGGCAAGGGCAATATGATGGAGCCGGAGCCGGAATCGATGCTGCGCGAGATCAACCGCGGCAGCTGGACCATCGGCTATACCGGCCAGTCGCCGGAGCGCCTCAAGGCGCACATGCGCAATATGCACATGTTCGACGTGAAAACCTTGCGCTGCAAAGGCGGCAAGGACGCGGAAACGGGCTACGACCTGACCGGCGATTATTTCGGCCTGCCGTGGCCTTGCTACGGCACGCCTGAGCTCAAGCACCCCGGCTCGGCCAACTTGTACGACAACACCCAGCACGTGATGGATGGCGGAGGCAATTTCCGCGCCAACTTCGGCGTGGAGCGCGATGGCGTGAACCTGCTGGCGGAGGATGGCTCCTTCTCCAAGGGGGCTGATATTACGACGGGCTATCCGGAATTCGACCACGTCCTGATGAAAAAGCTGGGCTGGTGGGATGAATTGACTGACGCCGAAAAACTGGCGGCGGAAGGCAAGAACTGGAAGACCGACCTGTCCGGCGGCATCCAGCGCGTGTGCCTGAAGGTGCATGGCGTGCATCCCTTCGGCAACGCCAAGGCGCGCGCCGTGGTGTGGAACTTCCCCGATCCGGTGCCGCTGCACCGCGAGCCGCTGTTCGGCACGCGCCCCGACCTGGTGGCCAAATATCCAACCCACGACGACAAGAAGGCCTTCTGGCGCATGCCGACGCTGTACAAGACCGTGCAGCAGAAGGCGATCGACGATGGCCTGGCGCAGAAATTCCCGATCATCCTGACTTCCGGGCGCCTGGTGGAGTACGAAGGTGGCGGTGAAGAGACGCGCTCCAATCCATGGCTGGCGGAGCTGCAGCAGGAGAACTTTGTCGAAATCAATCCAAAGGCAGCTTCCGACCGCGGCATCCGCAACGGCGACTACGTGATCGTATCGACGCCGACCGGGGCGCGCATCAAGGTGCGGGCGCTGGTAACGCAGCGCGTGGGCGTGGACACGGCCTTCATTCCCTTCCACTTCTCGGGCTGGTGGCAGGGCAAGGACATGCTGGAATACTACCCGGAAGGCGCGGCGCCGATTGTGCGCGGCGAGGCGGTCAACACGGCCACGACTTACGGCTATGACTCGGTCACCATGATGCAGGAGACCAAGACCACCATCTGCAATATCGAACGCTTCGCGGGCTGAGGAGATTGCCATGGCACGGATGAAATTCATTTGCGACACGGAGCGCTGCATCGAGTGCAACGCCTGTGCGACGGCGTGCAAGAACGAACACGAAGTGCCTTGGGGCGTGAACCGGCGCCGGGTGGTGACCATCAACGATGGCATCATCGGGCAGGAAAAGTCGGTCTCGGTGGCGTGCATGCATTGCTCGGATGCGCCTTGCATGGCGGTGTGCCCGGTCGACTGCTTCTACCGCACCGAAGAGGGCGTGGTCCTGCATAACAAGGATGCCTGCATCGGCTGTGGATACTGTTCCTACGCTTGCCCGTTCGGCGCGCCGCAGTTCCCGTCCAACGGAACCTTTGGCCTGCGCGGCAAGATGGACAAGTGCACCTTCTGCGCGGGCGGCCCGGAAGAAAACGGCTCGCAGGAAGAGTTCGAGAAATATGGCCGCAACCGGCTGGCCGAGGGCAAGCTGCCGGCCTGCGCGGAAATGTGTTCGACCAAGGCGCTGCTGGGCGGCGATGGCGATGTGGTGGCGGATATCTTCCGCACCCGCGTCGTCACGCGCGGCAAGGGCAGCGAAGTCTGGGGCTGGGGCACGGCTTACGGCAAACCGGAGGCAAAGTCATGAAGCTCTATCTGATAGTGCTGCTGGCGCTGGCCGGCTGCGGCGAAGTTTCGCAGTCGAAGCAGGGCAGTGCGGTGAATCGCGGCGACGAGCCAGGATACAAGGGAGCCCGCACGGCGCAGGTGGCCAAGGGCTGGACGCCGGGCGACAAGGCTTCCTGGGACAAGCAGGTGCGCGAGCGCGGGCAGCTGCAGAATGAGTACGTGAAGACCAACCGTTAGGGAGGTTCGCCATGAAACGATGGTTGGCAATGCTGGCCGTGGCACTCGCAGCCCGCACGTCACTTGCGGCGGACGCTCCCGCACCGAGGCAGCCGGCTGCCCCGGCGTCGCCTGCGGCCACGACTGAGGCTCCGCGCGTCGAATCGGTCGATATCCTCAAGCAGAACCAAGCCGAACGCACGCGCGACCAGCCCGGCAATAATGCGCCCGTCTGGCGCAAGGTGGTGGCGGGAGAGGCACATTACAGCAGCCTGCCTTACCCTGAATCCGGTGTCCTGATCCAGCCGAAAGCCCAGCTTCCCGGCCAGCCTGTAGCGGTGACTGCAGGTGAAGCCTGGCGCCGCTTCCGTAACGGCCCGATGATGAGCATAGGTGGTTGGCTGATCCTGGGCGTACTAGCCGTCATCGCCGTGATGTACTTCGGCAAAGGCCAGATCAAGGTGCATTCGCCGCCAACCGGCCGCAAGATCCAGCGCTTCACGCCAACGGAGCGCTTCGTGCACTGGACGACGGCCATTACCTTTGTGCTGCTCGCTGTTTCCGGCCTGTGCATGATGTTCGGCAAATTCGTGCTGATGCCCATCATCGGCCACGCCCTGTTCGGCTACCTGACCTATGCCCTGAAAACCATCCACAACTTTGTCGGCCCCTTGTTCACGGTCTCGATCATCGTCACCTTCATCCTGTTCGTGAAAGACAATTTCCCGATCGCCGCCGACATCAAATGGCTGGCCCGGCTGGGCGGCATGTTTGGAGGAGGGCATGCTCCTGCCGGACGCTTCAATGCCGGCGAAAAGCTCTGGTTCTGGGGCGGCGTCACCTTGCTCGGCCTGGTTGCCAGCGGTTCCGGCTTTGTGCTCGACAAGCTGGTCCCCAACCTCGAATACACCCGCTTCATGATGCAGGGTGCGAACCTGCTGCACATTACGGCCACCGTGCTGATGATGGCCTTCGCGCTGGGCCACATCTACCTCGGCACCATTGGCATGGAAGGCGCTTACAAAGCCATGCGAGAAGGTTATGTGGACGACGCCTGGGCGCGCGAACACCACGATATCTGGTACCAGGAAGTGGTGGATGGCAAAGTGCCGCGCGTGCGTGCCCCGGAGCACGATGGCGAGACGGTGCCGCCACCCGCGCCCAAGACAGTCTGAGGAGCATGCCATGAACAAGCCCATTTTCGCCGTGGTACTGCTGGCCGTATCCTGCACAGTGCAAGCCAAGCTGCCAGCGCCCACCGAAGAGCAGAAAGCCGCCGCCGCCGCAACCAAGGACAAGCAAGCCTGGACCGACAAGGTTGCCGCCTACAAGCTATGCCTGGCGCAAGATCGCGTCGCAGCCCATTATTTCAAGACGAAGGGAAGCGGCGGCAAGCCATCGGCCGCGCTGCCGGCGTGCGCCGATCCGGGACCGTACGTTGCCCAAGTGGCAGCCAGCAAGGAAGTTGGCGTCGCCGATTCGAAGCCCGTGCCCGAGGCTGGCAAGAAGAAATAAAGAAAAACCCGCCGCAGCGGGTTTCCACGGGGGGAGTGGTTGCGGCTTAGCCCAGCTTGTCGTTGGACTTGCGACGGGAAGCCAGGCCCAGCAGGCCAACGCCTACCAGCAGCATCGCATAGGTAGCTGGTTCCGGAATCGGAGCCGCCAGGTTCAGGTTACCGGCATAGGAACCGCCCATGCCAGCAATGGCTGTGCTGCCAGTGACCGTAAAGCCATAGTTACCCGACATCAGGGCATCGATCGGGAAGAATTCGATGCCGGAAGAAGTGTCGAAAGTCGTGGCAAGTGCAGTCTGGCTGCTGTCGGCTTCGACTTTGAAGAACTCAATGCCAGTGATGCCATAGTTCGCCAGGCGGGAACCATCGATCCAGGTCTTGCCCACGACGACCGAACCGCTGGCATAGCTGGCGTTCTGGTCCACCGAGAACAGATAAGTGTCGATATAGTCCCCTGCCGTTGCGTGCAGGGCGCCAAAGATGGCATTGCCTGCAGCATCAAAGGTCAGGGTGGTTTGTGCCATGGCGCCGGAGCTGGCGAACAGCCCGGCGGATAGCATCAATGTACCGGCTACCTTGCTAAGAAACGCTTTCTTCATGTTAATACCCCTTGAGATAGTGTTGTTGTGAAGGTGAAGCGGTGTCAGCGCGCAAGAGATTGCCTGGTTATATCGTCAGTGGCCTGCTGAAAACATAACCTTTCCTGCTTGCCAACGACGATCAATATAGCCCACCCCCTCCAGTCATTAGTTCATTAATGAAGTGTGTATGTTTTCGAGCGCACAAAGCTCGACCGCACTCGCGGGGCACGGGAAAAGCGCTGGAAAACGTCAAGGGAAAAATTTTTGTGTGCTCGAGCCTGTAAGGCTTGAAAGCCACATTTCGTAGGCCGATTCCGACAGGAACAAGAGCCGAACTGACGGGGGAATTGTGAGCAAACGCACCGTGTGCAACGGGGCCGGGAAATAAGATGGAAGCGTGATCGAAGCGCCCAGCGCTCATCTACCAGACACCCCGGCCGGCTTCTGCCGCAGCGAGGCACCCGGCCCAAAAACAGAATACGGAGGCCTATCATGACCCAGACCAACCACCCATCCAAGTACGTGGTAAGGGAGTACCTCGAACGTCGTTCTCAGGCAGTCAAACCACCTCCATCGCCAGAGGAGATTCGCCGTCAGCTGGGCTGGGGTTTGATGTTGTTCGAGCCGAAGATGGAAACCGGGCGCTAGACCCCCGTACTTCACACTGACCCGCCGCCTGGCGGGTTTTTTTTCGCCGTTCGCTGAAATCTTCGCCATTCACCGAGCCGCCGCCGCCATTCACCGAAAAGCCATTTCGCCGCCAGCTGCACCCCGGTATCGTTCATCCATCCAATCAACGGGGAGCAAAAAATGAGCAAACAAATGGAATCACGCAGCCAACTGCTCTGGGGCCTGATCGTGATCGCCGTCGGCGTGCTGTTCCTGACCGATATCGAGATTCCGCCAATTGGCCAACTGTGGCGCTACTGGCCTTTCCTGGCGATGGCCTTCGGCGCCGTCAAACTGATTCCACCGACCACGCCGAAGCATGTAGTGGATGGCCTGTGCCATATCGCTTTCGCCGGCTGGTTCTACATGTCGTTCGAACATATCTGGGGCCTGACTTTCCACAATAGCTGGCCCATCCTGGTCATCATCGCCGGCATTTGCCTGCTGGTGCAGCCAGTTGTGATTAAATACAGCGCCAATAAAGAGGAGAACCAATAATGCGTAACCGCAACCGCAGCCATCGCGAACGTAATACCGCATCCCAGATGCTGATCGGCGCCGGCGTCATCCTGGCCGGCTTCCTGTTCCTGATCGATAACCTGGGCTGGATCGACCTGGACATGCGGGTGCACTTCTGGCCCTTCATCCTGATGGTCGTTGGCGCCTCGACCCTGGCAAACGCGCCGCGGCGCGGCAGTGGGGCAGCAGTGGCAGGCATTTTCATGATCGACTTTGGCGCCTTGTCGCTGCTGAAAGGCCTGGGCCTGATCTACATCAGCTGGAAAGTCATCTTCCCGATCGGGATTATTGGCCTGGGCTTGATGATGGTGTTTCGTGCCAGCAAGCGCAGCAAGCAATCGTCGGCCACTGGCGAAGAAGCCAGCGGCTATGCCCAGGACGCTTCCATCTTCGGGGTGGACGAGGGCGAAACTGGGGAGCGTGTGCTCGACCTGACAGCCATCCTCGGCGGCGTGCAGCGCAAGGTCACGACCCAGGACTTCCGTGGCGGCGATTTGAGCAGCATCATGGGCGGCATCGACCTGGACATGCGCACTGCCTCGCTGAACGGCACAGCTGTCGTGAACGTGTTTGCGCTGATGGGCGGCATCTCGATCAAGGTGCCGACCGACTGGACGGTGGAACTGGAAGGCACGCCAGTCCTGGGCGGCTTCGACGAAAAGACCATGGAGCCAAAGGACAACAGCAAGCGCCTGGTGATTCGCGGTACCGCCATCATGGGCGGCGTGGAAATCCGTAACTGATGCAGCGCGTGTTGACCAGCCGTGGCGGCGTGCTGCTGTACCTGACGGTATGGCTGCTGCTGGGGCTAGGACTGGGGGGCGCGATTTCCACCCTCAGCGACGAACCCCTGCTGCGCGCCATGCTCATTGCCGTGCCGGTGACTTTGCTGTTCTCCGTCGGTGCCGGTTTCTCGGCCTACTATATGTGCAAGGCCAACCCGCTGCGGGAGCGCAGCCCAGCGGTGATCCTGGTGTCGATGCTGACTGCCGCTGTATGTGCCGGCTTCCTGTGGGTGTTCCTGATGCGGCTCTGGAATATCGGTGCTGAATCGTTCGGCGCCGAGGGCATTGCGATCCGCCCCCAGTTGACGGCCTTGCTGTTCTCGCTCGGCATCCTGATGTATGGGCTGCTGGCGACGTTGAATTACCTGGTCGGAGAATTTGTCCGGGCCCGCCAGGCGGAGCAGCGCGAACTCGAATCCAAGCTGCTGGCGCGCGACGCCGAACTGCGCATGCTGCGCACCCAGATCGACCCGCACTTCCTGTTCAACAGCCTGAACTCGATCAGCGCGTTGACCTCGATTGACGCCAAGCGGGCCCGCGACATGACGCAGCGCCTGTCGGACTTCTTCCGCCAGAGCCTGGGCATTGAAGCGCAGGGCAAGATCACGCTGGAAGAGGAGGTGCGCCTGATCGGCCACTTCCTGGCAATCGAAAAAGTACGCTTCGGCGCAAGGCTTGGGGTGGAGCAGGAAGTAGGCGAAGCAGCGCTGCCATGCCTGCTGCCGCCGATGATCCTGCAGCCGCTGGTGGAAAACGCCGTCAAGCACGGCATCGGCGGCATGCCGGAAGGGGGCACGGTACGCATCGACGCCCGCCGCGAAGGCTCGCTGCTGAAGGTTGAAGTGGTAAACGACACTGACCCGGACACACCGCCCCGCAAGGGCAACGGCATTGGCCTGGTCAACGTACGGGAGCGTCTGGCGGCGGCCTATGGCCACCAGGCCAGCGTGCACTGCACGCACGAAAACAATAAATACCGGGTAGCCCTGACGCTGCCCGCTGAGACGAAGGAGTCCTGAACCATGCGCGTCATCATTGTCGATGATGAAGAATTAGCCCGCGGCGTCATGCGGGAATACCTGCGGGCACACGCCGACGTGGAAGTGGTCGCCGAATGCGGCAACGGCTTCGAAGCCGTGAAGGCAATTGCCGAACTGGAGCCGGATGTCGTGTTCCTCGACATCCAGATGCCAAAGCTCGATGGCTTTGAAGTGGTGGAACTGGCGGGCAGCAAACCGCACTATGTATTCGCCACGGCCTATGACCAGTACGCGCTGAAGGCGTTTGAGGTTCATGCGATCGATTACCTGCTCAAGCCCTATCCGCAGGAAAGGCTGGACCAGGCCGTGGCGCATGTGCGCACTCGCCTCGGTAGCGAGCGTCCACCGGTGACGCAGATGGCGGCCGAGGCGGCGACCCGCAACGGTCCGCTGGAACGTGTGCTGATTCGTGACGGTTCTCGCGTGCACGTGATTGCCGCTGAGCGCATCGACACCATCGAAGCGCAGGACGACTACGTCGAGATCCTGGCCGAGGGTAAGACATACCTGAAGAACCAGCGCTTGTCGGAACTGGAGGAGCAGCTTGACCAGACCCGTTTCGTGCGCTTGCATCGATCCTGGATCGTCAACGTGGAACGCATCGAGCGCATCGAGCAGGCTACCAAGGATAGCCACTGCGCCGTGCTCAAAGACGGCCGCAAGATTCCGGTGAGCCGTAGCGGTTACCAGAAGGTAAAGGGGCTGTAGCTCTGGATGGGAGGTTTTGTGGGACTCAGTATTCAAGTTGGCGGCTTTGAAGAGCCGGAAATGTATGCATCGTTGTCACAAGCACTCGTGGAAGCGGGTCTGCCTGCACATAAGGAGCCGCATTCGCCTGAGGACGATGGCATATTTTCTTGCCAGATGTGGGGTTACTCCGGACTGCATTACCTGAGGCGGCTGGCTGCCTATATTGGTCTCGATAAAAAAGTTCCGGGGCCAGGTGGCGACAATCCGGCGGGTGACCCGGTACTGGAGGAATATTATGACTATCTCGCTCCAGGCTTTGAGCACCTTGTCATGCACAGTGATTCGGAAGGATTCTACGTCCCGCAGGACTTCGAAGACGTCATCTATCCGCGTGAGGAATTGGGCGTCGGAGGTGGAATCATCGGGTCCTCAGTCCGTCTTTTATCCGAATGCAAACGCCTCGCCGCTTGGCTGGAACTGCCGCTGGACCTGGACCATGAGAGCGACGAGGTATGGGAAGCGGGGGAATCGCCCGAGTCAGATGGCCCCCGATGGAAACAGTATGGCAAAGAGTCCTTCGCATGCATTCGCCTTATCAGAGCAGCCGAGGCGTCAATAGAGTCTGGTGCAGCGATCGTGTTCTGCTGATTAAAACATGTACTGGCTGCAGGAGCTTGACCAGTGTACATGTCAGGCACAGTTACACTGAGAAGACGATCATTCGTCCTTCAGGATAGCAGCCCTCCCAACCACAAGGCATTCCACCGTCAAGATAGACCTGTTCCACTGCTTTCCATAATTCGTGCATTTCGCCGTAAGCATGGCAATGGAGTAACCGTGCAATATCACCCTGCATGTTGTTGATCAAAGTATCGTCGAATGCGTTGGAGTAAAGCTTGCTCGTCATCTGGTCGAGATGTTCGATGATTCTTCTTTCAATTTCACGTGGCATGTCCGGCCAAGCCGGCGTGACGGATTCCAGCAGCTCCTGCCAGTCTTGGAATCGTTCGCCGGAGTCGTCTGTCGAGCGTTCGACGGCTTCCGAGATGTCAAAAATTACTCGATGTGTTCTTGCGTCTCCGCCGTAAGGCCGGTCAAAGAAAGTAGTGCGGCTTAAGAAGTCGAGCAGTTGGCCTGCGGCGAATCGGACTTCGCTCCAGTTTCTATTCATTTAAGTCGGAAGAAATGGTCATGATGATCGCGCTTTGATGGCTGGAACTGGAACGAAGATGCACAGCTTTCCATCCGGAAACTCGCCTTTCCAGCCGCAAGGGAAGGTACCTTTTTTGTAGGCTCTCCACATTTTTTTGTACAAGTCTGATTCGAAACCTACAAGTTTAGCCTTTGCGATTTGTATCAGGTCGCCATAGACTTCGTCAAAGAAATGCATCATTTCGCCAGTCATCTTTTGCTCGCAGACTTCAACTATTTCGGCTGCAATTGATTTATCAAAGGACTTTGTCTCTATCCCTTTTTCCCGGCAGTGCGAATACAGCTGGCGTGATGCTTGAGCCCTCAATCCATTCCATGATTTAAATGGTGCTTCAATTCCTTGGTGCCAGGCCAGCCATTGTGCTTGTTCGATGTCATTAGTAAATATGCTATTGCGTAAGCTGTTAGGATGAGCTCCAAAGTCAAAGATATGGCCCTTACGAATCAGGTTCATGAAGGCGTCAAGCTCGAGATTGTCAATACATGCGTCAACTGCCACGATGCTTACTTTTCTCTTGCAGACATATAAGGTTCCTAGTGCCCGATTCCTGAGCTCATTTGGAATGTCGAGTTGAAGAAGACGTTCGAGTAGCGGAATTGCTTTCGCATATGAGCCCGTGTGATAACACAATTCAAGTGCGAGAATCGCCAGCAGTAGAACCTCCTGCGCGGTCCCTTGATTTGGATCAAGCAGCGCATGTAGCGAGCGCTCCGCATCAACCACACGACCATACTTGATCTGGGTTCTGATTTTCTTTATCGCGGAATCAATATCCATAGACTGTAGTTTCATTGACGATATCAAAGGCTTGGCCTAAATTTCATCTCAATTCGCAGGGACAGGCTATCTAAGTCGCTTGGACGAAAAAAAGGCCGTGATCAACGGAGTCGTATTTCTCCTGTAAATATAGATAGCCTAAGGCATCAAGAAGTCCGAATATGTCTTTGAATCTCGACGGAAAGTCAGCACTCTTTAGTTGAAGGGCAAAGGACATCTGCCGAAGGTCTAAGATTTCATTTTGAAGTAGACATGGGAGAGCGCCGATTTGCGACCCGCAGTCTTTCTCTTCAGAGCAAAGTTCGCCCAACTCGAGCCGATGGGGCGGAATACTAAGGGATTGAGCTATGCTTGCACCTGGCGGATGCTGGATTACCTTAGTGCCGCCGCGTCGCAAGCATTCGAGTTCCTCTTGAGTGCCGTGGTACGTGATTTCATCAAGAAAATAATCGGTCTCAGAGTAAGAAGAAAAAACTGAGGTATAGAGGTTCGATGCAAGTCGAAGCCCTGTGGCATTCGAGATAAAGCTGTTTGGTATTGATGCAATCAGAACTAACGGGTTGCCTTTCTCATTTGCTGGCCAACGTGCAATTCCTCCGATTAATGCTGGTCCTCCAACACGGGGTTCGAGGGCATCTTCAATTCTCGACGAGATTTCTTTGATTTTCAGTATGCTTATTCTTGCGATTCCGAGAGTCTTCCATTTCTTCCTCTTACTCAGCAACTGTGCGGCCTGCATTTTCAAAATACCACGAGAGGAAGCTATTAAATGTTTCCCATCGTGCGGGAATTTCTCCATTCATAAAAATCTCGTACTCTTTTAGATTGAAGTCATACACCGCTTGGTCATCCTTGTTGTATAAATACATCCCTTCACTCTCGTCCGACGTCAGCGCTAAGAACTTTTCCGGCAGATGATATCGATCCCGCGAATAGTCGGTTTGATCGGGGATTGCGGGAATTGCGGTGTCGTCTATGTCCAACAACTCGGCAGTAGGACGGGGACTGATGAATGCACCTTGATATTCCAAATAAAATTCTCCGAATTCGGAATTTGGGTCGACGCCCAACTGGCTGAGCGTACGAAGTGCTCCTTGCTTGTTCTGCCTCAGGACATCACCTCTATCTTTTGCCAAATAGTCTTTTACTGTCTTTGGAATCATAAAGAACGTTCCTCGCCGTTACGCGACAAAGGGAGATCCAAGGCGGAAATAGGTCATGCTTCAATTATTTGAAAATACCACCAAATCACCTGATGGGTACCTGCCATTCCAACCGCAGGGAAAACCATTGTTTAGATAAACTTCCAATATCTCTGACCAGATTTCTGGGAAAAAGTCGTTTGCATAACAGTTTAGTAAAATCTTGATGTCCCTGTGCATCAATTCATTAATCAGGCACACTCCAGCATCTGTCAACTTTACATCTGCGCCGTTGAAATTCTTCTTCGATAGGTTGAAATAATTATTTTTGTTTAGATTGTGGGTAATCCAACTTTTCCAATCAAAGTTCTCTGGGAAAATTTCAGACGAGTCTGTTAGCGACTCCCAGTCATCGAATTTATCTCCCGAGTCATCAATGGCGTACTCTATAGCAATACATGGATCAGTGACGATGAGCCGGCCGTCTGTGGTGCCTGAATACTTTCCTCGGTAAAGTGAGTCACTTTCTAAAAATGCTAGCAGCGGTTTTGCACGTGCAGAAAGCTCGGTCCAGCCAATCCCTGAGCTCTCTGCTTTGGTTAAATCGTTTGCCTGATTGGTACTCTGGAATTTTATCACGTGAAGATCAGCCCTGTTTTTCCCAAACGATTCCGTTGGAAGTAATAGATATCAATTCTCCATCGTTATCGTAGTTAAATTTGCAGTTCGACTGAAAATCGTAAGGCGCGCTTACCATTGAAACTGAATCAACAGAGCGGTCTTCGTTAAGGTGAAACAAATCTATCGAATAAGTATCTCTTTCTCCAACAATAATGCAAGCTCTAATACGGTCTTGAAAATTGAAAATCCTCCTCATCCCGATAAGCCTTGGAGGCTTGTTGGATTTGTAGGAATCATTGTTCGGATATTGAATACTTATCCCGTCTATTGACGTTCCGTTAGCCGTGAAGAATGTACCCATTAGCGGTATTTCAATTGGCTTCGAAGGGGAAATTGTGGCCACATGCGCACCGTTAATGAATCCCGAACTATACGTTCCCTTGAGCCTTGCCTCAAACGGGTTGGAGAACCGCTTTTTTACGATCTTGCCCGGGGTAAATCCCGCTAACTCAGCGGAGTAGGGGGGCTGATCAAAAATCGGACCAGTAGAATATTTCCACTCTTCAATCTTTTCAATTGTAGAGTAATATGAGTTTAGAAGTGCAACGTCTAATTTGTTTGTGTTGAAATTGCCCTTCAATTCATTCATAAGAGCTATGAGTTCAGTGGACTTCAAAATCTCAATCATGATTTTATTTTGACGAACTGAATTCGAATACGTAGCCGTTGAAGTAGCGTAGGCTGCCGTCTTGGCGGTTGGTTTGTGCAGTGCCGAGCAGAACCTCTGGAAAGACGGCATTGAGGCAAGTCATGCTGGTTATCGTTTTGCTATGCTTTGGCGCAATTTAGCATAAGACTTGATGATACGGTCCAGCTGTAACTCAACGGTGTGCAGCCTTTAGCAATAAGGGGAACGTCGTATCGGAAGTACCGTCAGTCACCGGAGCCAAATTGTTAGCTTTGGTGAGAATCTATTTGCTTCCCGCAGGCTAATATGCCGGGTCTTGTAAGGAGCCTGATGTGAAGTCCCGCCTATATGGCCTTGGTGTAGCTGCCCTGGTTTTGCTGTCGCAGCCCGCATTCGCAACAACCGTCCCCGGATCGGGGGCTGATGAACTGGTAATGCTGGGGATTGCCATTCTTTGCGTTGGTGGGTTTGCAGGCGTCGTTTCCGGTTCAATGGGAATGGCAAAAGGTCGTCCGCTTACCGCCTTTCTTTTGCCGATCCTCTTGTTGCCTGCTGCAGCCAACGTGATTGGCGGTAGTCCCGGTCTCGACGGCTACTTCGAATTAATGGCGTTCAGTGCCTTCCCGTATGTGCCCGCGTTCTTTGTTGGATGTTGGATGGGACGCGCCAAAGCACCTGCACGCAAGGCGGCGCTGCCTAAAGGTGTGGCGGAGATGATCGAAGAGCAGGAGCCTGGCCAGACCTTTAGCCATCTTAGTCAAACCACGCATACGGCCTGCGGCCAGTCGTTCACCGTCCATGTTTGTCGCGTAGCCGCAACGGGACAATATCGTTCGTATGTCTACTGTAACGAAGCGCTCGTGGCTTGGGCGTTCGAGCGAGGCCGGGACTGCGAGGCTGATCCTGATTCCCCAGCCGCCAGGGCGCTTGTCGAGAAACTGGTTGCGGACACGGTTAATGAGGTTATTGCGAACAACCTTGACCTTTATTCGCGCGCGAGCCCGAACTTCTGAAATCCTATGCTTAAAAACCTTATTGGCCTGCTTCTCATCGCCACTTTCATCGGAAACGCTGCCGCAGCGCAGGAATATTCGACAACTCAGTGCACAAAATACGGACAGCCCGAGTTTGTCTTCTCCATCGATGATGGACCACTAAGTGAACAGGACGCGCAGTGGTTCCGTACGACCTTGGAAGAGATGGTCGCTACAGGCGAGAAGTTCAAGGCCGGCGAAACACTGCTTGTCGGGCCGGTGCCCTTGAAGCTTGAAGCTGCAGAGGACGGAAAGCTTCGCATCCTGGAGCCTGACATGAAATCCATGCCGTTCAAGTTCGTGCCAAGCGTTGCCAGGACGCTCAAGATCGTACGGAGGCAGCGCTATGCCGCCGATAGCCTGGGCGCTACGAACGCAATTCGTTTCGCGCCATTTCATCATCCCCTCATGTTGACTCGCGGGGCCTTGCAGGCACCTGCGATCCTTATGATTCGGGCGAAGAAACAAGACGGTATCACAGGCTGGGTCCTGACCGATCTGGAAGACAAGAGTCAATCGAAAGGAGACCTGGAGGCTATGAGCGTCTACGAAGCCATGCTCCGGCGGCCTGACATCATGGATTTCCTGGCACTGCCGGAGCAATTTTCAGTTGTCGTATCAAGCCGCAAGAAGTTTGAAATCCTCAAAGACGGCATCCCTGTCGAACCACGAAAGGGCAGCTATCTCGACCTGCGTTCAAAGCAATAATTTGCGCGCAATGCCAGGTATGTTCGCCGTTTTTATCGCGGCAATATCCATTGGAGATAACAGATGAAATCACTATTTCTCTACCTGCGAAGCAAAAAATGGTCGCTGACCAATCGAAAAAAAACGGTGAAAGCAGGGATAGAGCCAGCTGAACGCGTTCAGTTGTTCATCGCCGGATACCTGCGGGCGCACCAGCAACTGGCTGCGGACGCCGATCCAAAGAAGATTAACGAAAGCTTTGACCGCTGGAATGAGCTCATCACTGAGCTCGACGCAGAACATGCAATCAATCGGGGTTGCATGGAGCTGGCCGGCGTTATGTGCGACCCGTGTCCGCACATTCCTGGCCAGGAGGAAATCGTCAGCGTCAGGCACGATCAGGAGAAGGTTTTTGTCGAAACATGTGACAAGGACGTGCTTCCGCATTATTACGAGTACGAGTTGTGGCGGGCAGGTAATGACTGGCGCATTGCCCGAATCAGGAGCTACCTTTGCACGGCAGGGGAGCCGCTGGTGACTGACCGCGTGCGGCCTCGCTTCAGCGATCCAGCCCTTATTCCGCTACGCGAGTTGCCGGATGATGATGCGGGAGTTGGTGGCGATGACCTGTTTGTGCCTGGGCGCCCGGTCCGGCTGGATGGCGAAAAGAGTGTCATCGAGGTGCAGGCAGTCGGGAAACTGAACGTCTCGTCCGGCCGGCTTGTTGTTGGCGATTTGGGCTATGGCGCCGATGTTCTGGGTGTGTTGGGGCAGCCGGTGCCGCCCGGGCAGTACCCGGCGGAAGTCTCAAAGGCATTTGGCCGCGTTGCTGCGCTTCGCGTGCGTTTTTCCAGCGAAGCCGTAAAACGCTGGCTTCCTGCCGATCACAATTGCTATGACTCTCCCCAATACGTTGTCGGCGTAGATGCCGGGAACGTGGCCATTATGGACCTGGACGCAGTCCTGGCGGTGAAGGCGCGCGATAAGGAGAGGGCTTTCGAAGCATATGCTGAGAATACGCAGCAGCGCTATTCGATGCTAAGCCTGGCGCGCGCAAACGACGCTGTGATTTCGGATTCGGGGTTTGGCGATGGCGGCTATCCGGTTTACTGGGGGGTGGATGGCAGTGATAGACTTGTTGTGCTGGTCGTGGAGTTCATGTTGTTTCCGGAGTGAACTCGCTGATCATGTCGACTTCAGTCAATTCAAAGGCTTCAGCATTAAATTACGGCTTTTCCCATTTGCCTGGCAAGTTGGCTTTATCGATCCTCGCCTTCGACACAGTGGGCAGCCTGTTGGTTACAGGCTTTTTCGTCGCGATGGAGATGTTTTGCCGGGTCGGCGATTGCCCGTCGCCCAATTAGGAATGGGAGGGATGCTGCGGCCGAGTGACAATGTGTGAGACACGGTCGGACCGGTTTTTCATATACTTCCTACTATGAAAATTATCTTGCCACTGATCCTCACCTTGGCCGCCATTCCGGCGCATGCCCAGCTCTTTAAATGGACCGATGCAGACGGCAAGGTTCATTACTCGGACCGCCCGCAGGATGGCGTCAAGGCCAAGGAAATTGCGGTGCAGCGCGCAGCTGCGAAGCCGGCTGCCGCGCCTGTCGACAATTGGCAGCAACGCGAGCTCGATTCTCGCGAACGACGCATGCAGCGCGAGGTTGCGAATCAGGAAGCGGCCGATACTGCGGCGCGCAAAGCCGGGAAAACGCCATACAACCCCAGCCAGCACCGCAACAATAATCCGATGACCGATGATGAAGTCTGCAAGCGCGATGCGCAGCAGATTGAATTTTCCGAGAAGGTTCCCAGGCTGGCCTTTGGCGGCGCAAGTGGATCGGTCGCAGTCAGTGAAGAGGAGCGCCAGGCTATCGTCCGCCAGCGCAAGGAAAACCACGCTTTGCTGTGCGGATCCGGCCAGCGCACTCGCTGAAGTCTCGATATTCATCCGGGAGCAATGCAATTGAACCGGCTGTGGCGAAAGGCGGACTAGCCGGCTTCCCTGGCGCC
>CAMLDQ010000032.1 GCA_946478965.1 uncultured Methylobacillus sp. | reverse complement strand
CGAAATGATGCATCCAGCGCATCAGTTGCTTGGCGCGAAAAGGCTTCTCGCCGATTTCAGCAAAGAATTCAGCAAGTTTCGCTTGGTCGTAATCGAGCAGGTTGACGGTCATGATATTTAAAGCGGCTCAGCCGCGCAGAACCACATTGTAGACTGTGATCCTCGCGGCTGAGCGGCGGTTCCCGAAATTAGCGGGAATAGACTTGCGATGCAGGGAAGAAATAACCGATTTCAATCGCGGCATTCTCCAGCGAGTCGGAGCCATGCACGGCATTGGCGTCGATGCTTTCGGCGAAGTCGGCGCGAATGGTGCCGGGAGCCGCCTTCTTGGGGTCGGTTGCGCCCATCAGGTCGCGGTGGGCCAGCACGGCATTTTCGCCCTCCAGCACCTGGATGACCACCGGGCCGGAGATCATGAACTTCACGAGATCGTTGAAGAACGGACGCTCACGGTGCACCGCATAGAAACCCTCGGCTTCCGCCTGGGACAGATGCGTCATGCGCGAAGCGACGATCTTCAGGCCGGCGCCTTCGAAACGCGAATAGATCTTGCCGATCACGTTCTTGGCGACTGCGTCGGGTTTGATAATGGACAGGGTGCGTTCAACAGCCATTTTGACTCCAAAATTTTAAGTTAATGAAAACGTGCAAGAATACCATTTCGATACGTTTAAATAAACCTCGAAAGCGCGCTTCATCGGACTGCCTTGGCTTGCTGCTGGGATTGTGCTTAAGATAGCGGACAATCCGAACACCAAACCGCACCATCAGCGAGCATGCAAAGGGAGAGACGAAATGGCAGCATACAGCAGCACTTTCACTATCAAGCGCCTCTGGCTGACTCTGGCCATTAGCATGCTTGCCATGTTCGCGGTAATGCTCTTTTATGGGCGAGAAATCTATCATCAGGCCCCGCCTATCCCCAAGCGCATCGAAACGGTTTCTGGACAGACACTGTACACGCAGGCGGACATCCAGCGCGGTCAGGGTGTATGGCAATCCATGGGTGGCATGCAGCAGGGTTCAGTGTGGGGCCATGGCAGTTATCTGGCGCCTGACTGGAGCGCAGACTGGTTGCATCGGGAAGCCGAAGCGTTGTTAAGGCTGATTGCTGCGCAGAAAGATTCTACCAACCCAGCAAATCGGGATATGCAGGAAGCGCTGCTACGCGAGGAGATGCGGAAAAATACCTATGACCCCACCCGTAGCCTGCTGATCGTGAGCGAGGATCGCGCGCAAGCCATCCGGGAGGTCGCCGAACACTATCGTGCCTTGTTCCAAGGACGCCAGGATATGCTGGAACTGCGCCGGGCCTATGCCATGCCGCGCAACACGACGCTTACTGAGAAGGACGCTCAGGCTTTGACCGCATTTCTCTTCTGGACTGCGTGGAGCACAGTAACCAATCGTCCCGGAGATGACATCAGCTATACCAGCAACTGGCCATATGATCCTCTGGTGGGCAATACGCCCAGCGCCAGCGTGCTGCTGTGGAGCCTGGTTTCCATTCTTTTGCTGCTTGGCGGCATCGGTGCCATCGTCTGGTACTACGCCCGTCAGTATGACGAATGGCGCGCCGATCAGGAACCTGAGGATGGCTATGCTCACACCGACAGCATTGCCCTGGCAACCATCACACCTTCGATGCGTTCCACGGCCAAGTTCTTCTGGCTAGTCACTGTGATGTTCGGCGCGCAGGTGCTGCTCGGCATCGTCACCGCCCATTACGGAGTTGAAGGCCAGGGCCTATACGGACTTCCATTGGTGGACTACATGCCTTATGCGGTTACCCGTACCTGGCACACACAACTGGCCGTACTTTGGATCGCCACCGCCTGGCTTGCCACCGGCCTGTACGTCGCGCCGCTGCTATCCGGACATGAGCCGAAATTCCAGCGCCTCGGCGTCAATTTTCTGTTCTTCAGCCTGCTGCTGATCGTCGCCGGTTCCTTCGCCGGAGAGTGGCTTGCAATCAACGGCCATTTCGAAAACCTTACGCTGAACTTCTGGTTCGGCCATCAGGGATATGAATACATCGATCTCGGCCGCTTCTGGCAAATCTATCTGTTCGTGGGCCTGCTGCTGTGGGTAGCTCTGGTGCTGCGTGCGCTTTGGCCTTTGCTGCATAGCGGCCCATCCGGTTCGCTGGTGTTCCTGGTGATGATTTCCGCCGTTTCCATCGGCCTGCTGTATGGTGCCGGGTTGATGTGGGGGCAGCACACGCATATTAGCATCATGGAGTACTGGCGCTGGTGGGTAGTGCATCTGTGGGTAGAAGGTATCTTCGAGGTATTCGCTACCGCCATCATCTCGGCCCTCTTCGTACGCATGGGCCTGCTACGCGCTTCGGTCGCGACCACCATGATACTGTTCGCCACCATCGTCTTCCTCGGCGGCGGCGTGCTCGGCACTTTCCATCACCTTTACTGGAGCGGAACACCCATAGCGGTGCTGGCACTGGGCGCAGTTTTCTCGGCGCTGGAAGTGGTACCGCTGATGGTCGTAGGCTTCGAAGCCTACAGCCATGCCAGGCTGGAGAAACAGGCGCCCTGGCAAGAAAATTATCTCTGGCCGTTCAAGTTCTTCAGCGCAGTGCTGATCTGGAATTTGGTGGGCGCCGGGATGTTCGGCTTTCTCATCAACCCACCGATCGCGCTGTATTACATGCAGGGCCTCAACACCACCGCAAATCACGGCCACGCTGCGTTGTTCGGCGTTTACGGCATGCTGGGACTGGGGCTGATGCTGTTCTGCCTGCGCGGCCTGACCGATGTCGGTCGATGGAACCAAAAGCTGCTTTCGCTCAGCTTCTGGACGCTCAATATCGGGCTCGCCATGATGACCTTCCTATCCTTACTACCGCAGGGGCTTTGGCAAACCTATGCCAGCATAAAGCACTACTACGCCTATGCACGTTCCGCGGAATTCGTACACAGCCAGATAATGGAAGGGCTGGTATGGGCGCGCGTTCCGGGTGACGTGATATTCGGCATCGGCGTGGCGGCCTTCGCACTGTTCGTACTACAAGCTTTCAGGAAAGCGCCGCAATGAAAACCAAGCACCTGCTTCGCTATGAATGGGATGCCATCGCCGGCATTATCGCCGCCGTAGTCGCCATCGTACTGCACCTGCTGCACGTGGTTGACGAGCACGTCATCCTCCCCATCCTGCTTGCCCTGCTGGGGCTACTGTTTCTCAATTTCATGCGCCATACGCACAGCAACGAGATCACTGCCGAGCAGGTGGAGCGCACCGCTTTGGATGTGGCGCGCCTGCATCAGGCATTGAAGCCTCCCGAGGTGCTACTGATCGGTCCGCGTCACCTGCGCTCCGCAAACGAGCAATTCGTCCGTCACATGAGCGGGGATACCATCTGGTATAACCTATGCCTGACCATGTACGCGCCACCGCATTTGTTCGACGTATTGTTGCGCCCGGCAGTGGAAAATTCCATGGTCACTTCCATCCAGTTCGTGCTGGACGAGAGCCAGCGCGCATTATGGGATCGCACCGTACTACCACAGATAAACACTTGTGCGGGTCATGCCAAGGTGCGCGAACCACGCTGGTGTCGACTGAGCAAAACGACCTCCTTCATTCTCGCCGACAGCCAAATCAGCGAAGGAACGGAAGCGTTGCTCAGTTTCTGGGGAGAACCATTTATGGCGCAAAGTACTTCACACGACGTGCCCCGCTTCATTTTTCACATACAGAAAAATTCCAGCCTCCTGCCGCATCTGATCGAATTGCAACGCACCCAAAGGCATGAAGAGCAGTAGCCAGCGCTGAGCAGCGAAACCGAGGTAAACCAGCCCCCTTATGGCTGCTTCAGGCTGCGCTGCCGGCGTGCCTCGTACAGGCAAATACCGCTGGCAACGGAAACATTAAGGCTTTCCACCGAACCGAACATCGGGATGCGAACCAACTGGTCGCAAGTCTCGGCGGTCAGGCGGCGCAGGCCGGTGCCCTCGGCCCCCAGTACCAGCGCAATCGGGCCGGAAAACTTGACGCTGAACAGATCGTGCTCCGCTTCGGCAGCCGCCCCGGCCAGCCACACGCCCGCGTCCTTCAGTTCACGCAGGGTACGCGCAAGATTGGTCACGGCAAGGAAGGGCACGGTCTCTGCCGCACCGCAAGCAACCTTGCGCACCGTGGCATTGAGTCCGGCTGCACGGTCCTTGGGCGCTATGACCGCATGCACACCCATCGCATCGGCCACGCGCAGGCAGGCCCCCAGGTTGTGCGGATCCTCCACTCCGTCCAGTACCAGGAAAAGCGGCGGCTCCGCCAGATCGGATTCGAGAATGTCGTGAATGTCCTGATACGGCAGCGGCGTATCGGCCACACGCGCAAGTACGCCCTGGTGGCGGCCGTTGGCAGCCAGGCCGTCGATACGCTCGCGCTCCATCTGCATGACGCGCACACCCTTCTGCTCAGCCAGCTGCAGAAGATCCTGCATGCGGGCGTCCTTACGCGATTTGTCTACACATACTTCCTGCACACTGGCCGGATTCTGCCTCAGCCGGCTGGCCACGGCATGAAAACCGAATACGATACGGGTGATGCTCATTTCTTCTTGCTGCCTTTCCTGCGGGTCGATTTGGACTTGCTCTTTCCGCGCGTACTGGTAGGACCCTCGGACTTGCGAGCCGAGCCTCCTGACAAGGTCAAGCGGCTTTTGCGGTTAGAGCCACTTTTCTGCGCCGGTTTGGCTGCGGGTTTTGTCGCAGGCTTGCCTGCCGGCCTGACGGCGGATTTCACGGCCGGCATTGTGGCCGGTTTCTCCGCGGTCGTCGACTGCTTCATTGGCGGCACCTGATCCAATACGAAATCGATCTTGCTGGATTCCATGTCTACGCGCGCCACCTTTACTTGCAGACGATCCCCCAGCCGATAGCGCATCCCGCTGCGTTCGCCGAGCATTTCATGGCGCACCGCATCGAAATTGAAGTAGTCGCTGCCCAGTTCGGTGACATGCAGCAAACCTTCGACATAGACCTCGTCCAGCGCGACAAACAAGCCGAAACTGGTCACACCGGCCACGGTGCCGGTAAAGCTCTCGCCCACCTTGTCCTGCATGTAATAGCACTTGAGCCAAGCTTCCACGTCGCGCGTGGCATCGTCGGCACGGCGCTCGGTCATCGAACAGTGCATGCCCAGCCCATGCCAGTCGCCGGCTTTGTATTTGTGGCCTTCGAGCACGGCCTTGATGGCACGGTGGATCAGCAGGTCGGGATAACGACGGATCGGTGAGGTGAAATGTGTGTAGTGCTCGTAGGCGAGGCCAAAATGCCCGACATTGTCCGGGCTGTAGACGGCCTGCTGCATGGAGCGCAACAGCACGGTTTGCAGCAACTGCTCGTCGGGGCGCCCCTTGATCTGCTCCAGCAATTTGCCGTAATCCTTGGCATGCGGCGTATCGCCGCCGCCAAGCGCAAAGCCGAACTCGGCCATGAAGCCGCGCACCTTCTCCAGTTTTTCCGGGGTAGGCCCTTCGTGGATGCGGTACAGCGCCGGATGCTCGTGCTTGGCAAGAAAATCCGAGGCACAGACGTTAGCCGCCAGCATGCACTCCTCGATCAGCCGGTGTGCGTCGTTGCGCACCACCGGCACGATGCGGTCGATCTTGCCCTGATCGTTGAACATCATCAGCGTTTCGGTCGTCTCGAACTCGATTGCGCCGCGCACCGCACGTGCCTTCAGCAGGATTTGATAAAGCGCGTACAAATGCTGCACATGCGGCATCAGCCAGGCATATTCCTGCGCGATATCGCCCTCCGGGTTGACGATCATGTCGTACACCTTGGTGTAGGTCATGCGCGCCTTGGACAGCATCACCGACGGATAGAACTCATAGCGCTTGATCTTGCCCTTGGCGTCAATCTGCATGTCGCACACCATGCACAGGCGTTCAACGTCCGGATTGAGCGAACAGAGGCCATTGGAGAGCGCCTCCGGCAGCATGGGAATCACGCGGCGCGGGAAATACACCGAGTTACCCCGGTCATAGGCATCCTTGTCCAGTGCCTCGCCGGGTTGAACGTAGAAACTGACGTCGGCGATCGCGACCACCAGGCGCCAGCCTTTGCCTATCGGCTCGCAGAACACAGCATCGTCGAAGTCACGTGCGGTCTCGCCGTCAATGGTCACCAGCGGCAACTCGCGCAGGTCGACGCGTCCCCTCCAGTCGGTCTTGCGTACTTTCTTGGGATAGGCCTCGGCCTGCCGGGCCGCTTCAGCGCTGAACAGATAAGGCAGCTGATGCTTGCGCAGGGCGATTTCGATTTCCATGCCGGGATCGGCATAATTACCGAGAATTTCGATGACCTTGCCGATCGGCTTGGCATAGCGCGAGGGCTGTTCGATCAGCTCGACCATCACCACCTGCCCGGCCTTGGCCTTCATTTCCTGGCCGGGCGGAATCAAGATGTCCTGGGCGATGCGACGGTCTTCCGCAGCCACCAGCACCACACCGCTCTCCACCACCAGCCGGCCTACCAGCCGCTGCGTGCCACGTTCCAGGATTTCGACGATCTTGCCTTCCGGTCGGCCGCGCCGGTCGATCCCTGATTGGCGCACCAGTACGCGGTCGCCATGCATTACCTGCTCCATTTCCTTAGGCGCCAGGAACAGGTCTACACCGCCCGCGTCGGGAATCAGGAACCCGAAGCCATCCGGGTGCCCCTGCACCTTGCCCGCAATGAGATTCACCTTCTCCGCAAGGCAGAGCGCCCCCTTGCGATTGCGGAAAATTTGCCCGTCCCGCTCCATCGCACCCAGTCGCCGGTTGAATATTTCATGCTCGCTTCTACGGAGACTCAGCAGCTTGTAGAGTTGCTCCACCGTAACGGGGGCACCTTCCTCGGTCATGACTTCCAGGATGAACTCCCGGCTCGGAAGCGGATTTTCGTAATTGGCCGCTTCTCGTGCAGCGTGGGGATCAGTTTGGCGTTGTTTTTTTCTCGTTGACAAAATCAGTCTTTCCTATAAAATGCGCGTCTCTTTCGAGCCCAGATGGCGGAATTGGTAGACGCGCTAGTTTCAGGTACTAGTATCGAGAGATGTGGAGGTTCGAGTCCTCTTCTGGGCACCAGCTGATTCCTGCATAACGCACCGTGACTGATTTTTTCAGGCGGTGCGTTTTGTTTTTCAGTCCTGCACATCCTCTGCTCCGAAACGTTTGACATTGTCCCATTAAATGCTCAGTGGGTCTAAACTGTTTGCTCCTGCCCATACACGTTCGTGCCCGGCTTTTGTCAAATGCGGCCGCCTGGCGGAACCATGATCGGCGTGTGATCGCCGGCGACTTCCAGCAGTCGCCCCCCCAGAAAAACCTCCTCTTCCAGGCAGCATTTTTGCTCGCAGCGACGGCTGTTCCATCAGCCTCCTCATCACTCATCCAAACCGACATAGCGAGCAGGAACAGTTATTGCAGTAGTACTGCCATGTTCACATTTACCACGCGAACCTCCGGAACAAGGCTTGCCTCCAATCCGGCCGGGCTGCACATCAACGGAACCGGCCCTCGCATGCCTAACACAGGCATTCCGCCCCTCTACACTCTGACAGGGGCAATGCTTCCTAACAAGGGGCTACCAAGCGAGTGCAATAGCATCACAAGCGAGCATATGCACTGCGCGGCGCACCGAAGAGACGCACGTTTTGCGGACGAGAGACACTCAAACCGCACTCCGCTTATCCATATAGATTCAGCACCAATGACCATGGAAGCACAACGTATGAGCAAAGACGAATAGGAGGTCATCATGTGTATCAGCCCGGAAACATTGAGCGAAATCGAAGCCGCACTGACGGAATTTCATAATCTCTCACCCAACCCGCTGGCGCTACTGCGCGGCTGTTTTCCTGAACTGAGCTTTGTCCGGCTATCCGCAGGTGATATTGACGATGCGCCGTTCCGCAAGCTGCCCCACTACAACCTATATCTGCTCGATATCCGCGAGCAGAACGTGCAAATTACCAACGATCCGGAAATCGCGACCGGGGTTGTAATCGCCGCAACCTGAGAAGCTCCACCGCCATGACCAAGCCTCATGCTCCCATCGATCGATTCACTGCTGCTGCGATGGCATAGGACCCCAAAATCACGCAGAAATTAAAGAGCGCATTGCTCCCGAGGCACCGGTTGCCCGTTGGATGCGCCTGCAAACTGGGCACTACTACTCAGGTGAGCTGATGCTGTCCCGTCCAGAGGTTTTCGCCTTGTACAGATACTGATCGGTATCTGCGATTATTTCATTCAAGGTTTGGTGATATGCAGCCTTCGCAACGACGCCAAAACTGGCCGTCATGGCGATACATTCGCCCCGCCAAGGCAGGCGAATGTCGCGGATCTCCTGCAATAAGCGTTGGGCTTTGATCAGGGCGGCCTCCAGCCCGGTCTCCGGCAACAGCACCAGAAACTCTTCCCCGCCCCAGCGGCTGACAATATCCTCTGCCCGCGCATGTCCTGCCAGAACGTTGCTGACCGCCACCAGGGCGGCATCGCCGCAAGCATGACCGTATTGATCGTTGATCGCCTTGAAATGATCGATATCCAGCAGAATAACGGATAGTTCATGCTGCTTGCGTAAGGCAAGGCTCCAGACCGGGCGCGCCAACGCGTAAAATGCGCGGCGGTTGTTGAGTCCGGTCAAGGGATCACGCGCTGCCAGCTGTTCCGCCATCCGATGCTCCATCTGCATCGTGCGGAACTGGTAAGCCAGCGCCAGCGCCAATAGCGTCGCATCGATAACCAGGCCGATCTCCGCCGCACGGTAGGTCCAGTTATTGAAAGGTATCCAGCCCCATACCGCGAGTGACGTCGCACCCACACCAGACATCGACGCGATGGAGGCCAGCAGGAAATAGCGTGCGTAGCGATGCCCGTATTGCAAGGCGGCAACGCCCATGAGCAGCATCAAGGCGCTGAACAGCAGCATGAATGCAAATGCGAGGAGCAGGGCATAGTATTGCGTCCCGGCGGCAAAGCTCAGCAGCAGCAGGAGCAGCACGCCGAGGCACGTGGCAGTAATCGCGCGGTGCAGGCGTGGCAGGTGCACACGTGTTTCCAGGAAATGCCGGCCGAAATTCAGGCCTGCCAAGCCGCATCCCACCATCAGGATGGGGATGATCCATTTCTGCAGGTCGGGATAATCCGGCCACAACCAGGCAAAACCGTGGCCGGTATAGGCGACATTGAGCAGGATGAACATGCCGATGAACGCGCCGTAATACAGATGCCGCTTGTAGTTCAGGCCAAAATAGAGGAATAGGTTGTAGGCCAGCAACGCCATCAGGTAGCCGTACAGGAAGCCGTAGCTGTAATCCTGCCCTTGCGCCCGTGCATCCGCACTTGCCCGCTCCATCAGGAAAATCGGCACCACGACCGGGTCGTCGGTCTCGACTCGCAGGTAGACGCTGGTCACGCCGGGAGCGAATACATGATCGAAGGCAAAAAACCGGCCTGGAACCGGGCGATCACGGAAGACCTGTGCATCCCCGGTGATGGCCGTCTGCACGACTTTCCGGTCGTGCACGAAATAGACCGCCACATGATCCAGCCAGGCGTTCTCCACAACCAGACGACGCGCCAAGGGCGTATCCTCGATATTGTCGACCGAGAGCCTGACCCATACCGGCTTGGAGCCGATGCCGAATGTCAGGATGGGTTGCTCGCCTTGGGAAAACCGCCCCTGCATATCGAGTTTGACGACATCGTCGATACTCAAGGGAGCGGCCGTTTCGGTCAGGACGCCTGCGAGTTCCCCCAGCGGCTGCCGAGGAGAAGTCTGTGCCAGCGGGATCGGAGCGCCCATCGCGGGCGCTCCCGATAGGCCCCCCATCAGGGCGAGGCAGAAGATCAGCAGGAATCGCATGCGATGATCTTACCGTGAATCCCCCCCATGCGTCAGGCGGATTCCGACGGTCGGTTACCCGGATAACATTTTCTCTTCAACCCGGCCTTTCGAGAGGCTGGGTTGACGCAGCTGCCGTTCAGATCTGGATATTTTTAGCCTTCAGGATCCAGACCAGAACGAAATAGGCGCCAGCGGTCAACGCCATGGAGAGCGACAGGCCAAGATAGAAGTTGAAGTGATTTTTGATGAAAACAGGCAATGCCAGGAACAATACAAGGGAAGGGATCACCAGCCAGAATATCTGTCTAGATAGCTCCGAGACTTTCTGCATATCGCCAGTATCGAGGTAAATCCAGACGAAAGCCAGAATAGAAACCAGCGGCAAGGAAGCGAGCAGCGCCCCGGCCAGCGAATTGCGCTTGGCGACTTCCGAGACCAGCACAATCAAGCAGGCAGATAGAATGATTTTGATAATGTAGTAAATCATGGCAACCTCAACATGAATTTTCTCTATTGGCTTTAATTAGCAGCATCGTCGCGAATTGCGCGGCAATGAAATTCAAGCAATGCCTGAAATTCATCGGCGGGTATTGGTTTCGAATACAAATATCCTTGTGCATAATCGCATTTCATCTTGAGTAGCAGGTCGCGCTGAAGTTCGGTTTCCACGCCTTCGGCAATCACCTTCAATCCGACTTTGTGCGCCATCACTACGATGGCCTCGCATAATGCATGGGTTTCGCTGCCAAGAGCCAGGTCCCGCGTGAAAGATTGGTCGATCTTGAGATAATCAATATGAAATTTCGTCAGATATGACAATGAAGAATATCCAGTACCAAAATCATCGATCGCCACCTGGATACCTGCATCGCGGAAATACAGCAGTTTATCTTCAATCGATTTCTCGGGTTTTAGCAGCAAGCCCTCTGTAATTTCAGCAACGATATGCTTCCCAGGCAACTTCAAGGACTCAAGATAGTTAACCCAATCGAGATGACTACGGCTCCGATCCATAAACTGGACTGGAGACTTGTTGACACTGATGGCCAGTTCAGAGCCAACGAGGGGTAGCCACTTAAGAGCATTCAATGCGGCCCGGGTGAATACCCAGTTGCCTATTTCGACAATTGCTCCGACCTCCTCGGCAATCGGGATAAATACTGATGGGCTGATCAGGCCCCGCGTCGGGTGCTCCCAGCGTAACAGCACTTCCGCTTTATGGATTCTTCCCGTTGCCAGCTCAACGATAGGCTGGTAGTAATCTATGAACTCGTTTCTTTCAATCGCATGGCGCATATCTTTTACCAATTGCATCCGATTCATCGCGGAATCTTGCATGGATTGGGTAAAAAAGCTGAAACAATTGCGCCCATCGTTCTTGGCGACATACATTGCCTGATCGGAGTGACGCAGCATTTCGACGCCATCCCGAGCGTCATCCGGGTAAATGCTGATGCCGACGCTGGCAGTGATATAAACCTGCTCTTCACCCAGAATATAAGGCTGGGCAAGTTTGTCCAGTAAATCCTGCATCAACGCGGCAAGATGCGAAATATCCTCAAGATCGGCAATCAGGACACAGAATTCATCGCCGCCGAAACGGGCCACAGTATCGGACTCGCGCACGGAGTGCTGGATGCGTTTTCCTGCCTCAATGATCAGTGCATCGCCCATGGGGTGACCAAGGGTGTCATTGATCTCCTTGAAACGATCGAGATCAATGGTGATGAGTGCAATCTTATGTTGGCTACGTTCCGCCTTCTTGATGAGGTCGGTTAGGCGATCATTGAACAGCAAACGATTAGGCAACTGTGTCAGGCTGTCATAGTTAGCCTGTCGCCAGATTGCATCGTTAGCCAGTTTCCTCTCGGTGACGTCGATGTGGGTACCTCTCATGATCATGGGCAACCCCTCGGGAGTTCTGGAAACCAATTTGCCACGGTCAGAAACCCATATCCACAGCCCGTTCTTGTGGCGCATGCGCATATCGCACTCGTAAAACTCAGTTTTGCCTGCGAAATGCAGTTCGAGCTGGGTCATGGCAAGCGCCTCATCCTCTGGGTGCGTCAGCATTCTCCAAGTAGCAATGGATAACGGCCTGAGTTCATCAAGCGAGTAACCGAGCATTTCCGCCCATCGTTCATTGAATACGCATTGCCCGGTCTGCACATTCCATTCCCATGTACCGGCATGGGTAGCATCGATAATCTCTTGCAGCCTGCCGCGCTCCATTGCGATCAGGCTCGATTGCGCTCGGATCTCAGCAGTTTTCTTGTTCACAGATCTGCGCAAGATCGCAATCCAGAGGGACATGACACATCCGAGGGCAAGAATAGTGAGAAGGCCATATGCAAGAAATTTAGAATAGGCAAACTCATGAACAGGCCGGCCTTTCCATTTCTTATCGAGTGCTTCGCGCTGCGCTGGAGTAATCTCGGCCATGCCGCGCTCGATCAGACCCAGGGTGGCAAAATCGTTTTTCCTGACTGCACGGCGGAATTCGTTCTGATAGAACGTGAAAGCTTTACGAATCTGGCTGTTTTCATCCAGAAGATATAGATAGTAGTTGGCTGGAAAATCATCCATACACATGATCTTGATGTTATGGGCAAGCATGTCGGCAATCATTTGGCGATAACCGTCATAAAACCGCAAGGCATGCACGTTCGAGTCAATTAATCTAGGGACGCAGGCGTCACCTTTCTGCACGCCGACGACGAAGCCGGTTAACTCGGCAGGAGTGGTTACACCCGTTATGCCGTCAAGCGTAAAGATGTCCGCCTTCACCTTCTCGTAGGGCTTGGAGAATGTGTAAAAGGGCTCTCGCTCCGGCGTACGGAAAATCATCTCGATCACGTCGGCCTTGCCGTCCAGCATCAGTTCTTGTGCTTGCGCCCAGGAAGTAGATACCAAGTTCACATGCACGCCTGTGTTTTTCTCCCACAACTTCCAGAGGTCCGCGATGTAACCAACCGTATTGCCATTGGCATCCTTGAACAGGTATGGAGGGTAATTGTCGTCACCTACAACAGTGATGGTTTTGGCTTGCACGCTCGCCGGCATGAGAAGCAAACCAGAAAAAACAAGAGAAAAGAAAAGGACAATGCGATTACTAACAGCCATTTGATCCTCACAGCCGCGGTAAGATTTTGGAAATCTACTTGGTTCAATTCAAGTGGATCATAAAGCCAATCGCTGTCCACACTAAAGCAATGGGGAGGATTGCGTCAAATGAATCGACCGACTGCTGGTTAAGGCCTCCAGGATCAGCGCTGAAATCAGAGCGCAGCGAATGCACAGACAACATGCCATACCTTGCTCGCCACGGATGAATTGGCCTCCAATTATGCGAGATATGCCTTAGCGCCGTTTTCTGGGGATGGGAACAATCATCGAAACCTGCCGCCGGTACTCGGCATAGACCTCGCCATGGTACTTGAGCAAATCGCGCTCCTCGAAATAGTACACGGCGATGATGATGTAGAGCGTGGTCACCACGGCAAACACCAAATGCCCCACCGACATCTGCGGCGTCGCCCAGAACGCGATGATGAACCCCAGCATGATGGGATGCCGCACCCACTGATACAGCAGTGGCGTCCTGAAGCCGACAGGAATATGCATCTGGCCGATAAAATGCAGGTATATCTGGCGCAGGCCGAACAACTCGAAATGGTTGATCAGGAAGGTGCTGAACAGCACGATGCCCCAACCCAGCCAGAATGCCACCCACACCAGGGTGCGCAAGATCGGATCCCCCACCTGCCATATGATTGCAGGCATCGGCTGCCACAACCAGTAGAGGAGAATCAGCGCCAAGCTGGAAAAAAGCACATAGGTGCTGCGCTCCACGGGCTGTGGCACGAAGCGCGTCCACCAGGACTTGAAGCCCGGCCGCGCCATCACGCTGTGCTGCATCGCAAACACGCTCATCAAGACAAGATCGACAATAATCGCACCGGCAAGGCTGCCGGCCACACCATCATCAATGCCCTTGGGCACCCCGAAATTCGCGATAAAGCCAACCGCATAAAGAAACGTGAGAAAAAAGACCAGATAACAAACTACGCCGTAAAACACTACCAATAGCTTGCTCATGATATCGCCCTCCTCGAGTTTATCCCGCAGGAACGAACCAGATGCCGCAGCAAAGTAAGGCTCCATACCATGTCAACAACTGTTTGCCATCCGGCGATTAAACGCCGAATGCTCCTGCATGGCAACCTACAAGGATTGCTGCAACACCTGCGCTCTAAGCTGAAAATCCTCTACCTCTAGCAGAAGTGATAGCTTGCAGGCAGGATACCCGGCCACTATCATGCAAGAAAGAATTGGCACCCACTGCCGTAAAGCAAATAGAAAACAACAACACTGCCCCGATTTATTTAAAATCACGCCATCGCCTCGGGGCAGTATCGCAGTTGTTGGATCGCGGCAATTTACAGCCCAAGGGGATTCGATGCAACAAGAAGATCAACAGTCGGGGACGGCACTTCCACGCAAGCAATACGCCATCGTCCAGAATGCCATTGGCCACTGGCATGCAAGTGGCGCGATTGACGACGAAATCTCGGCTCGACTCGCATCCTCAATCTCCATCGCCACTTTCGACTGGCAGAGAACCGCACGTTATGCCTTCATCATCGCCATCCTCTGTCTGGTGATTGCGGTGGGTGCCATATTCGCCGACCGGATACTGATGGAACTGCTTATGCATTTCTTCAACGCCTCGGCTGCGATGAAATGCGCGTTTTTCGCCGCTCTCTCTGCCATGATATTTGGATGCGGCCTCTCTTTGCGGAAAAAATATCCGCATCGGGTTTATGGCAACGAATCGGTCTTTTTCATTGGGGTATTAGCGCTTGCAGCTGCCGTCTATTATCTCGGCACCGCGATCGACACCGGCACGGGGCACTACGCCCTGCTGTTCCTGATGGCTGCCGTGCTGTATGCCCTGCTCGGTCTGTGGTTCCCCTCATCACTAGTATGGGTGTTTGCCCTGCTCTCAATGGGCACATGGATGGGCACGGAGACCGGCTATGTTTCCGGCGGCGGCATGTACTTCCTCGGGATGAACTACCCGCTGCGCTTCGTCATCTTTGGCGGAGCGCTAACCCTGCTCGGGCTAGCAGGCCAACACGTGCAAGCAAGGGGATCGAGCTCAACAGTTTTCGCGCGCCTGATCTCGATGTCGCCGCAGACAAAAGTCATCGGCCTGCTCAATCTGTTCATCGCGCTTTGGATCATGTCCATTTTCGGCAACTACGGCGACATGATGCAATGGAGGCAGGTGCGGCAGTACGAACTTTTCCATTGGTCGCTGCTCTTCGGTGCTGTCGCCATCGCCGCCGTCTGGTACGGGCTCAAACAGGATGACGGCGTGCTACGTGGATTTGGCCTGACCTTCCTGTTCATCAATCTATACACGCGCTTCTTTGAGTACTTTTGGGACTCGATCCACAAGGCCGCCTTCTTCGGCATACTCGCAGCGAGCTTCTGGTATATAGGCAGTCGCGCAGAAACGATATGGAAGTTGGGGAAAAAGCAGCGTGCGAACTGACTGACTTGCCCAAGTCAAGTCGACATCGCAACTCTCTCCTTACACTCGCTCCCGATAGATTCGATAAGCATTTTTGCCGTCTTTTTTAGCTTCGTACATCGCTTCGTCGGCTTTTCGGATGAGTGCTTCGAAATCGTCGGCGTCATTGGGATGCAAGGCGATACCGATGCTGCCGCCAATCCGGCTGGGCGTACCTTTCAGCACAAAAGGCATCGAAAGCGCATCCAGTATCTTCCATGCTACGCCGGCGGCATTTTCGTGGCTGCCGATGTCATTCAGGATAAAGGTGAATTCGTCGCCACCCAGGCGCGCAGCAACATCCGAATCGCGCAACAGGGGTTTCAGCCGGGCGGCAACGTCCTTGAGCAATTGATCGCCGGCCTCGTGGCCGAGCGTATCGTTCACCTGTTTGAAGCCATCCAGATCGAGAAATAGCACTGCGGTTTTCTGATGCTTGCGCTTGCCCAGTTTGAGTGCATGTTCCAGCTGCTCCATGAACAGGCTGCGGTTGGGCAGGCCGGTTAAATGGTCGTAGTGGGCCATTTGCTTGATCTTTTGCTCGATGAGCTTGCGCTCGGTGACATCGCGGACGATCGCGACAAAAAAGCGCTGCTCTTTGATTTCCATTTCGGAAGCGGAAACTTCCATCGGGAACTGCTCGCCGGACTTGCGCAGAGCGATGACCTCCTGCCCGCGGATGCCCACTGAACCGCGTTGGCCGGATTCAAGATACCTCTTCAGGTCAGGCTGGAACTGCTGCCGGGTTGCGGGTGATAGCAGCATGCTTACCGACTGGCCAACCACCTCTTCTTGGGCATAACCGAAAATTTCCTCTGCTGCCGGGTTAAAGCCCTCGATCAACCCCGTATCACTGACGGTGACAATGCCGTCCATCGCATGGCGGATAATCGCGTTCAGCTGATTCTGGCTGGTTTCCAGCTCGGTCTTGATGCGCTTGAGGTTGGTGACCATTTGCCAGAAGAGCTTGGCCTCCGGCCCGCTGGTTACTTTCTTGTTGGGAAAGGTTCGGCCAATTTCCTCGGCTACGCTGTCGTCATGCGTCAGGTTGTAGACAATGCAATCGGGGTAATCCTTGCATAGATGGAAGGCCTCGCTGACATGGCCGTAAACTGGGATATCCACGCTTTTGGCAAGCCGGGCGCCAGGCGCATTCATATCAGGATCGACAATCCCCAGCACGTCGACGTGTGCGTCCTCGATGAACATTTCCAGCAAGGCGGCTCCGCCCCTGCCGGCACCGAGTATCAATACCGGATAACCATGCAACTTCCTTGCTAGCACAGATGCTCCTCCAATGTCGTAGCCGATTGTTTTGTTTTGCGTTCTTCGTCGGCATTACCCTGAAAATCCTTGGGAGTATAGCGGATAGCTGGTCGTGCCGTCTTACATGACCAGCATAGTTCGAGCACGTTTGATGTTAAATATTTAAAAATTGCCTTGTCACCCTTATCAAGCTTCAGAAGAGGAGAAGGAATAAAACGGAAAATTTTTCCAATTGGCTACTCCATGGAACCCTTGCGATGCCGATGCTTGGCCCATTTCACCCCAGCCGCATCACCATGGGATTGAATGCCTTGGTGACCAGCATCACGCGATCGCCGCGCTGCAGACCGGCCGCCTCTGCGCGCGTGGCGGCGACACGCACGATCTGGCTGCCGACCAGCACCGTGAGGGAATACATCACGTCCATCGGGTCGATGGCGAGGATTTCCCCGGTAAAGCGGAATTTACCGCTGGTCTGGCCGGCACTGAAAACCGCTCCCGGAGCGCCAGTCTGTATGATGCGGCCAGCTTCCATCAGCATGACGCGACTGGCGAGTTTGTAGACTTCGCCGACCTCATGGCTGACGAGAATGGCGGTAAGGCCGAAATGCCGCTGCAAGCGGGCAATTTCATCCTGCAGGCGCGCTCGCGTGGAAGCATCCAGCGCCGAAAGCGGCTCGTCGAGCAACAGCAGGCGCGGTTCCGCCGCCAGTGCCCGCGCCAACGCGACACGCTGTTTCTGCCCGCCGGACAGGCTCTCCGGCTTGCGCCGCTGCAAATCTCCCAGCGCCATCAGCTCCAACAGTTCGTCTACGCGCTTCTTGTCACCATCCTTGCGTAACGCAAATTCGAGGTTGCCGCGTACCGTCATGTTGGGGAAGAGCGCGTAATCCTGGAACATGTAGCCAACGTGCCTGAGCTGCGGCGGCACCGCAATGCGCCTGGTCGTGTCCAGCCAGCTTTCGTCGTTCACCGTGATGCGCCCCTGCTCCGGCCGTTCTAATCCTGCCAGGCAGCGCAACAGTGTCGTCTTCCCTGCGCCGGAAGCGCCGTACAAGGCGACGAATTCGCCCCGTGCGATTTCCAGGTCGACATCCAGCAGGAAATCGCCCTGGCTGCCGTGCAGGCGCTTTGTCAGCGCGACCCTGATCATTTCGGCGTCCTGCGGTTGATGAAGTAGACCAGCAGCAGGATCGCGAACGATAGCAGGAACAGCGAACCGGCATAGAAATTCGCCGCTGCGTAATTCAGAGACTCGACCTCGTCATAAATGGCAATCGAGGCGACCCGCGTTTCCTGCGGCAAGTTGCCGCCTATCATCAGCACCACGCCGAACTCGCCGACGGTATGGGCAAACGCCAGCACCGTACCGGACAGCAAGGCAGGCTTGATATTGGGCAGCACCACGCGCAGGAAGATTTTCCAGGGAGACTTGCCCAGAACCTGTGCGGCCTCGACCAGCGACCTGGGCAAATTCTGGAAGGCGGCCTGGATCGGATGCACGAGAAACGGAAAGCTGAAAATCACGGACGCCGCCACCAGCCCTTCAAAACTGAAGGCTAGACGCAATCCCGCCACCCGATCCAGCCAGTGGCCGAACCAGTGCTGAGGACTGAACGCCAGCAGCAGGTAAAAGCCGAGCACCGAAGGCGGCAGTACCAGCGGCATGGCCACCAGAGCTTCCACCACGGGCTTGAGCCGGATGCGGGTGTTGGCGAGCCACCAGGCGAACGGGACCCCCACGCCGAGCAGAATGGCCGTGGTCAGGCTTGCAAGTTTGAAGGTCAACAACAGCGGCTGCCAGTCAGGCGTCATGATGCCCCTCCATCAGAGCAATGGCATTGGCCTTGACCAGCGCTTCCACCGTATCGCCTGCCGCAAGCCGCAGGCGTTCGACGCTACGTGTTGTGACCACGCAAACCAGCGGCCGACCGGCATAATCGAGTTCAACCGCGCTCAGAATATCGCCACGCTCGATACCGCGCACGCTACAGGCCAGCCGGTTGCTCAGGCTGATCAATCCGCTCATCCCCTTGCCCAGCGAAACCTCGGTTTCCTTGAACAGCATCGTCACATCGCAGCCGATCTCCAGATACCCCGCCGCACCCGGAGCCTCCAGCAGCGTCGCACTTAGGACATCGCCGCCGACCTGCACATCCACCAGCGACATATGGAGATTGCTTTCGACAGCGACGACTTTACCCTTCAATCGGTTCATGGCAGTCCATAGTAGAACTTTTCGAGGATGGTACGTGCCTTGGCCGAAAACAGGAAGTCATAAAACCTGTGTGCGGCATCGCCGTGATTGGCTTGCCCGAAGCGCAGGATCACCGCACCTTGGGCGATCGGCTCATAGGCTTCCGCCGGCACGTCCAGCCACTGCCCGCGCCCGACTTCCTCCGGAGCCGTGACCAGCGACTTGGCGGTGAGGCCAGCATCGACATTGCCACTATCCACATATTGCACGACCTGCGCGATGTTCTCGGCAAACACCAGCTTCGGATGGACGGCCGCCATCAGGCCGGACTTCTCCAGCGCCTTGATCGCCTGCGCGCCATACGGTGCCAGCCTGGGGTTGGCGACAGCAATCCGCTTCACATCCGGGTTCGCCAGCGCCGACAACCCCTTGCCAATGTCGGGGCCGCTTTTCAACGTCCATACCACGACCTTGCCGTAGGCATACACCCTGGGAGCAGCGACGGCCTGGCCCTCCTGGTAAAGCCTCTCCGGATACGCCATGTCGGCCGACAGGAACACGTCGTAGGGCGCGCCTTCCTTGATCTGGGAAACGATCTTGCCGGACGAGCCGAACACCGGTTTTATTTCGATGCCGGTATCCGCGGTGAACGACTTCGCCAGATCGTCGAATGCAAACTTCACATTGGCGGCAACCGCGACAGTCACACTATCCCCCGCCATCGCCGCCGACTGCGCCGTCATAAGCAGGGCAACCAGCATTGCCTTGAGGTATTTCATCGTGTCTCCTTTTCGACAACGCTCAGAAATCGAACTGCGCGCGCATGGTGATCGCGTCTTCGTCGTCATAGGTCTTGCTGTTGACCGTCACCGGCGTGTCGAAGCTGGTGTGCACGTAATTGGCGATAAAACGCACATTCGGGTTGAATATCCAGTTGGCGCCCAACGTCCAGGCATCGGCCTCGTTGCTCCTGTTGGCAGCGAGCTTGCCAGTGCCGGCAGCATTGGCGGTCGTGAAATCGCTGCCGTCCAACTTGCTGTAGCGCACGCCGACCTGCAACGCGCCCCAGCCGTCGCCGCCAAACCTGAATGGACGTTTCGGCGTCAGCCGGCCGAATGCCCCTTCCTTGTAAGTGGAAGCAAATGTTTCACCGGTGACCAGCCAGTTCACGCTGGCATACCAGGCCGACAGTTCGCGCTCATCAAACCCGTGCCCGTCGAACTTTGCAGCGATGTATTCACTCTGCAGCTTGAGCGGGCCGTTGGCCAGCGCCAGCTCGATACCGCTGCGCTTGCGGTCGACCGCCTTGGTGAAGGTGTCGGTCGAAAACACGTTGTAACCGCGGGCCTCGGTCGAAATTGACGCCGTAGCAGAACCCGGCTCCTGTTTGCCGAAGGCATAAAAGCCGCCGACATGCACCACGGCATCTTTCCAGCCGGCGAATTCGGCCAGGTTGCCCGTCAGCCGCAGCAGTGTGTCCTTGTTGTCGTACTCGCTGTTGGTTTCGTCGCCGTTGCCGGAACTGCTCGCACCCTTGCCGTTGATCCAGGAGGCATTGTAGTAAAGACCCTTCACCGGCGTGCCGTGGACCATGATGCCGCGGTCGTAGGTTGCGCCAAGCAGCGCATCGGCCAGCGAGCGCTCCTGGAAGTCGATGAAATTGGTACTCATCGCGCGTTCCAGGCCATAAAACGGCTTGAACTGGCCCAAGCGGACCTTGGCGCCGCTGAACTTGTTGATATCGAAATAGGCATAGGTGAGCGTCGTGCTCGGGTTGGTGCTGGTGCCGGCGTACTCCCCTTCGATTCTCGCGCTGTAATCCTTGTAGAAGGTCATCGTGGCCCCCAGGCGCGCACGGCGCACGCTGAAGGTGTCGACACCGGATACGTCCGGGTTGAAAGCACGCGCATCGGCCTGCACGCGGCCGTTGATGGCCAGCTGCCAGTCGCCGCTGGCATCCTCGAACACGATGCCGTTCTTGAAGTTGGCGAACACCGGGTTGCCCGTGCTCTTGCCCTTGTCGTCCACTCGCGCCTGCTGCAGCGACTTCAGTTCCTCCGCCATCGCCTTCATTTGCTGCTGTTGCTGTTCCAGCATTTTCTGCAGCTCGGCAATACGTGCCGCCGTATCGTCATCCGCATATGCGGCATTGATGCTGAATGCCAACAATGCGCCGCCTGCTCTTTTCCATCCCTTGCTCATTTAGTTCTCCTTGTGAAATCCATCGAAATAAATCTGCCTATACAGCGAAATTTGGAATTATGAATTCATTTGGCCTCCGCTGTTCACTCTGAATACAGCGAACAATCGGTTTCCTGGCGCGCGTCATGCGCAAAAGTGCTTCATTCCAGCCCGGATGGTAAAGTAGCCAGGTCGTAAAATTGACGAGCCCATAAGCGAAACGATCACTGCGGTCCAGTCGTTTTTTGCCAGCCATACAGATCAAGCGCCGGTACTACCCTTTAGCGAATGAATCATTCCGACAAAATGGAGGTCTACACCGAGGCCGTTGACCGCACTGCAGACAATGCAGCCGCAAGGGCGGCCTGCCTCATGCAATCAACCTGTCAGGATTTATGGAAACTTCGACCGTTCAATTAATCAAACTCTCCATCGTAAGCGCCACGGGCTTATCCAAGGATGCGCTGCATATTTACGTCGGGCTGGCCGTTTTTCTCCTGGCCAGCATGCTCATGCGCAAAAAAATCCGTTCCTTCTTTCCTTTGATTGCCGTGCTCGCCGCCGCCGTGCTGGGTGAGGCAGTGGACATGCGGGACGATATTGCGTGGATAGGCTACTGGCGCTGGTGGGCCAGCCTGCACGACGTGCTGAATACGCTGTTCTGGCCATTCGTCTTTTTTAGCCTTGCCCGTTGGACGTCTTTTCTCAGGCAGGATACCCCACATTAGCCGCACTCCCGGGCAATAAAAAAAGGGCTGCATTGCAGCCCTTTTTGCTCCCGCCCATTGCCGGGCCAGATTTTACCGCTTCCGATTTTCACGCTCGGTGAGTTTGATGACACCATACACCGCACCCGAAAAGAACAGAAGAAAAACACACGCAATACCAATCACTTGCAATCGCAACATTTCCTTGATTCCATTGAATTATGATTATCGAAAAGCGGGCTCGCAGCTCGCCTTTAACACCCTCAGTGGAAGGGTGGTCCCTGCGCCAGGCCTGACGGCCAAAAAATCCATAATGTAATCAAGGACTTTGTAGAAAGTGGCGCGGGAACGGCATGATACCAGCCGTAGCGGCAAAGGAAAATAAACCGGGACGAAATCGAAGGCGGCAAGGCCGGCGTGAACAACGCTGCTCACGCCGGGAATACAGGAGGTTTAGTTCTTTGCCGCGAACGGGTGAGCAGAGGATTTGTAGTTCTTGACCACGTCG
>CAMLDQ010000031.1 GCA_946478965.1 uncultured Methylobacillus sp. | reverse complement strand
GTGTCGAGCAGCAGACCCAAAGCTTCCGCAGATTTTCTGCCGCTCGACCGGCTGGACACTGGCGATACCCACATGCATAAAGTGGTGAGCAAGGCCAAGCTGGCCCTGGGGCATGATATTCCCATCCTCATCGAGGGGGAAACCGGCACGGGCAAGGAGCTGCTGGCCAAGGCCATTCATGCGGCAAGTCCTCGCGGCAAAAGGCCATTCGTCGCCATCAACTGCGCTTCCATTCCCGAGGGGTTGATCGAGGCGGAATTGTTCGGGTACGAAGAGGGCGCCTTTACCGGCGCGAGACGTCACGGAGCGCAGGGCAAGATCATGCAGGCCAACGGCGGGACGCTGTTTCTGGATGAAATCGGCGAAATGCCCCTGCAATTGCAAGCTCGCTTGCTTCGCGTGCTGCAGGAGCGGGAGGTTGTTCCCTTGGGCGGGGCGAAGGGTGTGACGGTCGATATCGCCGTGGTGTCAGCGACCAATCGGCGCTTGCTGGAGCAGGTGGAACAGGGGTTGTTCCGGGAAGACCTTTATTACCGCCTCAACGGCCTGCGCGTTTTTCTGCCGCCACTGCGTGATCGTAGCGATCTCGCTACCTTGGTGGAGCGGCTGCTGCTGGAAGAGTCTGATGTTCCGGTTGCCTTGGAAGAAGAAGTGATGCGCATGCTGCGCCAGCATCCCTGGCGCGGCAATATTCGCCAACTGCGCAATGTCCTGCGAGCGGCGCTTGCATTCCGAGATCAAGAGGCCTGCATTTCCCGCCATCATCTCCCGGATGATTTTGTTGAAGAATTCGATCGCGACGCGCGCGCCAAGGCCATTCCCAGAACGGATGTCAGTCAGGTTCGCATTGCCGAGGCGGAGCATCACCTGATCCGCCAGGCAATGCGCGATGAAGGAGGCAACGTTACGGCCGCAGCCAAGCGGCTTGGCATCAGCCGCGCCACCATGTACCGCAAAGTCAAAAAGCTTGGTCTCGACCGCTGACGGCCCGTCCGATCAGGCGATAACCCTACCCTGATGATTGTTGACGCCCCCGCTGCTTGGGCTATATTCTATTAAATATAACGTTTTTAAAGCCCTTACTCAAAGGGAGTTTTTTTAACCAACGTTATATCTCACTGTATATATTGAAGCCGGTTAGCCCCGGCGTTTCCTCGGGAATCAAATGAAAGAACAGAACTGCAATGCGCATGCGATCGATGCGGCGATCGCTGCTGACAAGCACAAACCGGGAGCGCTGCTACCGATCCTGCATGGAATTCAGGACCGCATTGGCCATATCCCTTCCGATGCAGTACCGAAAATTGCCGACGCGTTGAATCTTTCGCGTGCAGAAGTCCACGGCGTCATCAGCTTTTACCATTATTTCAGGCAGACACCGCCGGGCAGGAACACCTTGCAGGTCTGTCAGGCGGAATCCTGTCAGGCCATGGGCAGCGATGCCCTGACAGCGCATGCCAAATCGGTGTTGGGCGTTGATTTCCATGGGACGAGTGCCGATGGGGAGTTTTCTCTCGAGCCGGTTTATTGTCTCGGCAACTGCGCATGCTCGCCGGCGGTGATGATGAACGACGACGTGTATGGGCGAGTCACTCCCGCCGTGCTGGAGGGATTGATCGAGATGGCCAGAAAGGCACAGCAATGAGCATCAAGGTTTATGTTCCACGCGATTCGAGCGCACTCTCGCTCGGCGCCAACCAGGTGGCGATGGCCGTCACGATCGAGGCGGCAAGGCGAGGTGCCAACATCCAGATCGTACGCAACGGTTCGCGCGGCATGTTCTGGCTGGAGACCATGGTTGAAGTGGCGACGCCCGAGGGGCGCGTCGCCTATGGCCCGGTAAGCCCGGAAGATGTGCACGGCTTGTTTGAAAACAATTTCCTCTACGGCGGCGATCACCATTTGCGGCTGGGGTTGACCGAGGAAATCCCGTTTCTGAAAAAACAGGAGCGCCTGACGTTCGCCCGTGTCGGTGTCACCGATCCGGTGTCGCTGGAAGACTATCTGGCCCATGACGGTTATCGCGGCTTGCAGAATGCACTGGCGATGAGCGGTGCCGAGATCGTCAAGCAGGTAACGGACTCGGGGCTGCGCGGCCGTGGCGGCGCTGCGTTCCCGACCGGCATCAAGTGGAACACGGTGCTGAACACAGACGCTGACCGGAAATACATCGTCTGCAACGCAGATGAAGGCGACTCCGGCACCTATTCCGATCGCATGATCATGGAAGGCGATCCCTTCGTGCTGATCGAAGGCATGACTATCGCCGGCATCGCGGTCGGTGCGACGCAAGGTTACATCTATCTGCGTTCGGAATACCCGCATGCGCTGCAGGCGCTCAATGAGGCGATCGAAGCGGCTGTCGCCGGCAACTACCTGGGCGACAATATCCAGGGCAGTGGCAAGACCTTCCATCTGGAAGTCCGCCGCGGCGCCGGTGCTTACGTGTGCGGCGAAGAAACCTCGCTGCTGGAAAGCCTCGAAGGCAAGCGCGGCATCGTGCGCTTCAAGCCGCCATTGCCGGCCATCGAGGGCCTGTTCGGCAAGCCGACCGTCATCAATAACGTGATTTCGCTGGCCTCGGTGCCCATCATATTGGACCGCGGTGGCGAGTTCTACCGCGACTTTGGGATGGGCCACTCGCGCGGTACCTTGCCGATTCAGCTAGCCGGCAATCTCAAGCAATGCGGCCTGGTCGAGAAGGCTTTCGGCGTCACCCTGCGCGAACTGCTCTATGACTACGGCGGTGGATCTGCCAGTGGGCGCCCGATCCGTGCCGTGCAGGTCGGCGGACCGCTGGGTTCCTACTTGCCGGAATCGCAATTCGACACGCCGCTGGATTACGAAGCCTTCACCAATATCTGGGCGGTGCTCGGCCACGGTGGCATCGTCGCCTTCGACGACACCGTGGATATGGCGCGGATGGCGCGTTACGCAATGGAGTTCTGCGCGATCGAGTCCTGCGGTAAATGCACGCCGTGCCGTATCGGCTCCACCCGTGGCGTCGAGGTGGTGGACAAGATCATCGCAGGCAAGGATCACGCCGCCAACGTGCAACTATTGCGCGACCTTTCCGACACCATGCTCAATGGGTCGTTGTGCGCACTGGGCGGCATGACGCCGTACCCGGTACTGTCGGCGCTCAATCATTTCCCGCAGGATTTCGGTCTGCCTGAAAAACAGCAGGCAGCGTAAGGAGAACATCATGGCATGCAATTGTGGAAGCGGCGGCTGTAGCACGGATTACGGCACTCCGGCGCGAACTTCGGAGAAACTGGTAACACTGGACATCGACGGTATCGAAATCTCGGTGCCGGAAGGCACGTCGCTCATGCGGGCAGCTGCGGAAGCCGGCGTTGAAATCCCCAAGCTCTGTGCAACCGATAGCCTGGAACCGTTCGGCTCCTGCCGCCTGTGCCTGGTCGAGGTCGAAGGGCGGCGCGGCTATCCTGCCTCCTGTACGACGCTGGCCGACAACGGCATGAAGGTGAAGACGCAGACGCCCAAGCTGGCGGATATTCGCCGCGGCGTGATGGAGCTGTATATCTCCGACCACCCGCTCGACTGCCTCACCTGTTCCGCCAACGGTGACTGCGAGCTGCAGGACATGGCCGGCGCGGTCGGTCTGCGCGAAGTACGCTACGGCTACGACGGCGAAAACCACCTGAATTCGGCCAAGGACGAATCCAATCCCTACTTCAGCTACGACCCGTCCAAGTGCATCGTCTGCAATCGATGCGTGCGCGCCTGCGAGGAAACACAGGGCACGTTTGCGCTGACCATCGACGGCCGCGGCTTCGAGTCGCGCGTCTCGCCCGGCCAGATGGAAAACTTCATGGACTCCGAATGCGTGTCCTGCGGCGCCTGCGTGCAGGCCTGCCCGACCGCAACGTTGATGGAAAAATCCATCACGCTGCACGGCCAGCCTGAGCACAGCGTGATCACTACTTGCGCTTACTGCGGCGTGGGTTGCTCGTTCAAGGCCGAAATGAAGGGCGACCAGATCGTCAATATGGTGCCAAACAAGGACGGTCACGCTAACCATGGGCACAGCTGCGTCAAGGGCCGCTTCGCATGGGGTTACGCGACTCACGCAGATCGAATTACCACGCCGATGATTCGCGACAGCATCAACGACCCGTGGCAGGTCGTCAGCTGGGAAGAAGCCGTCGGCTACGCCGCCCGGCGCTTCAAGGAAATCCAGGCCAAGTACGGCAAGGACTCCGTTGGCGGCATCACCTCCTCGCGCTGCACCAACGAGGAAACCTACCTGGTGCAGAAGCTGGTGCGTGCCGCGTTCGGCAACAACAACGTCGATACCTGCGCCCGCGTCTGCCACTCGCCGACTGGCTATGGCCTCAAACAAACTCTGGGCGAATCCGCCGGCACGCAGACCTTCGATTCAGTCATGAAAGCCGACGTCATCATGGTGATCGGCGCCAACCCGACCGATGGTCATCCGGTGTTCGGCTCGCAAATGAAGCGCCGCCTGCGCGAAGGCGCGAAGCTGATCGTCATCGACCCGCGTGCCATCGATCTGGTGAAATCGCCGCACATCAAGGCGAACTACCACCTCAAGCTGAGTCCAGGCACCAACGTTGCCGTTGCCAATGCACTGGCGCATGTCATCGTGACAGAAGGGCTGGTCAATGAGGCCTTTGTCGCCGAACGTTGCGAAGCCAAGGCATTTGCCGAATGGAAGGAATTCGTCGCTCGCCCGGAAAATTCGCCGGAAGAACTGGAAGCTGCGAGCGGTGTGCCTGCAAACCTGATACGAGAAGCCGCTCGCCTGTATGCCACCGGCGGCAATGCAGCGATTTATTACGGTCTCGGCGTGACCGAGCATAGCCAGGGCTCGACCATGGTGCTGGCCATTGCCAATCTTGCCATGGCAACCGGTAACATCGGCCGCGACGGCGTGGGCGTCAACCCATTGCGCGGCCAGAACAACGTGCAGGGCTCGTGCGACATGGGCTCTTTCCCACACGAACTCCCGGGTTATCGCCATGTGTCGGACGATGCCGCCCGCAGCCTGTTCGAGCAAGACTGGGGCGTCAAACTGGACAACGAGCCTGGCCTGCGCATTCCCAATATGTTCGAGGCGGCGATGGATGGCAGCTACAAGGGCCTGTACGTCGAAGGCGAGGATATCGCCCAGTCGGATCCGGACACCCAGCACGTCATTTCCGCGCTGGAGGCGATGGAGTGTGTGGTGGTGCAGGACCTGTTCCTCAACGAGACGGCAAAGTTCGCGCATGTGTTCTTCCCCGGCTCGTCATTCCTGGAGAAAAACGGCACCTTCACCAACGCCGAGCGCCGCATTTCGCCGGTACGCAAGGTGATGCCGCCGCTGGCCGGCAAGGAGGACTGGGAAGTCACGCAGATGCTGTCCAACGCGCTTGGCTACCCGATGAACTACAGTCACCCGTCCGAAATCATGGACGAGATCGCGCGCCTGACACCGACTTTCCACAGCGTAAGCTACAAGAAGATCGATGAACTGGGCAGCGTGCAGTGGCCGTGCAACGACGAGGCGCCGGACGGCACGCCCATCATGCACATTGAGGAATTCGTACGCGGCAAGGGCAAGTTCTTCGTCACACGCTACGTCCCGACGGACGAGAAGGTGACGCAGAAATTTCCGCTGATCCTGACCACCGGTCGCATCCTGTCGCACTATAACGTCGGGGCGCAGACGCGTCGTACCGCCAACACTGCGTGGCACCCGGAAGACGTGCTGGAACTCCACCCGCATGACGCCGAGGAGCGCGGCATCCAGGACGGCGACTGGGTCGGCATCCAGAGCCGTGCCGGCGAAACGGTGCTGCACGCCAAAATTACCGAACGCATGCAGCCGGGCGTGGTGTATACCACGTTCCACCATCCGTTCTCGGGCGCCAATGTGATCACGACGGACAATTCCGACTGGGCGACCAATTGCCCGGAATACAAGGTGACGGCGGTGCAGGTAATGAAGGTGACCCAGCCTTCCGAATGGCAACAGCGTTATCGCCAGTTCAGCGAGCAGCAGGAAGCGCTGTTGAAACAACGCGAGGCGGCCAAGGCTCAATAAATGAAAGCCGCGCGCCAGAGCTGCAGCCTGCCGGATATGGCCGTGCCGTCCAGTTTCCAGAGCCGAGCCGTAACGCGCTGGGAGGCGGGGGCAGGTATGAATGCCATTGACCAGGTGGCCGAGGAACTGCCTGTCGCCATGGTGTACAACGGCATTTCGCATGCGGTCATGCTGGCCAGTCCAACCGGATTGGAGCAGTTCGGCTTGGGGTTCAGCCTTTCCGAAGGGATCATCGCCGACCACAGGGAGCTGTATAGCGTCGATGTGATTGTGCGCGATAACGGGATTGAAGTGCAGATGACCATTGCCCAGCAGCGGTTTGCCGAACTCAAGTCGCGCCGACGCAATCTGGCCGGTCGCACCGGCTGCGGATTATGCGGTGCGGAGAGCTTGCAGGATGTGGTGCGTTGTCCAGCTCCGGTGCCGGCGGGACGTTGTATCAGCCCTGCGGCCTTGCACAAGGCCTTCGGGCAAATCGACGACCGACAGCAACTGCAGGCCGTAACCGGCGCTGTGCACGCAGCCGCCTGGGCGGCTGCGGATGGCTCCGTGCTCTACCTCGAAGAGGACATCGGCCGCCATAACGCGCTGGATAAACTGATCGGTACGCTGGCGCAGGCGCAAGTGCCGGTCGAGAACGGCTTTGCCCTGGTTACCAGCCGTGCCAGCTACGAAATGGTGCAGAAAGCGGCAACCTTCGGGATTCCTCTGCTTGCGGCCATCTCCGCGCCGACCGGACTTGCCATCCGGCTCGCGGAAACGACAGGACTGACGCTGGTCGGGTTTGCCCGGGCCGGCAGTCATGTCATCTATGCCAACCCTCAGCGATTAAGCAATTAACGAAACTTATGGAAATCCAGCATCTTGTCAAAATGGCCAACCAGATCGGCCAGTTCTTCGAAGCCGAGCCCGACCGGGATCAAGCCATTCTGGATATCGCGACCCACCTGAAGCGGTTCTGGGATCCACGCATGCGCAAGGCGATAGTCGCTCATGCGGAGGCGGGCGGTGAAAACCTGAAGGAGATCGTTGCTATGGCACTGGTCTCCAAGAAAGCATTGCTGGTTCAGGCTTCGTAGCAACGCAACTGGCGGGAGAAGCGCTGCATCGCGGCAATGCCGCTTTCTTCGGCGCGACGGCACCAGTCTTCCAGTTGCAGTAGCAGTTGTTCCCTGGAGGCGGTCGACCTGGCCACCAGGGTTGCGAGTTCCTGGCGCATCAAATATATGGTCTGCAGAAGCTTGCTGGAACGCAAGCCGTAATCGAGTATTGCGCTCTCTTTTTCCGGCAGCTGTTCGACACCCCTCTGCAGCCAGAATCTGACTGTGGCGGTCAATTGCGCCTGCCGCAGCCGTCGCGCTTCCCGTATCGCCGTCTTGTGCAAAGAGCGAGCAAATCCCGCCAGTACCGCATAGCGGTGGATGCTGATCGCTTGCAGCGTACCCCAGTCGCAACAGGCCTTGCCGAGGTCGAACCGTATACGCGGTGCCACCCGCCGCACTTTCGCCAGTCGCAATAGTACGAGCAAGCGGATGTACAACCAGCCGATGTCGAATTCCCACCAGCGGTTGGAAAGCTTGGCCGAGGCGCTGTAGGCATGGTGGTTGTTGTGCAGTTCCTCGCCGCCAATGAGCAGTCCCCAAGGCAGGATGTTCCTCGATGCGTCACTCGTGACAAAACTGCGATAACCTGCAAAGTGCCCGACGCCGTTGACGATGCCTGCGGCAAATAGCGGAATCCACAGCATCTGCACGGCCCACATGGTGAGTCCGATAGGGCCGAACAGCAAGACGTCCGCGCCCAGCATCAGGCCGATGCCAAGGCCTGTATGGCGCGAGTACAGCGCGCGTTCCAGCCAGTCGTCCGGAGTGCCGTGCCCATACTTTCCCAGCGTGACGAGGTTGCCGGCTTCCGTGGTATAGAGCTCGGCGCCTTCCAGCAGCACTTTTGCGATTCCGTAAACCTGCGGGCTGTGCGGATCGTCGACGGTTTCGCATTTCGCATGATGCTTGCGATGGATGGAAACCCACTCTTTGGTTACCATGCCGGTGGTGAGCCAAAGCCAGCCGCGGAAAAAATGGCTGGCGACTGGATGCAATTCAAGCGCACGATGCGCTTGGTGTCGATGCAAGAAGATGGTCACGGAGGCGATGGTGACGTGCGTCAGAAGCAGGGTAATCACCACATAACCCCACCAGGGTAGCGCTAGCAGACTGAATTCCATGAGTGACTCCTAATGGAAGGCAATGCAAAGCATGTTGCAGTATTGGACCAGTATAGGCGCATAGTGGCGCAAGAGGAAATCGCGCGCATGCAATCGGATGCATTATTGAACGAGCAGGGATAGATTTCATTCCAGCGCGGTCATAGCTCCCAATCACTCTGATAATAAGACGAACATGCCCCGAATTGCTGCTGCCCTTGGTCTGTTGCTGATCTGCATGCATGCCGTTGCGCGTGACTGGAACGATCCTTTCGACACTGCAAATCTGGCTCCACCAACGGTGACAGGATCGGTGCGTCCGGCCGCGGCGGAGCCGTGCGCGAAGCAGGATATTGCTGCCGCGCTTTCCATTGCCGACGTGGTCGACCGTGCACTGTGCCGCAACCCGAAGAGCGCCGAAGCCTGGGCCAATGCGCGTTACCAGGCGGCGCAGGTGGGCGTGGCCCAGGCGCCATACCTGCCGAGCGTGGGTGTCGCCGGCGATGCCGGACGCAACTGGGTCAGCGGCTCGGCAACGGATAATGCATACAATCAGCTGTCCGCTTCGGCCAGGCTTTCCTATCTTTTATACGACTTCGGCGGGCGCGATGCGGCGCTGGAAAATGCCCGCCAGCTGTTCCGTGCTGCCAGCGCAACGCAGGACAGTGTCGTGCAGGGGTTGTTTTTCTCGGCAATCCAGAGCTATTACCAGGTGAACGCCGCGCAGGCGGCAGTGGAGTCTGCCCTGCAGGCGGAGCAAACCAGCAAGACCAGTCTGGATGCGGCCGTGGCGCGCTACGAGGTCGGCGTGGGGACGCCGGCCGACCGGTTGCAGGCGCAGACCGCATACTCACAGGCCGTGCTCACCCGGATTCGTGCGGAAGGCGACTTGAGAACCGCGCGCGGCATACTGGCGAATCTGATGGGCCTGGATGCGGACAAGCCCTACACCTTGCAGTCAGTGACAGAAGTTTCGTCCTATGGACAGTTTCAGGCGAATATCAGCGATCTTGTCGCGGATGCGCGCCGGCATCGTCCCGATCTGGCGGCGGCTGAAGCACAGGTGGCCGCGGCACGCGCCAATATTGCCGTGGCCCAGGCGGCCGGCAAACCGAGCATTTCGTTAACCACCGATCTGGGCTACCAGGATCGCCAGTTTGCCGATGCCAGCCGCAGCGGAGCGATTGGCCTGAACGTGACCATTCCGTTGTTCACCGGTTTTTCCAATACCTATAACATCCGCTCGGCGAAGGCGCTTGTCGACGCGAAGCAGGCGGCGCGCGACGAGGTTTCCCTGCAGATTGCGCTCGACGTGTGGACGGCCTACCAGAGCCTGCAGACGGAAACGCAGTCGGTGCAGACCAGCGCGGATCTCGTCACCAGTGCCACGCAGAATGCCGAAGTCGCATTGGGCCGCTACAAGGCCGGAGTCGGCAACATCATCGATGTGCTGACGGCGCAATCCGCGCTGGCGAGCGCACGTGCGCAGCGCATCCAGGCCAGGTTCAACTGGAATATCGCGCGTGCCAGCCTCGCTTATGCCATGGGGCAGCTGGATGATGTGCAGGCGGATACGTCTTCCCTTCCTCTTCCGCCAGAAAGATAACAATGAAACTCTCCAGATGGATTTTCAATCGATGGGTGCTGCTTGCTTTGCTCCTGGCTGCCGCTGTCGGCGGCTATCTACGTTACCAGCGTGCCGAGCAGGCAACGGAGTCGGCTTACCGCACAGCGCCTGTCGATCGGGGGGAGATGGTGCAGATGGTTTCGGCGAACGGGACACTCAACCCGGTAACGCTGGTCAGCGTCGGTACCCAGGTGTCCGGGACGGTGAAAAAGCTGTATGCGGACTTCAACCAGAAGGTCAAGAAGGGGCAGGTCCTGCTGCAACTGGACGATGCCATTTATGCGGCGCAGGTGAGACAAAGCGAAGCCAATGTCAGAAACGTGCAGGCAACCCTGGATCTCGCCCGCGCCAACGAAACCAGAATGCAGAGCCTGTTCGACAAGGAGTACGTGTCGCGGCTCGAACTCGATCAGGCGGTGCAGGCGCGCAAATCCGCAGAGGCGCAGATGGGGCAGGCGCAGGCGCAATTGGCGCGCGATCGCGCCAACCTGAATTACACCATCATCCGCTCGCCGGTTTCCGGAGTGGTCGTTGCCCGGCAGGTGGATATCGGCCAGACCGTGGCGGCGAGCTTCCAGACCCCGGAACTGTTCAAGATTGCCCAGGATTTGTCCAAGATGCAGATCCATTCAAGCTTTGCCGAGGCGGACGTGGGGCAGATTCGGGTGGGGCAGCGTGCGACGTTCAGTGTTGATGCCTATCCGTCGCGCAAATTCCCCGCCTTGGTCGAACAGGTACGGCTTAATCCCACCATCCAGCAGAATGTGGTGACCTACGACGTGGTGCTGGCGGTTGACAATCCCGATCAGCTGCTGCTGCCGGGCATGACCTCGTATGTCAACGTCATCCTGGCGGAGCAGCCGGAGGTGCTGCGCGTGCCCAACGCGGCATTGCGCTTCAGACCGACAGCGGAAAGCGGCGAGGGGCCGCCATTGCACAAGCGCGGCGACAGCGAACGCACGGTCTATGTGTTGCGCGATGGCAAACCCGTGCCGGTACGTGTCACCCTGGGGGCAACCGACAACCGTTACACCGCCGTTGTTTCGGGCGGGCTCAAGGTCGGCGACCCCGTCATTGTGGGCAATGCCAGTGCAGAAGGGCGTGCCACATCGGGCGCGCCCAGCGTTCGCATGAGGATGTTCTGATGGCAACACCGCTGATCAACATCAGCCACCTGCACAAGCAGTACGAAACCGTAGCAGGCCCGGTTCCCGTATTGCACGACATTTCGCTCGGCATCGACGCAGGCGAATTCGTTGCCATCATGGGGCCGTCCGGTTCGGGGAAGTCGACCTTCATGAATATTCTCGGCTGCCTGGACGTACCCACGTCGGGCGACTACCTGCTCAACGGGCAGAATATTGGAATGCTGGACGATAATGCGCTGGCGGCACTGCGTAACAAGGTGATTGGTTTCGTGTTCCAGGGATTCAATTTGCTCTCCCGCGCCGATCTGGAAACCAACGTTGCCCTGCCGCTGTTGTATGCGCGCATGGGAAGGGCCGAACGTCTCGATAAGGCACGGCATTACCTCGACCGCATGGGTTTGGGAAAGTACTACAAATCGCTACCGAACCAGATCTCGGGCGGACAGCAACAGCGCGTCGCCATTGCCCGTGCGCTGGCCGGCGAGCCCAGCCTTATTCTGGCTGACGAGCCGACCGGCAACCTCGATACGCACACCAGCCAGGAAATCATGGACATTTTCACTGAGCTCAACGCACGTGACGGCATTACCATCGTGCTGGTCACGCACGAGCCGGATATCGCCGCCTATGCAAAAAGGCTCGTACGGTTTGTCGATGGCCATATCGTCCACGACGGCGGCGTCGAAGCGGCGCATGAGGTTGCGGCATGCTAGGCGCGATGCTGGGCGAGGCATGGCACGCGATGGGCGCCAACCGCATGCGTACCTTCCTTACCATGCTGGGCATGGTGATCGGCGTGGGGGCGGTCATCCTGATGCTGGCGATCGGACAGGGGGTGCAATACTCGGTGAACCAGTCGATTGCTTCCATGGGCAGCAACCTCTTCATCGTGCTGTCCGGCTCGATGACTTCGGGCGGCGTGCGCATGGGCGGCGGCGCGGCGCCGACGTTAACGCTCGATGATGCCAAGGCGATTGCCGAACTGCCCGGCATTGCTGCGGCCGCACCGGTTGCTTCTGGCACGGCGCAAGTGATCTACGGTTCGAACAACTGGAGCACCGGCATTTCCGGCGTCACTCCGGATTATTTGGGGGTGGCGGGATGGCATCTGGCGGAAGGCGAATGGATTTCGGATTCCGACGTGCGCTCGGCGACGCGCATCGCCGTGCTGGGCGAAACGGTCGTGCAAAACCTGTTCGGCGACGAGGACCCCATCGGCAAGACCATACGCATCAAGCAGAGCCCATTCATCGTCGTCGGGATATTGGCAGCGAAAGGGCAGGCGCTGGACGGGAGGGATCAGGACGACACCGTGCTGGTGCCGGTGCGTACCGCGCAGCGGCAATTATTCGGGCAACAGTTCCAGAATACCGTGCGGCATATGCTTGTGCAGGCGCAGTCGGCCGAAGCGATGCCGCAGGCGGAACAGGAAATGAATGCTTTGCTGCGTCAGCGACACCGGATACGCGAGGGAGGGGATGACGATTTCACCGTACGCAACATCACCGCCATGGCGGAGACCGCCGCCCAGACCGCCAAGCTGATGTCGCTGCTGCTGGGCGCCATTGCCTCCATTTCCCTGGTGGTCGGCGGCGTCGGCATCATGAACATCATGCTGGTCTCCGTCACCGAGCGTACGCGCGAGATCGGCATCCGCATGGCCATCGGTGCGCGCCGGCAGGATATCCTGCTGCAGTTCCTGCTGGAGGCGGTCAGCATCTCGATTGCCGGCTGCATGGTCGGCGTCGCGCTCGGTGTTGGTGCGGCACTGCTGGTCAACCGGGTGACGCAGACGCCGGTGGTGATTACATTCGCTTCCATCGGGCTCGGATTTGCCGTGGCGGCCTGTGTCGGAATTTTCTTTGGATATTACCCTGCGCATCAAGCCGCAAAGCTGCGCCCGATCGAGGCCTTGCGCTACCAGTGACGGCAACAAAAGTTCTTGCCTAAAATCCCTGAAATAAATGTATCATTGAGCCCGCACGAAATAAAACTCGCAACAAATCATAACCCTGCATAATTAAACTCGGAGGACTTATCGTGGCGAAACCATTGATTCAGGTAGCATTGGATTCTCTTGATTATGAACAAACCCTGGCACTCGCTCGTCAAGCGGCGCCTTATGTGGACATCATCGAAATCGGTACCCCCTGCTTGAAGGTGAATGGTATTGCCATCGTCAAGGCAATCCGTGCGCAGCATCCCGACAAGCTGATCTTCGCCGACCTGAAGACCATGGATGCCGGCTACTACGAAGCCGAGCCGTTCTTCAAGGCTGGCGCTGACATCACCACCGTGCTGGGTACTGCCGATATCGGCACCATCAAGGGTGTGGTCGATGTTGCCAATGCTTATGGCAAGCAAGCCCAGGTCGACCTGATCAACGTGACCGACAAGGCTGCACGTGCCCAGGAAGCCGTCAAGGTTGGCGCGCACATCATCGGCATCCACACCGGTATCGACCAGCAACTGGCCGGTCAAACCCCGTTTGCCGACCTTTCCGCCCTGGTGGGCCTTGGTCTCAACGTGAAGATTTCCGTGGCCGGCGGCATCAAGCAAGCAACCGTGAAGCAAGTGGTTGAAGCGGGTCCGAGCATCGTCGTCGTTGGCGGCGCGATCACCGGCTCCAAGGCCCCCGACGTGGCTGCCCGCGAAATTCGCGAACTGGTGGATTCCGCCAGCGGCGAAGGTGCCGGCGGCGGCGTGTTTGGCTGGCTGAAGAAGCTGTTCGCCTAAAAGCCTTTTCCCGTCGGCACAAGGCGGGACACACAAGGCAGGCAGAATGCCGTCATCCATCTGGGTGACGGCATTTTTCATTTCCGGCGGCGGTGGCCGCTTCACGTTAAAATGCCGATACTGTCATTTTCGGGGTTTTCATGACGATCCAGCTTTTACCCGACCACCTCATCAGCCAGATTGCGGCAGGAGAGGTGGTCGAACGCCCCGCCTCGGCGCTCAAGGAACTGCTCGAAAACAGCCTGGACGCCGGTGCGGACAGCATTTCGGTATATCTGCAGCAGGGTGGCATCAAGCAGTTGCGGGTTGCCGACAATGGAGTCGGCATTGCCTCGCAGGAATTGCCTCTGGCACTGGCGCGCCATGCCACCAGCAAGATTGCCAGCCTGGATGATCTGGAGCAGGTTGCCAGCCTGGGATTCCGCGGTGAGGCGCTGGCCAGCATCGCTTCCGTGTCGCGCACCAGCATCGTCAGTCGCGCCGCCAATGAGCGACATGCCTGGCGCATTGCTTCTGAAGGCGCCACTTTAATTCCGGCGGAGCCGGCAGCGCTGGACGCAGGCACCGTGGTCGAGGTCAACGATCTTTACTTCAATACGCCGGCCCGGCGCAAATTCCTGAAAACTGAAAATACCGAATACGGTCACTGCGAGGAGGCCTTCAGGCGCATTGCCTTGTCGCGACCCGATATCGGGTTCATGCTGCAACACAATGCCCGTGCGCAATGGCGCATGACGGCCGGGGAGCCACGCAAACGTTTTTCCGAAATGCTGGGTGCGGACTTTGCCGAACATGCCTTGATGCTGGATGAATCAGCCGCCGGGCTGCGATTGTGGGGCATGGCGGCAAAGCCGGCATACTCCAAACTTTCGCGCGATACCCAATATTTCTACGTTAACGGTCGTTTTGTCCGGGACAAACTGGTTGCGCATGCCATCCGTCAGGCGTATCAGGATGTCCTGCATCACGAGCGCCACCCGGCCTTCGTGCTCTTTCTCGAGATCGATCCTACGCTGGTCGATGTCAATGTGCATCCGACCAAGACCGAAGTGCGGTTCCGCGATGGACAAGCCATCCATCGTTTCATTTTTCATGTCTTGCACAAGGCGCTCGCCGCGCCGGCTGCGGCAAGCCAGGAGATTGATTCGGCCCCAACGGCCTCCTGGGCCGACAACACGCGTGCAGAGTATGTTTCGCAGCCATACCAGCCGCAGATCCCGTTACGGACATCCGAAAGCCTGGGCTTCTACGAGACCCTGTTCGGGAATGCCTCTTCCCACTCTGCTGAAACCCCGATGCCGCCACTCGCCAGCCGGATACGTGCTGAAGATGCTCGGGAAGAGGGGCAAGAGTTCCCGCTGGGATTCGCCATGGCCCAGTTGCACGGCGTCTATGTGCTGGCACAGAACCGGCAAGGCCTGGTTGTGGTGGATATGCATGCCGCGCATGAGCGCATCATGTATGAACGCCTCAAACTGGCGCTGGACACCCGTACCGTTGCCACGCAACCGTTACTGTTACCGGTCAGCTTCAATGCTGACCGATTGGAGGTTTCAACGGTAGAGGAGCAGCAAGGCGTCCTGCATGAGCTCGGCTTCGACATGGCCGCGCTTTCACCCACGACATTGGCCGTGCGTGCCATCCCGGCCATGCTGGCCGATGCCGATGCGGTCGTGCTGGCACGTGCCGTGCTTGCCGACATTCGCGAATACGGCGGTAGTCGTGTGCTGACCGAGCGACGCAACGAAATGCTCGCCACGATGGCCTGCCATGCCGCCGTCCGTGCAAACCGCAGCCTCACCATTCCGGAAATGAATGCATTGCTGCGCGACATGGAGGCCACCGAGCGTTCCGACCAATGCAACCACGGCAGGCCGACCTGGTTCCAGGTGGCGATGGGCGAACTCGACAAGATGTTCATGCGCGGCAAATGAGCGCGGCTGTCAGAACTCCGTCCGCCCGTATCGCCTTTGCCAGCTTTATCGGCACGGCGATCGAGTTCTACGATTTCTATATCTACGGCATGGCGGCGGCCCTGGTGATCGGGCCGGTGTTCTTCCCGCAGAGTGCGCCTGGCGTGCAGTCGCTCAATGCGTTTCTGACGTTTGGCGTTGCTTTCCTGGCGCGGCCGTTGGGTGCGGCATTGTTCGGCCATTTCGGCGATCGTATCGGACGCAAGACGACGCTGGTTGCATCCTTGCTTGTGATGGGGGTCTCGACCATGCTGATCGGCCTGCTGCCAGGTTACGACAGTCTTGGCTGGCTCGCGCCAACGCTGCTTTGCCTGCTGCGCTTCGGTCAGGGGATCGGTTTGGGCGGCGAGTGGGGCGGTGCGGCCTTGCTGGCAACCGAACACGCGCCGCAAGGCAGGCGCGGCTGGTTTGGCATGTTTCCTCAGTTCGGGCCATCGGTTGGCTTCCTGTGTGCGACCGGAAGCTTCCTGTTGCTGGCCTACGCGCTTGATGATGCACAATTCCGTGCCTGGGGCTGGCGCCTGCCGTTTCTCGCCAGCGCTTTTCTGGTCGCGGTCGGTCTTTATGTGCGTCTGCGGCTCGCCGAAACGCCCATCTTCGCCAAAGTGCTGAAAGATCAACGCTCAAGGGCGCCATTGGAGGAGGTGTTGCGTCACCATCTCGGTGGCTTGCTGTTGGGCTCGTTAGCGATGGTGGTGTGTTACGCGCTGTTCTATATCACAACGGTGTTCGCGTTGAGCTACGGTACCGGCACGCTTGCTATTCCGCGCCAGCAATTTCTCGGTATGTTGTGTATTGCGATTGTTTTCATGGCGGCGGCGACACCCTTGGCGGCCTGGCTGGGCGACCGCGTCGGGCGAAGGCCGGTGTTGATGGCAGCGATTTTTGCGGCATTGCTGTCGGGGTTCCTGTTGCGCCCCATGCTGGATAGCGGCTCTGTCTGGCAGATCACCGCATTGCTATCGCTGGAGCTGTTCCTGATGGGGGCCACCTATGCGCCGATGGGGGCCTTGCTGCCGGAGCTTTTTCCAGCGCGCGTGCGCTATACCGGTGCCGGTGCGGCGTATAACCTGGGCGGTATCCTCGGCGCTTCCTGCGCACCCTATATCGCACAGCAGCTTGTTGCGCATGGCGGGCTGGCCTACGTCGGAGGGTACATCACGAGTGCTGCGGCCATTAGCCTGTGCGCGGTCTTTCTGATGCGCGAGACGCGCGGTGTGCCGTTCTAGCTTACGCCAGCAACAGGAAGACGGTCGGTTTCTTATGCAGGTCCGGTAATGGCGTTTTTTTCCAATCCATGATGCGGCGGGTCACGATCATTTCGCCTGGCAGGCTGATGTTGCAGGCGATGCATAGCCGGGTTTCGCCATGGCAAGCGGCCAGGATATCCTCCAGCAAGTGCTGGTTGCGATAAGGCGTTTCGATGAAAATCTGCGTTTCATGCTGCTTGCGCGAGTCTTGCTCCAGCTCTCGCAATTTGTGGATACGCGCCGATTTTTCGCTGGGCAGATAACCGAGAAAGGTAAAGCGTTGCCCATCCAACCCGGAGGCCATCAGCGAAAGCAGGATGGAGGAGGGGCCGACCAGCGGCGCGACGCGTATGCCTTTTCCATGCGCCAGTGCCGCCAGTTGCGCTCCCGGATCAGCCACGCCAGGACAGCCGGCCTCGGACATCAGCCCAACATCCTTTCCTTCCAGCAGCGGGGCCAGCAAAGCCGGTAGCTCCTTTGCGGCCGTATGTTCGTTCAATGTCAGCAGCACAAGTTCGCGCACGGGTTTCAACGGTTTGATTGCGCCAAGAAAACGCCGCGCGGTTTTTTCATTCTCGACGACGAAAATCTCCAGGCGCTGCGCGTGGGCGATGACATCCGCCGGCAGGACTCTGGAAACGACATCATCCCCGAGCGTGACGGGGAGCATGTATAGCGTGCCGAAACTCATGTCAGCGCCGGCAATGCATGGCAGGGAGTTCGGTGACGCGCAGACTGCAAGTGGCGCTGATCAATACTTCACCAGTACGCGGTAAGTAAGGGTGGCTGTACCTTCGGATGGTACGTCGACATGCCAGGTGGCGGTGTTGCTGGCGGTCTTCTCGTAAGGAAGGCTGCTGCTCAGCATTTTCCAGTCGGCTGGAATCGGTTCCTGAACCGTGACGCTGACGTTTTCCTTTTTGGCATTTTTCAGCACGATTTCATAAGCGCTTTCGAATTGCGCATTGCCCTTGGATGGGTTAGGTAGTTTCTTGAAATCGGTTTGCTTCTTGTCGGCCGTAACGTCGAAAGACTCCCCGAGCTTGAGGCGGATTTTCTCATTCTTGGGCGTATGGTCGATACGGTCTTCACCGACGAATTGCGTGTTGCCCACACGATCCCGTTTATAGACGCGAATGACGCCTTTGGGGAGCGGCATGCCTAGGCGTGAGCTTTCCTTGTTGTCGAATTCGATGAAAACGCCAACCTTCATTTTCTGGCCAAGTTCGCCGTAGCTCGATCCGTAGTAATAATCCGCTCCGCGCAGCAGGAGTTCCTTGCGCACAGGGACATTGACGGCGGAAAGCAGTGAAACCTGCTTGGTCTGGTTCTCGGCGAGCGTGGTCGGGCGGTCCAGCGTATACAGATGATATTCAAGCAGGGATTCTTCGGTCATCTGCGGCGCAGCGCTGGCGGCCATTTCCAGAGTTTTCATCATGGGACGAACGGCGCGAATTTCTTCCTGTACCCGATGGACGTCGCCGGCGACCAGTTGAAGCCGCGCATTACGGTAGGCCGTGCCGCTCGTATTGGTCAATGTTACCCAGCCGGACAGATCCAGACGGGCGTCGTCGCCGTTGAGTTCAGCAACATAGTCGGCTTTCCAGCCCAGGCCTCCGGACAGGTAGCTTAGTTCGACCTCCTGCTGCGCGGGGCCGGTATTGTCCAGCGACATCACCAGGGTCGGGCGATCCCGCAGATTGGCCGGGACGCTGTTGTAGACGATGCGCCCGGGGATGCCGGTCTCGATACGGTCGCCTATTTTCAGAACGACGCCATTATTGGCTGACAGAACCTGGGCCTGCTCGACGGTTTCCGTGCCCGTCGTCGGTTGCGTTTTGACGATGCCTACTGTCTTGCCGACAAACTTCTCAAGCAGTTTCTGTGGCGTCAGCAGGTCGAAATCGAAATTCTGTTCAAGTACGGCGAGCTTCCCTGGGCTGGTCACGCTTCTGAGCAGCGCAGTCTCCGGGCGAATTTGCGCGCTGACGTCACGGAAGGCCAGGGTGTTTTGCCCGCTGCCCAGCTTGAGTATTCGCTGATCCTTGATCAGCGCCAGGTCTTCGTTATAGATCGTTACCGCGACACTTTTCTGGTCCTCCATGGTGCTGCGGAATTCGTCCGCAGACGCTGCGGGAGAGGCGGCGATCGATAGCAGGAGGGGTAGGATGTGGCGGTACGTTGACATGACGGGCTCCAGGACGAGGCTTGAACGGAACTACAGCTATATTACGTTGACACCTTCCTTTTGCAACATGCCAATCAGCCTGATGAGTGGCAACCCGACCAGCGCATTGGGATCATCGCCGCGCATGTATTCCATCAGCGCGATTCCCAGCCCTTCGGACTTGGCGCTGCCGGCGCAGTGGTAAGGCTGTTCCAGGCGCAGGTAGTTTTCGATCTGTGCATCGCCAAGCTGGCGGAAGCGGACTTCGTAGACGACGTTTTCTGCTTGCATGCCATCCGTGACGGCGTTGTACAGGCATAGCGCGCTGTGGAACAGCACGGTGCGGCCGCGCATCATCGCAAGCTGTTTCACGGCATTCTCGTGCGTCAGCGGCTTGCCGAGCTGCATGCCGTCCAGGGTGGCGACCTGATCGCAGCCTATGATCAGTGCGTTGGGGTTCTGGTTGCCTACCTTGCGCGCCTTGGCCTGGGCCAGCCGGAGAGCGGTTTCCTGCGGTGCTTCATGTTCCAGAGGCGTCTCGTCGACATCCGGTGTGACGACTGTAAACGGAATCTGCAGGCGTTCCAGCAATTCGCGCCGGTAAATGGAAGAGGAGGCCAGTATCAGTTTGGGTGTCGGCATAAAACAAAAGGCCGGCTTGCGCCGGCCCGTTAATTTGATTATTGAATTTCGATCAGCGTTTCATCCGGGGTGACGCTGTCGCCTTTCTTGACGTGCACGCTTACCACGATTCCGCTCCTCGGGGCCTGGATTTCGTTTTCCATTTTCATGGCTTCGATCACCAGTACAGCATCCCCGGCATTGACCTTGTCACCAGCCTTGACCTTGACGTCGACGATGGTGCCGGGCATTGCGGTTTCCACGCAGCCTTCATGCGTCGGGCGCGGACGGCTGCCGCCAGCCGCGCCGGCGGACACGGCCTTTTTCTTCGAGCCACCGTTGCCGCTGCCGGAAACCTCGATTTCGCTCAGGGTCTCGACGATGACTTCCTCGGAGATACCGTCTACGGAGACGTAGAACGGTCGCTGCTCTTCGCCGTGGTGTCCGCTGCCGGTGAGCTTGATATGGAAGGTTTCGCCATGCAGGGTGACCTTGAACTCGTTCGGCGCATAGCGGGCCGAGGCAGTCTGGGCCGCCTCTTTGGTCAGAAGCTGTTCTGGTTTCAAGGTGCCGGCGTTGCGTTCCTGCAGGAAAGTCTGCGCGAGGTCAGGGAACATGGCGTAGGTCAGCACGTCTTCATCGCTCTTGGCCAGAGTTTCGATCTCGATGCGCAGCTTGTCCATCTCGTCTTCCAACAGGTCGGCAGGCCGGCAGGTGACGACCTCCGCATTGCCTACGGCCAGGCTCCTGACTTCCGTGTTGATCGTTCCAGGCGCCTTGCCGTAGTGGCCGAGCAGGTAATTCTTGACCTCGGTCGTGACCGATTTGTAGCGAGCCCCGGTCAGCACGTTAAGCACGGCCTGGGTGCCGACGATCTGGGAGGTCGGGGTAACGAGGGGCGGAAAACCGAGATCTTCCCGCACGCGCGGAATTTCCGCCAGCACGGCGTCCATCTTGTCCAGTGCGCCTTGTTCCTTGAGCTGGTTAGACAGGTTGGAAATCATGCCGCCCGGCACCTGGTTGACCAGCACGCGGGTGTCCACGCCAGTGAAATCGCTTTCGAATTGCCAGTATTTCTTGCGTACCTCGCGGAAATAGGCATTGATTTCCTGGATCGCTGCCAGGTCCAGGCCGGTGTCGTATTCGGTGCCTTGCAGGGCGGCGACGATGCTTTCCGTGGACGCATGGCTGGCGCCTTCGCCGAAGGCGGAAACGCACGTATCCAGAATCGCAGCGCCGGCTTCGACGGCTTTCAGGAAGCACATTGCGGACAAGCCCGAGGTGGCGTGGCTGTGCAGGTGGATCGGGATATTGATCGCTCCGCGCAGTGCCTGGACCAGTTCGCCGGTGGTGTAGGGGGTGAGCAGACCGGCCATGTCCTTGATCGCCAGTGTATCGCTGCCCATCGCTTCCAGTTCCTTCGCCAGCGAAACGAAGTAGGGGATGTCGTGCACCGGACTGGTGGTGTAACTGATGGTGCCCTCAGCGTGCTTGCCGACCTTCTTGACCGCTTCGATGGAAACGCGCAGATTGCGCACGTCGTTCATCGCGTCGAAGATGCGAAACACGTCGACGCCATTGTCGGCAGATTTCTGCACAAAAGCGCGTACCACGTCGTCGGAGTAGTGACGATAGCCGAGCAGGTTCTGTCCGCGCAGCAGCATTTGAAGGCGACTGTTCGGCAACGCCTTGCGCAGCTTTTTCAGGCGCTCCCAAGGGTCTTCTTTCAGGTAGCGCACGCAGGCATCGAAGGTGGCACCGCCCCAGGCTTCAAGCGACCAGAAGCCGATGGCATCCAGTTTTGAGCATATCGGGAGCATGTCTTCCGTGCGCATGCGCGTGGCAATCAAAGACTGATGACCGTCGCGCAAAACTAGTTCTGAAACATATACTTTCGCCATAATATTAACTTACCACTTTAAATATTGATCAAATGCCTTCGTGCGCGGCGATGGCAGCGGAAATTGCCGCGGCGATCAGTTCGGGCGGCAATTCGGTTTCATAGTTAATCAGTTCGGGGTGGGCTTCGACAAAACTGGTGTCGAAATCAGCTCCCTTGAAATCCTTGTGCTTGAGAATTTCCTGGTAATAAGGAATGGTGGTCTTCACGCCGTAGACCACCATGTCGTTCAGCGCGCGGCGACCGCGCTCGACCACGCCTTCCCACGTCAAGGCCCATACGGTGAGCTTGGCGCACATGGAATCATAGTAGGGCGGAATCACGTAACCGCTGTACATGGCCGCATCTACCCGCACACCGGGGCCGCCAGGTGCATAGTAGCGCGTGATCTTGCCGAAACTGGGCAGGAAGCTGTTCTTGGGGTCCTCCGCGTTGATGCGGAACTCCATCGCGTAGCCGCGGAATTTGACGTCTTCCTGCTTGTATTGCAAGGGCAGGCCGTCGGCGATACGGATCTGTTCCTGCACGATGTCGATGCCTGTGATGCTTTCCGTCACAGTGTGCTCGACCTGCAGGCGGGTGTTCATTTCCATGAAATAGAAATTGTTGTCCTGGTCGAGCAGAAACTCCACTGTACCGGCGTTCTTGTAACCGACGGCTTTTGCGGCCTTGACCGCGAGCTTGCCGATGTATTCGCGCTGCGCCTGCGTCAGTTGCGGGGAGGGTGCGATTTCGATGAGTTTCTGGTTGCGGCGCTGGATGGAACAGTCACGCTCAAATAGATGAATGGCGTTGCCATGGCTGTCGGCCAAGATCTGGGCTTCGATATGGCGTGGGTTGACCACGCATTTTTCCAAAAACACTTCGGGCTTGCCGAACGCCTTGCTGGCTTCCGAAATCACGCGCTCGTAATTGCCCAGCAGTTCCTTTTCGCTGTTGCAGCGACGGATACCGCGGCCGCCACCGCCATTGGTGGCTTTCAGCATGACCGGGTAGCCGATTTTGTTGGCGAGCTTGACGGCATCTTCCAGGCTTTCCAGGTTGCCGTCGCTGCCGGGCACACAAGGAATGCCGGCAGCAATCATGGCGTTGCGCGCCTGGATCTTGTCACCCATCTGGCGAATGACGCGTGCGTCCGGACCAATAAACTTGATGCCTCGGCGCGCACAGATTTCCGCTAATTCCGGATTTTCAGACAAGAAGCCATAGCCTGGGTGCAGCGCATCGCAGCCGGAAGCCACGGCAAGATTGACGATGTTGTGCGCATTAAGGTAACCGACGACAGGGTCGGAGCCGATATTGTAGGCTTCATCCGCTTTTTTGACGTGCAAGGCATGGCGATCCGCATCGGTATAAATGGCTACCGATTCGATCCCCATCTCCGAGCAGGCGCGGACAATCCGGACGGCGATTTCACCGCGATTGGCAACGAGTATTTTTTTGATCACGAAGAAACCCGATTTTTGACACAAAAACCGGCTGATTGTACCATGCGCGCCTTATGACTGCACACACCAGCATCAACAGCCTTGAGTTTGCTCGTAAATCCTCGGAAATTCATGATACAATCGCGGTCTTTGATTTTCCGAGGTTGAAAGAGCTGGTTTCCTCTGCGGAGGGCGAGCTTCGATTCAGCCTAGTGGGGAGCGTGAACGCGAATAGCGAGCCAGAGCTCCGCCTGCAGGTTGCGGGTGACTTGCATCTGGTTTGTCAGCGCTGCCTCGGGTCTCTTGCGTATCCGCTCGAGGCCGAGGCAACGTTTATTCTGGTGCCAGGCGAGGAGGACTTGCCCGAGCCGGAGGATGAGCGCGACGACGTGGAATATATGGTGGCGGACCCGCAGTTGGATCTGGTCGCATTGGTCGAGGATGAAGTGCTGTTGAGTCTGCCGTTGTCGCCGGCGCATGAGGATGCCGGTTGCAATCGCGCCCTGTCCTCGGCGCAAGAACAAAAAGAAAGCCCCTTCAAGGTATTGCAGGGGCTGAAGTTAAATAAAGAGTGAAGTTTCATTATTAGGAGCAACAATCATGGCTGTTCAACAAAACAAGAAGTCGCCGTCCAAGCGCGGCATGCATCGTT
>CAMLDQ010000030.1 GCA_946478965.1 uncultured Methylobacillus sp. | reverse complement strand
GCCAGCTGGACGCTGGCGCAGCGGTTCAATGCCGGCGGCCGTCCGGGACTGGTGTTCATGCGGCAGTGCATTTCGGTCGTGCCGGTGTTCCTGGCCCTGCCTTTTTTACCCAGCCAGAACATCCACATCTACCTGGCCGGGCTGATGCTGGGCGGCGCCGTGCTACGGCTCGCGATTACGCTGGGCCTGTATCCGCTTGCCCTGAATGAGCGTATGCCGCAGCTGCTGCCGACGGCGGACGACTGCCGCGCCCTGTTCGGGCCGCTTGCCCGGCGCTATGCGCCCGGCATCAATTTCTTCAAAAAAATCGAGAGTGAAAAATGAGAGATCCGCGACCTCGCCACGCAGGCATGATGCATTCGCTGGCCGAAAAGCATGACGTCATAGCCGACCTGATCGGCGACCAGCCGTTCCATTACGTCGATTATCCGGTGCACGGCAATATCGGCGATCTGCTGATCATGCTCGGCAGCCTGGATTTTTTCAGCCGGCACGGTCTCGTGCCGCGGACCTGCGCCCCGGCGTTTTCGTACGAGCCGGCATGGGCCACGCGCGAGGAAGTCATCGTGTTTCATGGCGGCGGCAACTTCGGCGATCTTTATGCCGCTTACGGCATGCAGGCGATCCGGGAACAGGTGGTGGTGGCCCGGCCGCATAACCGCATCATCGTGCTGCCGCAGACCCTGCACTTTTCCTCGGTGGCTGAGCTCAATCGTTCCGCCGCCCTGTTTCGCACGCACCGCGACGTGCATATCTGCGTGCGCGACCATGCTTCCTACGAGATCGCCACGCTGTTTACCGATCATGTCTACCTGTTGCCGGACATGGCGCATCAGCTTTACCCGATTGCGCCCACGCCTCATGCCGGCGCAGTCGGGACACTGCTGATCAGCCGCATGGATGATGAGAAAAGGCACAACATCGATTCCAGCATGTTTGGGGCGGATGCGATAACCGATTGGCCCGAGGTGGTCGGCGACAGCGAACGCGTCATCGACTTTTACCGGCGTTCGATTCGAAACGCCTACCGGATGGGGCTGGGCTGGTTTTCCAATCCGCTGCTGAGCCGGTTCTGGATCAATTACGCCCGGCGGCTGGTGGACAACGCGGTGGCGCTGTTCTCGTTCCACGAACACATCGTGACCGACCGCCTGCACGGCCATATCTTGGCCTGCCTGATGGACAAACCCAGTACCGTGCTGGACAACAGTTATGGCAAGAATTTCAGCTATGTCGATGCGTGGACGGCGGGCAGCGAGCTGGTCACGCTGCAACGGGCGTAAGGAGGCAAGATGGCTACCTTCGATGTATTGCTGCCGGTCAAGAACGGCAAGGAGTATCTGGCGGAAGCGCTGGACAGTATTTGCGGGCAGACCTATCGGGATTGGCGCCTGCTGGTGCTCGACCATGGCTCCACCGATGGCAGCTTCGAACTGGCACAGACCTATGCGGAACGCGACCGCCGTATCGTCGTCCACGCGATTCCCGAAGCGCACGGCCTGGCCGGCCTGCTTAACGCCGGGCTGGAATTGTGCGACTGCAAATACGTGCTGCGCCAGGATGCCGACGACATTTCCCTGCCGCAGCGAATGGAGGTGCTGGCGGAGGCGCTGGAGGCCGATCCGCAGCTGGTGCTGGTCGGCTCGCTGGGCGATGTCGTCGATGCGCAAGGGCGCAAGATCGGCATTCTCGATATGCCGACCGGTCAGCACGCGGTGCGCATTGCGACACCTTTCCGCACGCCGGTGGCGCACCCGACGGTAGCGATGCGGCTGGATGGCCTGTGCCGCCTGGGCGCCCGCTACGGCGAGGATTTTATCGGCGCGATGCCGCCGCAGCGGCGCATGCAGGTTCCCGGCCTGGCGGAGGATTATTTCCTGTTCGGCCAGCTGGCGCTGGTCAGCCGCTGCATGAACCTCAACCGCAGCCTGATCCGCTATCGCTGGCATGGCGGCAATGTCGGCGCGACCAAATATGTCGACCAGACCCAGGTGGCGCTGAACATCTCGCGCTATCTGGCCGAGTCGCTGGCCGTCATGCATGGCGCCGAATACTTCGACCCTGCCCCCTTTTGCAACCATGGCGTCAACCTGCTCAATTTCGGGGACAAGACCGATTTCTCGCGCGAATTCCGGCAGCTGCAGCGCAGCATGCACAAGGCCATGCCGGCCGGCGCTGCACTGCAGCGCGAACTGTCCTACCGGCACGCGATCTCCAATCGCACGCGGCCCGTCATGGCGGCACGCTACCTGCGCCATGCGCTGCAATATGGCGTGCGGCATGTGGAGTGGCGCACGGTCCGTTCGTGGCTGATTCGCGATCTGAAAAAACAACCGATTCTGACGCTGACGGCGTCCGGGTTGTCGGCGTGATGGGGAAGCCATGCGGCGCATGAGTCTCGACAGCCCCATGCTCGGCAGCCTTGCGGTCGCACTCATCGCGATCGCGACCGGACTGGGGGCCGTGTTCTATGCCGGCATGGTCGAAGGCAATCCGGTGCTGATTGCGGGGTTGCCGCTCGTGCTGGCGCTATTGCTGTTGCTGGTGCTCGACAAACGCACGCTGTTCCTGCTGATCCTGGGGTTTCGCGCCTCCGGCGACATCGTGTTCGAGACCTCCAAATTCGCCGGCGGCATCGGCATCGGCGGCCTCATCAATATCCTGGTCATCGTGATTGCGCTGCTGTTCCTGCTCGAACGCCCGGCCGAGCTGTCGAAGCGCGTCCTGCCGGTGTGGGCCCCCTTGTTGCTGGTGGCGCTGTTCGCCATGAGTTATGCGCCCGATCTCAAGGATGCGCTGCGCGCGATGATCGCGCTGGTTTCCTACTGCGCGGTGTTCGCCATCGCGTTTGGCATGATCCGCTCCAAGGCCGATTTCGAGCGCAGCGTGACCGTCATCCTGCTGTCCTCGCTGATCCCGGTGGGATACGCCTTCGTCGATATTGCGCAGCATTTCGGGGCGGGAGAGGAGTTTCGCCTGCAAAGCACCTTCACCCATCCCAATATCCTGGCGTTCTACCTGGTGCTGAACATTGCATTGCTGTTCTACCGCATGAAAACCCTGGAGGCAGGCGCGCGCTGGCCGCTCGCGCTTTACATGCTGCTGATGTTCGGACTTTTGCTGCTGACGCAGACGCGCAGCGCCTGGGCGGCGTGCGTGGCGATGTTCGGGCTCTACGCCCTGCTGTTCGAGCGCAAGTACCTGCTCTACCTGCTGGTGATGCCGGCCCTGGCGCTGCTGGTGCCCAGCGTGCGCGACCGCCTGCTCGACCTCGGCGCGGGAAACGACTACGTGCAATACGCCAAGCTGAATTCGTTCGCGTGGCGGCAACTGCTCTGGAAAAGCGCGATGGAGTGGATGCACTGGTCGCATGCGGCGCTCGGTTATGGCCTCAACGCCTTCAAGTTCTATTCGCCCACGTTTTTCCCCTTGGCCGGGAAGACCCACTTCGGTGCCCACAGTACCTATGTGCAGTGGTTTTTCGAGACCGGCCTGGCGGGGATACTGGCGGCCGGCTGGATGTACATGCGCCTTTTCTTCATCCTTTGGTCGGGGCGTCGCGCATACCGGCTGGCGACCTTCATGGCCGCGGCGATGCTGGTGGGCTACCTGTTCTTCGCCTTCTCCGACAACATGCTCGATTACCTGGCTTTCAACTGGTACTACTGGTTCTTCCTCGGCACGGTGTGCGCACTGATACGTGTCGGCGATGCCCGGCGTGCCGCCCCCGCCGATTCTTCCGATTTTTCCGACAAGCACTTACGACATGAGCAACGATACTGACTGGCAGGCGGATCTGCGCCGTTATCCTTTTCCTCGGCCTTTCCTCAAGGAGCAATCGCTGTGGGCGGTCTGGGTGTACCGCTTCGGCCGACGCGTGGATGGCCTGCCGTCCGGGCTGCGCAAGCGTTGTGGTACGGCTATCTACTGGCTGCTGTTTCGGGCCATCGAAACCCTGCTGGCGACCAGCCTGCCCAAGTCGGCCGAGATCGGTCCGGGACTGCGCATCTGGCATTTCGGCGGCATCTTCATTCATCCCGAAGTGCGGATTGGCGCCAACTGTACGCTGCGCCAAGGGGTCACCATAGGCAACCGTGTCGAAGGTGGCGACGCTCCCGTGATCGGCGACAACGCCGATTTCGGCGCCTACGCCCAGGTGCTGGGCGATGTGCGCATCGGCAACGACTGCCGTATCGGCGCGATGTCGGTGGTGCTGATCGACGTGCCGGACGGCTGCACGGCGGTGGGCGTACCTGCCCGGGTGATCGGGCCGGCGTTTGCCGGAGGAAGGGAGCAGCAGCATGACTGAGCTGCGCATTGCCTACTTCGTCAATCAATACCCCAAGGTCAGCCACAGCTTTATCCGGCGCGAAATCCTCGCGCTTGAGCGGCAGGGAGCCACGGTGCAACGCATTGCCTTGCGCGGCTGGGATGCGGCGCTGGTCGACCGCGAGGATCTGCGCGAGCGCAGCCGCACCGAGTATGTGCTGCGGGGCGGCGCCATCGGTCTGCTGCCGGCGGTGCTGCGCATGCTGGCAACCCATCCGCAGCGCTTCCTGCGGGCGTTGGGCCTGGCACTGAAAATGGGCTGGCGCGGCGACCGGCCCTTGCCCTATCACCTGGTCTACCTGGCGGAAGCCTGCCGGGTGGCGGCCTGGGTGGCCCGCTTCGGCGCCTGTCACATGCATGCCCACTTCGGTACCAATTCGGCCGAGGTGGTGATGCTGGCGCATGCGCTGGGCGGCCCGGGTTACAGCTTTACCGTACACGGCCCGGAAGAGTTTGATAAACCGGAGTCGCTCAAGCTGCGCGACAAGATCCGGCATGCCGCCTTCGTGGTGGCGATCAGCTCATATGGACGCAGCCAGTTGTGGCGCTGGGCGGACTATGCCGACTGGAAAAAGATCGCGGTGGTGCACTGCGGTCTGGAGCCCTCTTTCCACGATGTACCGGCGGTGCCGGTCGCCACTACGCCGCGGGTGGTGTGCGTCGGCCGTTTGTGCGAGCAGAAAGGCCAGCTGCTGCTCGTGGAGGCCGTGGCCCGGCTGGTGCGGCAGGGTATCCCCATCGAGCTGGTGCTGGCCGGCGATGGCGAGATGCGGGATGAGATCGAACGTCTGGTCGCGCGCCACAAGCTGCAGCGCAACGTGCGCATCACGGGCTGGGTCGATAGCGAACGGGTGCGGGAAGAAATCCTCGCGGCACGTGCGCTGGTGCTGCCCAGCTTTGCAGAAGGCCTGCCAGTGGTGCTGATGGAGGCGATGGCCTTGCGACGGCCGGTACTGACTACCCAGGTGGCCGGCATTCCCGAGCTGGTGCGCCATGGCGTGGACGGCTGGCTGTTCCCCGCGGGCGATTGCGATGCCCTGGCCACGGCACTGGAGGAATGCCTGGCCATGTCCGCGGAAGTGCTGGAAAGCATAGGCGCGGCGGCGCATGCACGGGCGATGCGCCGCCATTCCATCGATCTCGAGGCGGGGAAGCTGCTGCAGCTGTTTCATGGCGTTGCCGGTGCGCGTGCCCGCATCTTGCACGACTGGGCACGGGAGGGGGCATGAGCATCATGGTGGCTGCTTTTCTGTTGGCGAGCACGCTGCTCGCATTGCCTATACTGGTGTTCGCGGTGCAGGTCGCGATGGCCTTGCTGCCGCTGCGCAGCAGGGCTGGGCATGCCGTCCCATGCGCGTCGGTGGCCGTGCTGGTCCCGGCGCATGATGAATCATCCGGGATTGCGACGCCGCTGCAGGCGATCCGCAGGCAGTTGCGCGCATGCGACCGGTTGCTGGTCGTTGCCGACAACTGCACTGACGATACGGCCGCGGTGGCGCGTGCTGCTGGGGCGGAAGTGATCGAACGCCATGCCCCCGACTTGCGCGGCAAAGGTTATGCGCTGGATTACGGCGTGCGGCACCTGGAAGCCGCGCCACCCGCGGTGGTCATCGTCGTGGATGCCGATTGCCTGGTGCATGGCGATGCCATCGAACGGCTGGCATCGCGTTGTGCGGCCGGCGGGCGTCCCGTGCAGGCCATGTACCTGATGTACGCACCGCCGGGTACCGGCTTAAAACAGAAAATTGCCGAATTTGCCTGGACGGTGAAGAACCGCGTGCGACCACTCGGTTACCGCCGCCTGGGCCTGCCCTGCCAGCTGATGGGGACGGGCATGGCTTTTCCCTGGGCGCTGATATGCAAAGCCAACCTGGCGAGCGGGCATATCGTCGAGGACTTGAAGCTCGGCCTGGACCTGGCCGCCGCCGGGTATGCGCCCGAGTTTTGCCCGCAAGCCCTGGTCACCAGCGCCTTCCCCGTGCATGCCGAGGGCGTGCAATCCCAGCGCACGCGCTGGGAGCACGGGCATCTGGGCATGCTGCTGAGAGAAGGCCCCGCCCGGTTGTGTCAGGCGCTGAAAGGCGCCAATACGGGATTGCTCGCGCTGACTGCCGACTTGTGCGTGCCGCCGCTCGCCTTGCTGGTGCTCCTTACCCTGGGCCTGTGCGCAGGGGGTGGCTTGGCTTGGGCGGTCACTGGAGCGATTTGGCCGTGGGCGTTGCCGCTCGCCGAACTTTCTCTGTTGACGGCCGCGGTTCTGGCGGCCTGGGCGCGCTTCGGCCGTGAATCACTGTCATTGGGCCATCTCGCCTATGCCCCGTTTTATGCACTGGCGAAACTTCCGCTGTATCTGCGCTTCCTGGTGAAACGTCAGGCGGAATGGGTGCGTTCGCGGCGGGATTGACGTGAGGCATGTGGTTGGGCGACGCAATGTTTATCTGGATACAGGTATTGCGTGGAATAGCAGCGGCGATGGTGGTATGTCACCACGATGTCGCGACACAGCCAGGTCGCTGCGGTGATGGGGGGCGATCGGTTTGAAGTGCTGGACGGCTGGCGCGGAATCAGCATCCTGCTGGTGTTATCGGCGCATTTCCTGCCCTTGGGGCCCAAACCTTGGCATCTCAACGTGGCTTCCGGGCTGCTTGGCATGGCGCTGTTTTTTACGCTTTCCGGTTTTCTCGTGACCCATGTGTTGCTGTGCAGGGAAAGCGTAACGGATTTTCTGGTGCGTCGGCTGTTCCGCATTCTGCCATTGGCGTGGCTGTATATGGGGGTGATGTTTCTGCTGCATCCGGTCAGCGATGAAGCCAGGGCGGCGCATTTCCTGTTCTATGCCAATTACCCGCCCAAGCCGCTGATTCCAGTGACCGATCACCTCTGGTCCTTGTGCGTCGAAATGCACTTCTACCTTGGCATCGCGCTGCTGTTCGCCTGGCTGAAAAAGCGCAGCCTGCTGCTGATTCCAGTGCTGTGCCTGGCCTTCACCGGGCTGCGCGTGGCATATGGCATGCATTATTCCGTCGTCACCCATTTCCGGGTGGATGAAATTCTGGCCGGCGCCAGCCTGGCACTGGTATATCACGGTCGGCCAAATGGCCGTCTTCGCGCGCTGTTGGGAGTTTTACCTTTTCCGCTGCTGCTGGGCCTGCTGCTGGTGGCCTGTCACCCGGATAGCGGATTCATGAATTATTTCCGTCCTTACCTGGCGGCGGCAACGGTGGGTTCCTCGCTGTTCTTTCCGGCGACGCGTACGGCGCGTTTCCTCGGCAACCGTCCTTTGCGCTACCTGGCCACGATCTCCTATGCACTCTATGTGCTGCACTTCGGTATTGCCTCGACCTGGCTGGGCAGCGGAACCGGATGGGAGAAATACGCCAAGCGGCCGCTGCTGTTTGCGGTGCTGTTTGTTTTTGCGCACTTTTCCACGTTCTATTACGAACAGAAATGGATCGCCTGGGGCAAGAAACTTTCCATCAAACTTAAAGCAGGAGGTGCATATGAGTGTAAATAAACGTCGGTTACTGTCTCTTGTCGTGGCAGGTTGCTGCGGCGGCGCGATTGCCGCGAATGCGCAGGACCTGATCACGGATTCAATCTTTTCGTCCGATAGTTTCTGGTATACGCCGATTCCCCAAACCGTGGTACTGAACCCCAACTCGGCTGCTTATGTGCAGGAAATCCTGCGGCAGAAGGCGCAGTACTACAGCACGGTGACGATCAACACCACCGCCTACAGTAGTCCGGTCTATCTCGCGGCTTCCGATACGCCGACCGTCAAGGTGAAAGAATGGGATTGCCAGAAGAAGGGTTTCCAGGATTACAACCTTGCGGAGCAGTGGTCGGCGGTGCCTATCCCGTCCTATGCCCTGCAATCCAAGGGAACGGATGGAGAAATGACGATCTACCAACCCTCGACCGATACGTTATGGGAGTTCTGGCAGGCATCCAAGACGAGTACCAAGGGGCACGCCAAGAATTCCAGCGTGAGCTGGCAAGCATGCTGGGGCGGACGCATCCAGCAGGCCAGCGTCAACGAGGGCGTGTTTTATGGGAGTTATGGGACTACTGCCACCAGCTTGCCTTTCCTTGGCGGCCAAATTACGGCGGAAGAATTGCAGCGCGGCGAAATCCGCCATGTTATGGGCTTTGCCGTGGTGGACGCCGAGGACAAAAACATCTATTCCTGGCCGGCGCACCGTTCCGACGGCGAAAATCCCGATCATCTGCCCAACCGTATTCCGGAAGGGCTGCGCTTTCGCCTTGACCCTGGCGTCAATGTCGATGCCCTGCCCATGAGCCGGGCCGGGAAAATCATTGCCAAGGCGGCGCAGACATACGGTTTTGTCGTCTGGGATCGTGCCGGAGCGCTTTCTCTGCGGGCGCAGAACGCGTTGTCCTACACTCAGCTTGGGCAGAAGGATCCGTATCCGGCCTTGTTCGAGGGCAAGCCCAATTATGCGGTTTTGAATGGATTCCCCTGGGACAAGCTGCAATTCCTGCCCATGGATTACGGCAAACGCTGGTGAGGCGCGAGCATCGGGCCGCTTGTCTGCATTGGGAGACAAAAATAATTCTTAATAATCAGTGCATTGATTTGTGGTCCGGGCTTGCTGTCGTGCGCCGGCGACGGCGTAACAGCTGTCTGGAGTGGATTTTTATGGACATTTTTCAATTGGATCAATAAGTTGCATTTGTGGCACGGCGATTGCTGAACCTTCATCGTTATGTGTAATGAAGGGAGGTCGAAATGAATCTGGGTCGAACCGTGCCAATTGCAGGGTATCCCGTGATCGAGACGACACGGCATGACGTGGCGATGCATTTGTTGTCGGTATTGCGGGATCATCGAAAAACTTCCTTGCTGTTCGCCAACAGCAATTTCATCGTCAAGTGCAAGAATCTGCTGCGGCGCATGTGCAGCGAAGAGGTTGTCATCGTGAATGACGGCGTCGGCCTCGATATCGCAGCCCGCTTCCTGCGTGGTCGGCCATTCAAGGCGAACCTGAATGGCACGGATTTCACCCCTTACCTGTTTCGCCAGTCGGCGCGTCCGCTGCGCGTGTTCCTGGTCGGCAGCCGACCGGAGATTGTGCACAGGGCGGCCGAGCACGTTCGCACGCAATTCGGCCAGGTCGTGGTGGGCTATTGCGACGGCTACAGCGGTATCCGCAATACGCCTGCCCTGGTCGAACGCATCAACCATTCGCGTGCCGAGGTGCTGCTGGTCGCGCTCGGTAACCCGCTGCAGGAGCAATGGATACTCGATAACCGCGACCGGCTGGAAGTCGGCGTCGTGGCCGGGGTGGGGGCGTTGTTCGATTTCTGGGCCGGCGACAAGCCGCGCGCCCCGATACTGGTGCAACGGCTGCGGATGGAGTGGTTCTATCGCCTGTGTCTCGAACCCCGGCGCCTGATGCGGCGCTACACGCTGGATATGCTGGTGTTCTTCGCCGAGTGCTACCGCTCCAGGCATAAACGCCTGACGGGCTAAGCCCGGACTTACCGGGCAATACGGTTTAAAAGCCCCGGCCCGTTCTTTTTCCCATTGATGAACCAGTAAAGGACGAACATGAAAATCCTAGTCGTAGGCGGTGCCGGTTATATCGGTTCCCACATGGTCAAAATGCTGCTTACCCGGGGCCACGAGGTGGTCACCTTCGATAACCTGTCTTCCGGGTTTCGCGATGCCGTGCTGGGCGGTGCCTTTGTGCTGGGCGACCTGGCCGATCGCGAGCGTCTTGACGAAGCTTTCGCGACCCATCGCCCCGATGCGGTGATGCATTTCGCCTCGCATATCGAAGTGGGGGAATCGGTCCGGGATCCGGCCAAGTATTACCGCAACAACGTGGCCAACACGCTTAACCTGCTCGATGCGATGGTGCGGCACGAGGTGGAGTATTTCATCTTTTCCTCCACGGCCGCGATCTTCGGTGAGCCGCAATACCTGCCGATCGATGCAGTGCATCCGAAGATGCCGCTAAATGCCTACGGCCGCTCGAAATGGGTGATCGAACAGGCGCTGGACGATTACGAACGCGCCTATGGGCTGAAGTCGATTTGCTTGCGCTATTTCAACGCTGCCGGCGCCGATCCATCGGGCAAGCTGGGTGAGCGCCACCACCCGGAGACCCATTTGATCCCGCTGGTGTTGCAAGCCGTCGCCGGCGTGCGCGATTCGATCTGCGTGTACGGGCGCGACTACGATACGCCGGACGGTACCTGCATCCGCGACTATATCCACGTCGTCGACCTGTGCGAAGCCCACCTGATGGCGCTGCGGCGCCTGATGAACACCGGCTTGAGCCGCCGTTACAACCTCGGCAACGGCCAGGGGTATTCGGTGCAGCAGGTCATCGACGCGGCCCAGCGCGTGACGGAAACCCGCATTCGCGTCATCGACGGCCCGCGGCGGCCGGGCGATCCGGCGCGGCTGATCGCGGACCCGACCCTGGCTTTTGAAGAGCTGGGCTGGGTGCCGATTTATCCCGATCTGGAAACCATCATCCTGCATGCCTGGCTGTGGCAATCATTCAGCTTGCCGAGCGAGCGTGAGCGTTGCCTGGCCTGACCCCGATTATTAACCCAGAGAAGTCGAAATCATGAAGAAAATTACCAAAGCTGTTTTTCCCGTCGCCGGTCTCGGCACCCGCTTCCTCCCCGCAACCAAGGCCAGCCCAAAGGAAATGTTGCCCATTGTTGACAAGCCGCTGATCCAGTATGCGGTGGAGGAGGCGGTGGCGGCCGGGGTGACGGAACTGATTTTCATCACCGGTCGCAACAAGCGCTCCATTTCCGATCATTTCGATACCGCTTACGAGCTGGAAAGCGAGCTCGAACGCAAAGGCAAGAAGGAGCTGCTGGCGCTGGTGCAGAACATCGTGCCCAAGCATGTGAACTGCATCTTCATCCGCCAGAACAAGGCATTGGGCCTGGGCCACGCGGTGCTGCTGGCCAGGCCGGTGGTCAACGACGAAGCCTTCGCCGTGCTGCTGGCCGATGACCTGCTGGATAACGAAGCCGCCCCTGTGATGAAGCAGATGACGGAGGCCTACGACTATTACCGCTGCTCGCTGCTGGGTGTGGAGAACGTCCCGCGCGACCAGACCGCCAGCTACGGCATCGTGGCCACCAGCCCGGTCAATGACAAGGTCGAGCAGGTGGCGGCGATTGTCGAGAAGCCCAAACCTGCCGATGCCCCGTCCACACTCGGGGTGGTCGGCCGCTATATCCTCACGCCGCGCATTTTCCATCATCTTGAACGCATCAAGGCCGGATCGGGCGGGGAAATCCAGTTGACCGACGCGATTGCCAGCCTGCTGGAAGAAGAACAGGTATTGGCTTTCAGATTCAATGGTGTACGATACGACTGCGGTTCCAAGAGCGGCTATCTTGAGGCGACCGTTCGGTTGGGCCTGCGCCATCCTGAATGCGGGAAGGATTTGCATGCCTTGCTCGAGTCTTTGTTTGGTAACGGTCAACGCGAGGTAGAAAAAGATGCGGAAAAGCAGCCGGAACTCATGGTGGTCGGAGGCTAATGCGCCAGCGTCGAAGTCAGGATTCATGACTACTCCTGCAGTGCCCGGCGCAAGGCTGCGCCGGCGGTGGGCCTTTGCTGCCCTCTATTCGTCGCTCATTTTTCTGCCGCAGGCAGCATTGGCCGCCGATGCGCAGACCGCGCCAGCGGCAACGCCCGAAGATCTCGATACCCTGAATTTCGTGTTCGGCGGCGGCATGCGTTACGACGACAACCTGTTCCGGGCGCCGACCGGCAAGCAGTCGGATATCGACTATTCGGCAAATGCCGGCATCAAGCTGGACAAGCCTTATTCCCTGCAGCGCTTCCAACTCGATGCGACGCTGACCGAGCACAAGTTCCGCAGCAATGATTTCCTTGATTACCACGCCTTCGATTACCGCGCTGCCTGGCTGTGGAGCCTGACACCGAAAATCAATGGCATCCTGCTGGCCAAGCAGGAGCAGGTGCTGAACGACTTTGCCGATTTCCGCACCAGCCACGTGAAAAGCATCCAGACCAACGAGGTCCGCCTGTTCAACATTGATGGCGATGTCGGCGGCGGCGTGCACCTGCTGGGCGGCCTGCTGGATGTGCGTTCGCGCAACAGCAAAACCTTCCAGGAGGTTGGCGATTATCAGCAGGATGGCGCGGAACTCGGCGTCAAGTACGTTTCGCGGGCGCAGAACTGGATCTCGCTGGTGCAACGCGAGACCAACGGTCAGTACCGAGGCCGCGCGCTGGATCCGGTCGCGCAGCTCGATACCGGCTTCGACGAACATGTAACGGAGGCGGCGCTGGGCTGGCAGCTTACCGGAAAATCCGAGCTGGGCGCCAAGCTGGGCCACGTTGCACGCGATCACGACCATTTTTCCGCACGCGACTACTCCGGCACCGTCGGCCGGGTGCTGTATCGCTGGAAGCCGACCGGAAAGCTGCAGTTCAATCTGTCGTTGTCGCGTAACCTGTTCAGTTTCCAGGAAGACATCAACAGCTATTACGTCGCAGATACGCTGTCGATTGAGCCGGTCTGGAAATTCAGCCCGAAAACCACGTTTAGATTACGTTACGATTATGGCGACCGCGATTACCGCGGGGCCATCGTGCCGACGGCCGAAATGCGGCAGGATAGCGTGCAGAAATTGTTGTTGTCCGCCGACTGGCAGGCTACACGCCGTATGCTGCTGACCGGCAGCCTGCAGCATGAACGCCGCAATTCCAACCTGAGCGGATTCGATTTCGATGACAACGCCGCCATGCTCAACGCCAGCATTCTGTTCTGAACCGGCGTAGCGCTGGGCGGCCAACCTCACGTCGCGCAGGCTGCGCTGGTGATGGGCAGGATAAAACGCGCGGGATGGGCCGCATGCTCTATCCGCTGCATGAACCAAGACGCATCCGCTTCGGGGCTGGCCCATACGGCAAAGTGCAATCGGGACATGGACCCCGGATCGTTTAACAGCATCATCTTTTCGCGATGGCTGAGCGCTTCCGGCCCGTTGCGCAGTGCCGCTCCTTCCAGTTCCAACCGAACCTTATGCAACGCCGGCGAGCGATTGCGTTTAACCCCGAGCGCACAGACCAATGCATTGAGTGAAGGGTCGGTGACGGCATCCGTGAACTCGGGGGTGGCGTTCGTGTAGCGCATTTCATCCATCATCGTGCGCAATACTTCCGGCGGTCTGGATTCTTCCGGAATGAGGAAGAGCCCTAACTTGCGCGCCAGGCGGCCGAGGCGAGGGCTGCTGGAATAGACCGAGATCGGGATCGACAGCACCAGCGGCCCCAGAATGGGCAGCATCCACCAGAGAAACGCCGGGTTCAGCAAGGCCACGAGCATGCCCCATCCCAGTCCCATCAGCGTGTGCCAGCCATGACGTTGCACGGCTGTTGCCCACGAGGTGGACGCATCTTCGCGCGGCGGGGAGCGCCACTGGATGGACCATCCGGAAAGTGCGGCCCACACGAATTGGGTATGGAACAGCATGCGGATCGGTGCCAGCAGCATGGAGAACAGCCATTCCGCCAGCATGCCGGCCAGCAGGCGCAGGCTGCCTCCGTAGTGTTCGGCCCCCTGCCGCACGATCAAGGCGATGCTTAAGAGTTTGGGCAGGAATAGCCAGGTAGCGGTCACGCCGAACAAGGCGATGGCACGGTCAGGATGCCATTCCGGCCACAGCGGGAAGAGCTGCTTGGGCTGGGTGAAATATTCCGGGGCGACCAGCGTGTGCTGCGCGAGCAACCAGGTGGACAGCAGCAGGAAAAGAAACCAGAGGAAGGCGGAGGCGTAAGCGACCACTCCGGTGACGAACACGGCGCGGTGCGCGAGGTGGAAGCCGGGCGCCAGGAACAGCCGGAAATTCATCAGGTTGCCGTGGCACCAGCGCCGGTCGCGTTGCAGTTCGTCGACCAGGTTGGGCGGCATTTCCTCGAAGCTGCCGGGCAAGTCGTAGGCGATCCATACCGCCCAGCCGGCACGCCGCATCAATGCCGCTTCGACGAAATCATGGGAGAGGATTTCGCCCGACAGCGCGCCTTTTCCGGGCAAGCGATCCAGTGCGCAATGGCGGATGAAGGGCGCGATGCGGATGATTGCGTTATGGCCCCAGTAATGCGATTCGCCGAGCTGCCAGAAATGCAGGCCGGTGACGAACAGGGGACCATAAACGCGTGCAGCGAATTGTTGCGCGCGCGCGTAGAGCGTATCGCGTCCGGCAGCATAAGGGGCGGTCTGGATGATGCCCGCCTCCGGATGGGTTTCCATCAGCCTCACCAGGGAAGACAAGCACGCGCCCGACATCACACTGTCGGCATCCAGTACGACCATGTAGCGGTAATGGCTGCCCCAGCGCCGGCAGAAATCGGCGATATTGCCGCTCTTGCGCTTGATCCTATGCTGGCGCCAGCGATAGAAAATGCGGCCGAAGCCATTGACCCGGCGGCAAAGCGCTAGCCAGGCTTCGTTTTCTGCGACCCGGATATCGGGGTCGTTGCTGTCGCTCAGGACAAAAAAATCGAAATGCGACAAATGCCCCGTTTTTGCCAGCGATTCGTAGGTGGCGCTCAGGCCGGCAAAAACACGTGTGACGTGCTCGTTGCAGATCGGCATCACGATGGCCGTACGCGCCGCCGCGTCGATGGGCGCGTCCCCGGCCTGGTCGGCAGAAATGGCATGGCGGTCGCCGCCGAACTGGAGTACCAGATAGCCCATCAGCGCCGTCCAGAAGCCGGCCGAAACCCAGCCGCACAGCAGCACGAACAGCACCAGCATGGCTGTTTCCAGTGGCTGCTGCCCATGATAGGGCAGCACGGCGGCCATGAAGTGCGTCGCGATGGCCGTCTGCGCCAGTACCAGGGCCAGCAGGATGGTGCGGCGTAGATTGCCGATGTGTTGCCAGGGTTTGCGGGCAACGGATTGTTTCGTGCCGAACGTGACTCCTGTCTTGAGCGCCAGCAGCCACCGTGTGAACAGGCGCGGCCAGGGGGTGGGCGTCATGGACACCCGCTGGATGGGCGGTGTCGCCTGGATATGCCACTGCGGCAGTGCCGTGGTTCGCTCGGACAGGTCGCCGTAAGCCAGCTGGAAACGCATCCGGACCGTTGCCGCAGTCGGGTTGCTACTGTCGCCCGCCCCCTTTGCCAGCAGCCCGTGCAGGTAGGTCAATGCTTCCGATGCATCATCCGGTTTTGCAAGCGCAACCTGGTGCAGCAGGCTGGTGCGGATATCCAGGCTGAGCGGCAACTGGTTGAGATAGTGTTCGCACGCGGCGATAGGATTGGTCGTTTTCATTCGGCAGGAAGGACGTAACTCCAGGTTTCAGAAATCGCGTTGGCGCCGTTACGCAGGTAGCTGCGCAATTCGACTGGTTTGTCCTTGTCGAGGCGGCGCACATGGATGGACTGCCGCCAGGTGCCGGTGACGGTATTGCGATAGAGGGTGTTCTCCGTCAGTTGCCCGTTGGCATCGACCGAAACGACCGCCTGCAGCTTGGCATCCGGCGGCAGTTGGCGGAGGGCAGGGCCGTCGAAATCCAGCAGCAGCCCGATGCTGTCGTCGGGGTGTTTGCTATAGGCTTTGCCGCGCCGGGTTTGCACCACCCAGGAAGAAGGCGGCCGCGCTTCGTTATCCTTCTGCCACGAAATGCGGTAGTCCAGTGCGTAAGGTTCGTGAGGCTTGGGCGGTGTATCCGGCACCCAATAGGCCACGATATTGTCATTGGTCTCATCCGGTGTCGGAATCTGTACCAGTTCGACCCTGCCCGGCCCCCAGTCGCCCTTGGGCTCGATCCAGGCGCTCGGACGCAGGTCGTAGCGTGACTCCAGATCCTCGTAATGGCTGAAATCGTGGTCGCGCTGCATCAGGCCAAAGCCACGCGGATTGGTCGTGGAAAACGAGGTGGTCAACAGGCGTTTCGGATTCTGCAACGGGCGCCACAGCCATTCGTCGTTTCCGGTATGCACCGATAGCCCGTCCGAGTCGTGTACCTCCGGGCGGTAATCGTCGAGTCCGGGATGCTGGTTTTCGCCGAATTGCAGCATGCTGGTGAGCGGCGCAATGCCGAGCTTGCCGACCGGCGCGCGCAGGTAAATGCGCGAAGTCACATCCATTGTCGTGGTCACGCCGGGATGAAGCACGAAGCGGTAGGCGCCGCTGACGCGCGGCGAATCCAGCAGCGCATACAGGGTCAGCTCCTGCGCATTCGGCGCGGGACGCTCCAGCCAGAATTCCACGAACCGGGGAAACTCCTCGCCTGTGCTCGTTGCCGTGTCGACCGCGAGCCCGCGCGCAGAGAGGCCATAGGTCTGCCCTTTTCCCAGTGCGCGGAAATAGCTGGCACCCAGGAATACCAGCACTTCGTCCTTGTACTGCGGCGTATTCAATGGATAGTGCACGCGCAAGCCGGCGAAACCGGCTTTGCTTAGGTTCTGCGGATCGAATTTGTTCTGGCCGTAGTCGAAATCGGCCGGGTTCAGCCGTATTTCCTTGATCCCTTGCGGCGTGACCTCGTTGATTTTTACCGGGAGGTCGTATTGCCAGCCCTGGTGAAAAAAGGTCAGCTCGAACGGGAGCCTGGCATCGCGCCAGTAGGCCTTCTCGGGTTTGAACCGGATATCGCGGTACTTGTCGTAATCGAGATCGAGCAATTCCTTGGGCAGGTTGGTCTCGGGCTTTTTATACGGTGCGGCGGCGAGCTTTTCCGCCCGCTGCGCGACATCGTTGAAGCCGAAGCCCCAGGCTGCATGGGTCCAGAGCAAAAGCGCTGCGGTGACGAGCGAGAAGGGGTACCTTGAACGGATTGCGGGCAATGAGGTGAAAAAAGTCGAAGGCGGTTTGTCGATATGCGAAGTAAGGTTGTAATGCACGAAATGTCTCCATAAGATCATCTTGGTGGAGGCAAAAACGATGCCAGATAAGCGATGTTATTTTTCTACGCCCTGATTTCTTGTTTTCTTGTTTATTTAATAAAATCAAATTCTTATATTTTTCATTCGGGCGCACCCGCAGGGCAGAATAGCCCGGGTTGCGGAGGCTCCGCTGACCTTTTGGCCCCTGATTGCTGTCGATCAGGCATGCTTGTCGCCAAACCGAGACGATTAAAAACATAATTTAATCAATGGGTTGATATTTTAGGATGGGCCTGTCGTCCGGGATTGGCGACATTTAATGACGCAGCAGAAACGTAACAACGGCGAATAATTGGAGAAAACTATGACCAAAGCCATTCGATTCCATCAAACCGGAGGCCCGGACGTCCTCAAGGTCGAAGATATCGTTGTGAATCCGCCCGGGCCGGGCGAAGCGCAGGTGCGGCATCGTGCCATCGGCCTCAATTTCATCGATATCTACCAGCGCAGCGGACTCTACAAAGTGCCGTTGCCCGCGATCGCCGGCAATGAGGGTGCCGGCATCGTCGAGGCGGTGGGCGAAGGGGTGACGACGGTACAGCCGGGCGATCGCGTCGCCTATGCCGGAGGCTCCGTCGGCGCCTATTGTGAGCTGCGCAATCTGCCGGCCGAGCGCCTTTGCACGCTGCCGGAAGCGATTTCCTTCGAGCAGGCGGCGGCGATGATGCTGAAAGGCATGACCGTGCAGTACCTGATTCGCCGGACGTATCCGGTGCAGGCAGGCGATACCGTACTGTTCCATGCCGCCTCGGGCGGCGTCGGCCTGATTGCCTGCCAGTGGTTGAAAGCGTTGGGCGCCACGGTGATCGGCACCGCCGGCTCCGACGAGAAGTGTGCGCTTGCACGCAGCCACGGCGCCGATGTCTGCATCAACTACCGCACCGAGAATTTCGTCGAGCGGGTGCGCGAGATCACCCAGGGCCAGGGCGTGCGCGTGGTGTACGACTCGGTCGGCAAGGATACATTCACCGGTTCGCTCGATTGCCTGCAGCCGCTCGGCATGATGGTGAGCTTCGGCAACGCTTCCGGTCCGGTCCCGCCGTTCGACCTTGGCATGCTGGCCCAGCGCGGCTCGCTCTTCATCACCCGGCCTTCGCTCTACGCCTATACCGCGCGCAGGGAGGATTTGGTGGCAACGGCCCAGGCGCTGTTCGATGTGGTGCAAAGCGGTACGGTGCGGATCGATATCGAGCGGCGTTACCCCTTGAATGCTGCTGCACAGGCGCACCGCGACATGGAGGCGCGTGTCACCACGGGAGCCGGCATCCTGCTCCCATGAGGGAACTCGATCCGCTGTTTACAGCGTTGGCCAAATCCCCATTTCGCCGCAAGTTCCGGCTGCAGGGCAAGGACCTCGCCTACTTGCGCGAAAAAGGCTTGCCGCAGGTCATGCGCCATGCCGGCGATTTTATCGACCAGCGGCTGGCCCCGGCGGAGATTCACAACGACGGCAAGCAAACTCCGTTTCGTGGTCACCCCGTATTTGTGGCGCAGCATGCGACGGCATGCTGTTGCCGCGGATGCCTGGAAAAATGGCATCGGATTTCAGCCGGCCGCGCCTTGACGCCGGAAGAGCGCGATTACGTGCTGGCGGTGCTGGAACGCTGGTTGCGAATGCAGTCGGCAGACGGTCAGTGCTTGTCCTTGTAAGGGTTGCGGTCGTTCAACTCGCCGATGTAGTCGGTTATGTGCCGGGTTTCGCGCGCCAAGTAGCGCTCGATGGCATCGGCAAAGGCCGGTTCCGCCAACCAGTGTGCTGAATGGGTCTCGACCGGGAGGAATCCGCGCGCCAGTTTGTGTTCGCCCTGTGCGCCGCCTTCGAAATTCGAAATTCCCTGTGCAATGCAGAAAGCGATCGCCTGGTAATAACAGGTTTCGAAATGCAGCCCGGGCACATGGCTCCGTGCGCCCCAATAACGACCGTACAGCGTACCTCGATCGCGCAGATTGAGCGCTGCGGCGAGCGGTTCTCCGCCGTGGCTGGCGAGGATCATGACCACGTTTTCCGGCATGGTGCGGCCGAGCTGGCGGAAAAAGGCCAGGTTGAGATACGGTGTCGAACGGTGCTGGCGGTAAGTGGTTTCATAGCAGCGGGCGAAAAAAGTCCAGTCCGCATCGGATATCGCCTCTCCCGTCAGCGTCTGGAATTCGATGCCTGCCTCATTCACCTTGCGCCGCTCCTGGCGAATCTTCTTGCGCTTGTCGTGGCTCATCGCGGCTAGGTAATCGTCGAAATGCGCATAGCCCGGATTGTGCCAATGAAACTGCACATCCTGCCGCAGCAGCAAACCGGCCTCGCGGCACAGCGCGGCCTCGGCGGCGGTCGGAAAAAGGCAATGAAACGACGATAACCCGGCTTCTTGTGCATAGCGCACGGCCGCCCGGAGCAGAATTCTGCGGTGGTCGTCGTGCTCTGCCAGTAACCGGCTCCCCGTCACCGGCGAAAACGGGATGGCCGAAAGCAGCTTGGGGTAGTAGGCGATGCCGTTGCGCTCGTGCGCGTCGGCCCACGCCCAGTCGAACACATACTCGCCGTAGGAGTGCGATTTCAGGTAGAGCGGCATGGCCCCGACAAGTTGCGACCCTTGCCACAGGGTCAGGTGCTGGGGTTGCCAGCCGGTGGTGTTCCCAATGCAGCCGGTCGCTTCCAGGGCGTGGAGAAAGGCATGACGAAGCAGGGATTGTTCTCCCGCCAGGCGATCCCAGGCGCTGGCGGGAATTCCCTCGATCGATGTCAGTATTTCTAGTCGAGCAGTTATTGGGGTTTCCTGCGAGTATTCCGGCAATGTCTCGTGCGCCTCCGTGGCGATCCCGGCAGGAAGCCGTCCCCGGTCAGGCGGTGGTGTCGATGTTATTTCCGAGATGATCGGATTGGCGGCTGGGGGCAGGCTGCGCGGCTGTTTCCAGCAGGGTGAGCACGCTGTTGGCTTGTGTTTCAATGTTCTGCTTCAGAAGCCGAATACCAAGGTCATAGCGGGTCTGCTGGCTGGTCATGCCGATAACGGCGCTGGCGATATTGCTGACGTCCATGATGTCTTCCTCGATTGGCCTATCTTTTTCCGGAAGCAGCATGTCCGGCGCCGTGGGCGCTTCCCACTACGCCTGCATTGCTTCCGGCAGCATTCACTACCCCCATGGTAGATACGCTGTGGCTGTGGTTCGTGATCATGCCATTACCCGCATTCGAGCCACCCACACCTTCGGCCGTTGTGATTCCGGAATGGCGGCTGTGCGTACCCTCTGCAGTGATGATACCGGAACTCTTGCCGTGGGGGCCAGTGGCCGTGGTGGTCGAGGAGGTGACTCCCGCTCCGGTAGTATAGGTGCTGCTGGCCGCAGGGGTGTGCCCGCTCATCACGCTGCCGAGCTTGGTCCCCATGGAGTTTGCAATCTGCCCCCATCCCATGCCGGAGGCGCGCATTTGCAGTATGCCTTGCTGGTCGCCTGCGCCGGCCAGTGCGGTTTGCAACTGTTCCGCCGTGGGATCGGTGATGCCTTGGCTGGCCAACTGGTATTTGGCCAGTGACAGGGCGATGCGGATATTGCCGTATCCCATCGGTTTGGTCTGCGGGACGAAACTGACCGTGCTCCCATCAGGATTGGTGAGCTCGACGGGAGTGCCTTGACGCAGCCCCTGGACCAAGGCTGCTGCATTGTCACTGGAGCCGGCCAATGGAGTAAAGGCGTCGACCAGTTTTGTCTGCGGGACGGATGCTGCTGTAGCGGATGCGGGCTGTGAAGGTTCTTCGGCAGCCCAGCCCTGCGGAATGAAGAGGCCGAGGGCGACGAGTGTGATTAGCGTAATTCGGTTCATGACACAGTTCTCCTTTCGCGAAAAGCAATGGATGAATTCAGTGCCCGGTTATCACCTGTTCTGTCTGGTTGATAATTTCCACTGCGGTCGCCGAATCGACCACGATGCCATCGTCTTTGCGTACGACTGTCCGCATGCGCGTTGTTTTCGGGGTCAGGGCTTCCAGTTCCACTTCAATATCTCGATCTCCTGCCCGCGCTAGAATACGTTCGCCTAGCTCGGTTTTCTCGGTTTGCCCCGGGCGTATCGCCATGCGCTTGAACGCATCCATCACTGCCGCGCGTACACGAGGCAAGGGTTCGGTAAATGTCCGGTAGACGAGGCCGCCCATCTGGTGCGTGGCCTCGACTCCTCCTGCCACACCGCCCGCCGTTAAAGCCACCGCCTCACACCCTCCGAGCATCAGGATCAGCATCGATAAAAAAATTGTTTGCGTTGTCTTAACCATATGATCCTTATGGTTTAATCGTTAGCGTTCCTCCTTCCTAGGATGGCGAATTGGTTGAAAAAGTTCACGGTTGTAAAACTGCTGGCGATTCAGTTCTTATGCGTGCGGAAAAGTTGCTTCCCGGGCTTTGAATACGTGAAGCATTGCATGGGAGGCGAGCCCCTCCGAGCTCGCCCGAAAAGCACTCTATAATGTGACCTCCATCGCCCGCAAAATAACTACGCAATGCCACTTGAACACCTTTTTATCCGCGAATTGAAAAAGCTTCTGGACTTGCGCTCCGACATGGATACGCCGGAGGAGATTGAAAACAGTATCGTTCAGGGTACCCAAGTCCGGGGGACCAATCTGTGGATTTTGATGTTTGCCATTTTTGTGGCATCCATTGGCCTGAATGTGAATTCGACTTCCGCCATTATCGGTGCGATGCTGATTTCCCCGCTGATGGGGCCGATCATGGGGATTGGCTACGGGGCAGGCGTCGACAATTTCCAGCTGATTCGGACTTCGGCCCGCGCTTTGGGGGTGTTCGTCGTTATCAGCCTGCTGACTTCTACGCTTTATTTCTTTCTCACCCCGCTCACGCAAGCCCAGTCCGAGCTTCTTGCGCGTACCGCTCCTACCTTGTGGGATGTGCTGATCGCACTTTTCGGCGGCATGGCGGGCATTATCGGGGTGACGCGTCGCGAATGGGGCAATGTGATTCCCGGTGTTGCCATCGCCACGGCGCTGATGCCGCCGCTCTGTACCGCCGGTTATGGCATTGCCACCGGGCAACCGAGATTTTTCTTCGGCGCGTTTTATTTGTTTACGATCAATACCGTTTATATCGCGCTGTCGTCCTTGTTTTTTACCCGCCTGCTCAGGTTGCCGCGCAAGAAATTTGCAACGCATCTCTCGCAGACCCGGGCGAGGTTGGTGATCTCCGCTGCCATTCTTTTGACCATAGTCCCAAGCGTCTATCTGGCAGTGAAACTGGTGAAAGACGAGGTATTCAAGACGCAGGCGAATGCCTATCTCGCCGCCGTTGCGCGGACCGAAAAAAACCTTTTCATCATCCAAAAAGAGATTGATCCCTCCACCCAGGAAATTTCCCTCACCGTCGCCGGCAAGAAACCCGATAGCGCAACCATGGGGCGTTTGCTTGCCCAGCTGAACGAATATCATCTGGATCCCGCAAAGCTGTCTGTCCGCAATTGGCAGCAGCAAGAGGGGGCCGATCTGAACCTGCTCAAAAGCGAGCTGCAGCAGGACCTCTACCGCAATAGCCTGCAATTGCTGGAGAGCAAGAATGCGAAAATTCAGGAACTGGAAGAGCAGCTTCGTAAGCAACAGGCTGACCGAATCAGACAAGGGGATCGGCAGAACGAATACGACCAGGTTCGCGATGAGTTGAAGGCGCAATATCCCGAACTGCGGAATGTCATCATCACCCATGGCCTGAATGCGCCGGTCAAACAAGGGGCAGGCCAGGCGGAGGCAACACCAGGGGATGACACCCTCATCGTCTATCTCGAATCGCGCAAAGCGCTCTCTCCGGCTACCAAAACACGCATTCGCAATTGGTTGTCGGTGCATTACAAGCTGAAAAATGTTTATGTATTCAGCAAGAAGGCATAAACAACACGAAGAGCGACGTGCAGGAAATTTTATTGCCGGACTGTCAAGGCCGAAGGAGGATCGAACAAGAGCAGGAGAACGCCACAAATATAATTCTTTAAGTTTTAATTCTTTAAATATACCCCCAAATATACCCCCATTAACTTTAGATCAAAGTCACCGCAAAGATTTCCGCCACAATGGTTGTAGCCCAATCTCATGTCCCGGATAGGCAATCATGTGACATTTGGACAAATGTCTGGTTGTCCGGTTAGGGGCTCCCTCTCACCCCGGATAAGCTACCATCATGCAGGACGCCATCGATACGGCGCTTGTTGCTTATTCTGGTTAAATCCGCCAGTCTTCTGAATGCAAAACTGCCACCGATTACGATTCAAAGTCGGCCAGCCATTCCTGCCCAAATCCGCCGCTATAGTTTCACGAAAATTTAATGATCATGTGCAAACTGCTTGGAATCGGCTGAATCTTGTCAGCGAAACTGCTCGCTACCATCAACAAATACCTGCTACGAGCATAGCTTCCAAGTTATCAGGAGGAAGCGGCCTTGAGAAGAAATATCCTTGGCCGAAATCGCACCCCGCGCTGGTGAGTAGATCGCGTTGTTCCGCAGTTTCGATCCCTTCTGCAATCACAACAATGCCCAGTTTGTGAGCCATCACGATGATGGCCTGGCACATAGACATGTCATCAGAGTCCGGTGTCAGGTTTCGCACAAAAGACTGGTCGATCTTTAGGAAATCTATGTCCAGTTTCCTGAGATAGGAAAGGGAAGAGTAGCCAGTGCCGAAATC
>CAMLDQ010000029.1 GCA_946478965.1 uncultured Methylobacillus sp. | reverse complement strand
CTTGATATCGAGATAGTTCAGCGTATTGGCGACACGGTGGAACAGCACCCGGTTCTCCGCGGTGATCTGCTGGCCCTTGTCGTGGTTGCCGGATGCGGTTTGCGGATAACCGCAGCACAGGTAGCCGGGCGGCAGCACGGTAATCGCGCCGGTTTCATAGAGCATGGCCTGCGTGGCCAGCCCCACCTGCGAAAACAAGCGCTCCGAGCCGCAGCCGGGGAAATAGAACACGGCATCCGAATCGTCCGTGACCTTCTGCGGATTGCGGATCACCGGCACCATGGTGTCATCTTCCAATCCGAGCAATGCGCGCGAGGTCTTGGTCGGCAGCGCCTTGGGCATCGGCCGGTTGAGGAAATGGATCACCTGCGCCTTCACCGTCGGCTGTCCCAGCGTCGCTGGCGGATGCTTCTTGGCCTCGCGTACCATGCCGATCTTCTTGCCCACATGATAAGCGAGGCGCTGCATCTTGTAGCCCCACTCGATCATGCCGGTGCGGATCAGCTTGATCGTGGCCGGATCCTTGGCGTTGAGGAAGGCCATCGACGCCATGGTGCCCGGATTGAAGGCCTTCTTGCCCTGCTTGCGCAGGAAATTGCGCATCGCGACTGACACATCGCCGAAATCGATGTCCACCGGGCACGGGTTTTTGCATTTATGGCACACCGTACAGTGGTCGGCCACGTCGTTGAACTCGTCGAAATGCATCAGCGAAACGCCACGCCGGGTCTGCTCCTCGTAGAGGAAAGCCTCGATCAGCAACGAAGTCGCCAGGATCTTGTTGCGTGGCGAGTACAACAGGTTGGCGCGCGGCACATGGGTGGTGCACACCGGCTTGCACTTGCCGCAGCGCAGGCAGTCCTTGATGGAATCGGCAATACCGCCAATTTCCGACTGCTCCATGATGATGGATTCCTGTTCCAGCAGACCGAAGCTCGGCGTGTAGGCATTGCGCAGGTCCGCGCCGGCCATCAGCTTGCCCTTGTTGAAGCGGCCTTCCGGGTCGACTTTGCGCTTGTACTCGGCAAACGTATCGATCACGGTCTGGTCGAGGAACTCCATCTTCGTGATGCCGATGCCGTGCTCGCCGGAAATCACACCGCCCAATTCGGTCGCCAGTCGCATGATGCGCGCCACAGCAGCATTGGCTTCCTGCAGCATGCCGTAATCGTCCGAATTGACCGGGATATTGGTATGCACGTTGCCATCGCCGGCATGCATGTGCAAGGCGACGAACACGCGGCTCTTCAGCACGCCCTGGTGGATTGCATCCAGCTTTTCCAGGATAGGGGTGTATTCGCGTCCGGTGAAAATCTGGTGCAACGGCTTGCGCACCTCGCGCTTCCAGGAAACGCGCAGATGGTGTTCCTGCACCGCCCGGAACAGCGGCAGCGCCTCGCCCAAGCCTGCGGCGGCGATCAATTCCTGTGCCAGCGTTCCCATCTCGTGCAGCGGCGAATCGAGCGACTGCAGCACTTTCTGCCAGTGCGCCCGCGTCTCCCGCAGCAGTACGCGGGCTTGCTCGCGCCTGACGCTGACCATTTCCGGATCGGCCTTGGTGTCCTCGTCCTCCAGCAATGGAAGCTCGCCCTGCAGGAATTCTTCGAGCGCATCCAGCAGGCGCAGCTTGTTCTTGATCGACAGCTCGATATTGATGCGCTCGACGCCGTCAGAGTATTCGGCCAGGCGCGGAAGCGGAATCACCACATCCTCGTTGATCTTGAAGGCGTTGGTATGCGCCGCGATCGCGGCGGTACGGGCGCGGTCCAGCCAGAACTTCTTGCGTGCCTCAGCCGAAACCGCAATGAACCCTTCGCCGCCGCGCGCGTTGGCGAGGCGCACGATCTGCGATGCGGCTTCGCCCACGGCATTCTCGTCGTCGCTGGCGATATCTGCGATCAGCACCATCTTCGGCCGCTGCGCGCGATTGGCCTTGGTGGCATAGCCCACGGCTTTCAGGTAGCGCTCGTCCAGGTGCTCCAGCCCAGCCAGGGTCGTCGCCGGATGCGCATCGAGATAATCCTTGACCTCGACGATGGCCGGCACGGCCAGCGCCACCGAACCGAAGAATTCGAGGCAGACCGTGCGCACATGCGTCGGCATGCGGTGCAGGATAAACGTCGCCGAAGTGATCAGGCCGTCGCAACCCTCTTTCTGGATACCCGGCAGCCCGGCCAGGAACTTGTCGGTGACGTCCTTGCCCAGCCCGGTCTTGCGGAAGTGCGGTCCGGGAATCTCCAGGATCTCCGGTTCGGCCTGCGGCGTTTTGCCATCGGCCAGGAAGCGGGAGATGCGGAAGCGCGCCGTTTCGACATCGTGAATCTTGCCGAGATTATGGTCCAGGCGCTCGACTTCCAGCCACGTCGCATCCGGCGTCACCATGCGCCAGGAGGCGAGGTTGTCCAGCGCCGTTCCCCATAGCACCGCCTTCTTGCCACCGGCGTTCATCGCCACGTTGCCGCCGATGCAGGAGGCATCCGCCGAAGTCGGGTCGACCGCGAACTCCAGGCCGGCGTCGGTGGCCGCCTCCATCACGCGCCGCGTCACCACCCCGGCACCGCAGCGTATGGTCGGAACAGGCTGCGCGACGCCGGGCAGTTGATGCCTTTCGACCGGACCGATGGCATCGAGCTTTTCCGTATTGATCACCGCCGACATTGCCGTCAGCGGCACGGCACCGCCGGTGTAACCGGTGCCGCCGCCGCGCGGGATGATGGTCAATCCCAGTTCGATGCAGGCCTTGACGATAGGCGCGACCTCTTCCTCGGTATCCGGATTGATCACCACGAAAGGATATTCGACCCGCCAGTCGGTCGCATCCGTTACGTGCGATACGCGCGCCAGGCCGTCGAACTGGATGTTGTCCTTGCGCGTAATGCGGCCGAGCTTCGCCAATGCTTGCTTACGCAAGCGTGCGGTATTGCGGAAATCTTCCTCGAACAGCGCGACGGCACGCCGGGCCGATTCCAGCAGTTTGAGCACGCGCGCATTGTTCTGGCCGCGCTCGTTGATCGCCTGCAAACGATGGTGCAGCGCACCGACCAGGGCCTTCAGCCGTTTCGGGTTGGCCAGCAGGTCATCCTGCAGGTAGGGATTGCGCGTCACCACCCAAAGATCGCCCAACACCTCGAACAGCATACGCGCAGACCGGCCAGTCTTGCGCTCCCCGCGCAACTCGTTAAGCACATCCCAGGACTCTTCGCCCAAGAATCGGATGACGATTTCGCGGTCGGAGAACGACGTGTAGTTATAGGGAATTTCGCGCAGGCGGTTGGTCATGGATATAACAAGAAGTTTGCCGGAAGCGTTTGATTATAGCACATAGAAAGAAGCCAATAACCCTTTGAAATATATATCCATTATTCAACTCAAGGAGATTCCGGCGGAAGCCCGCCAGCACCGTAGTTCGCCGCCGCAAGAACCGCTTGCCTTGACCATGGTCTCAAAATGACAAATTCCACGGAATGTACCAAAATACCGTAATTACTGAAAAAGGTTCACCATGACATCCAGCCGTCTCCGCAAGTTACTGATTCCGCTGATCCTGCTCGCCCTGCTCGGCACCCTCGCCTGGTCGCTGAACAACCGGCAGGCCGCGCCTGACGTGAAATTTGTCACCCTGTCCGGCCAGCAGATCACGATGGATCAGCTGCGCGGCAAGATCGTGCTGGTCAATTTCTGGGCCACCACCTGCCCGGGCTGCATTGCTGAAATGCCTAAGCTCGTCGACACTTATCAACGCTATCATGCACGCGGCTTCGAAGTGGTCGCGGTTGCCATGTCCTACGATCCGCCCGACCATGTAGCCAACTACAGCGAGAAGCACGCGCTGCCATTTCCGGTCGCGCTCGATATTCGCGGCGACGTGGCCACGGCCTTCAACGAAGTCAACCTTACCCCGACGGCATTCGTCATCGACAAAAACGGCCGCATCGTACGCCATGTTGTCGGCGATCTCGATTTCGCCGGCCTGCATACGATGTTGGACAATGAACTAGGGAGGGCAAGCTGATGGACTTCAAACAGTATTTCCTGTACCAGACCGATTACCAGCACTGGGCCAACGACATCCTGTTCAATGCGCTCGATCGGCTCGACGCGGCCGCACGCACCAGCCCGCAGAAACTCTACTTCGGCAATATCCACGACAGCGTCGACCACCTCGCGTTTTTTCATCGCAAATGGCTGGCTCGCCTGCAAGGGGATAGCCCGGCCGTACGCTACACGGGCACCCAGTTTATGGACTGGCGCGAGTTGAAGAATACCTTGCGCCATGAAATCCGCACCCTGCAGCATTGGCTGGAAGGCCAATCCCAGGATTTCTTCGACAGTCGACTGACCTACCGCCGCACCCTGAGTCAGGAACCCAATGCCATCTGGGTGCGCGATGCACTCACGCATATCTTCACTTATGCCGCACTGCAGCGCGGCCAGATATCCGCTGCCGCCAGCATGCTGGGGGCGCCCTATCCCGACATGGCCTATTACGCGTATCGGATGGAAATGGGCGAGCATCTGCAGAACTTGCGAAAAACGGGCACCGAAGCTCCCGCTACGGGAACTTGAACCCGTGCTCTGGATAAAATCCCTCCACATTATTTTCGTCATCAGTTGGTTCGCGGGCCTGTTCTATTTACCCCGGCTCTTCGTCAACCACGCAATGGTGGATGATGTCGCCACTTCGGACCGGCTCAAGCTGATGGAGCGCAAGCTCTACCGTTTCATGACACCGCTCGGCATCCTCGCCTTGGGATTCGGCATGTGGCTGTGGAAGGGTTACGCGTTCTCGGGTGGGTGGCTGCACGCCAAGCTCGCGCTGGTACTGGGCCTGATCGCTTACCACCTCTATTGCGGCCGGCTGGTGCGCGCATTCGCTGAAGACCGCAACCGGCACAGCCATGTGTTTTACCGCTGGTTCAACGAAGTCCCGGTGCTCATCCTGTTTGCGGTAATTTTCCTGGTCGAGCTGAAACCTTTCTAGCATGCCCAATGCCGTATGCGCGCGGCGCAACCCCTTTTCCTCTCGGACAAAGCTTGCCCACGGCCCGCTTACTGGCCGATAATCCGGGCTTTCAGCCCAGCGGAATTCCTACATGCATACCCTGATTTGCGGTTCGCTCGCTTATGACACCATCATGGTGTTTCCCGACCGCTTCAAGCACCACATCCTTCCTGAAAAAATCCATATGCTGAACGTCGCCTTCCTGGTCCCGGAAATGCGGCGCGAATTCGGGGGCACCGCCGGCAATATCGCCTACAATCTGAACCTCCTCGGCGGACGGCCGCTCATCATGGCGACCGTCGGCGAGGACTTCGCCCCCTATGCCAAATGGCTGCAGAATAATGCGCTGAGCATGAGTCACGTCTGCCATATCGACGGCAGCTATACCGCGCAAGCCTTCATCACCACCGATCTTGACGACAACCAGATCACCGCCTTTCATCCCGGCGCGATGAACAGCGCCCACGAAAACAGCGTCAAGGATGCGCAACAGGTCAGCCTCGGCATCATCGCGCCGGACGGCCGGGAGGGCATGTTCCAGCATGCGCGTGAATTTCATGAAGCCGGCATCCCGTTCCTGTTCGACCCGGGCCAGGGCATGCCGATGTTCGATGGCGGGGAATTGCTGCACTTCACCGGCCTCGCCGAATATATGGCGTTCAATGACTACGAAGCGCAACTGATGCAGGAGAAAACCGGTCAAACGATCGAGGCGCTGGCGGAACGCGTAAAAGCGCTTGTCGTGACGCGCGGCGCGCAGGGCTCGACCATTTATGCCGAAGGGCAGCGGATCGACATCCCCTGCGTGGAAGCGGACGCCGTGATCGACCCCACCGGCTGCGGCGATGCCTACCGCGCCGGGCTGCTGCATGGCATCGCGCAAGGTTGGGATTGGCGTGCGGCCGGACAACTGGCGTCCGTCATGGGCTCAATCAAGATCTCGAGTCGCGGCGGGCAGAATCACCGCCCCACACGCGCAGAAATCGCCGCTCGCTACCGCAAGGCGTTTGGTTCGGAAATCATTTTGTAATTGTGAGGAAGGATAAGGTCATGGCTGTCACCCGTAGCATTGCACTCCTGTTTTTGGCCGCGCTCGTTACCGCATGCGCCAGCAGCAACTCCGGCGAGGTCTACAGCCGGGACCAGACCCGCCAGGTTCAAACGGTGAAAATGGGTACCGTTGAAAGCGTGCGCCAGGTCAAGATCGAAGGCACGAAAAGCGGCATTGGCACCGGCACCGGCGCAGTCGTGGGCGGCGTCGCCGGCAATTCGCTGGGCGGCGGCCGCGGCAAGATATTGACGACCGTGGTCGGCGCCGTGGCTGGCGGCCTGGCCGGCGCTGCGGCCGAAGAGGGCGTGACGCGCAAAGACGGTGTCGAAGTGACGGTGCAGCTGGACAAGGGCGGCCTGATCGCCATCGTGCAGGAAGCGGACGAGCAATTCCACCCGGGCGACCGCGTGCGCGTGCTGGAAGGCGACGGTGTCACCCGCGTCAGCCACTAGCGTCATCCAAGCTTCAAACGCGCGTCACCTTTCTGTAACACCCGCTGCATAAAGTTGCTCCCGAAACTATTTCGGGAGCACCCCATGCTTGACCTGCAAACGCCGGCCCACCTGCAGCCGGAACATCCTGCCCTTTATTTCAGCCTGGCTCGCAGCCCTTCGGAAGTGCGCGAAGCCCAGGCACTGCGCTACCGCGTCTTCGCCGAAGAAATGGGGGCCAAATTGTCCCGCATCGACAAGCTGGATCGCGACGGCTTCGACCCGTTCTGCGACCACCTGCTGGTGCGTGAACGCGAAAATGGCAAGGTGGTCGGCACCTACCGCATCCTGAGCCCGGCCATGGCAAGCGAAGCGGGCGGTTACTACTCCGCTGGAGAATTCGACCTGAGCCGCCTGGAGCCCTTGTTCGACCGCACCGTGGAAGTCGGCCGCGCCTGCGTCGACCCGGATTATCGCAACGGCAGCACCATTGCATTATTGTGGGCAGGCCTCGCAAAATACATGCTGCTCAATCGCTACGACTACTTGATCGGCTGCGCCAGCATCAGCATGGCAGATGGTGGACACGCGGCCGCCAGTCTCTATAATAGGTTGAAGCATGATTATCTGGCCCCTGCCGAATACCGCGTATTTCCGCGCTGCCCGCTACCGCTCGATGCCCTGTGCAGCGACATGGACGCCTCCTGCCCCGCACTCGTCAAAGGCTACTTGCGTCTGGGCGCCTACGTCTGCGGCGAACCGGCCTGGGATCCCGACTTCAACACCGCGGATCTGCTGGTGATGCTGCCCCTCGCTCGCATCAACAAGCGTTACGCCGAACATTTCCTCAAACACGCTTGAGTATCGCCCCCACCTCACTCGCCACGCGATTATTCCGGCTGACGCGCCTGTTCCTGCACCTGCTGTCGGGCGCCGCCACTACCCTGCTGATACTGCCGCACCTGACCGACGAAAAGCGCGAATCCCGCATCCGGTCATGGTGCGTCGCCGTGCTCGCCATCCTGAATATCCGTGTAGTGACCTATGGCCACCTGCCAAAGAACGATACAAACACGGCGTTCTTTGTCGCCAACCATATTTCCTGGATCGACATCTGGGCACTGAAGCAGTTGCATACGATTCACTTCGTTGCCAAATCGGACATCCGCGATTGGCCGCTGATCGGCTGGCTGGCACAAAAGACCGGCACGCTGTTTATCGAACGCACACGGCGCCATGACACCGCACGCATGCTGACGGAAGTGGAAGAGGCGCTGAACAGGAAAGCGTGCGTGTGCCTCTTCCCGGAAGGCACCACCACCGACGGGACCGAGCTTAAACCGTTCAAGGCAAGCCTGTTTCAGGCTGCCATCAATAACGGCGCACAGGTCTGGCCGGTGGCACTGCATTATCCGGATGGCAAGGGAGGCGCCAATACCGCGGTCGCCTACAGCGGTGAAACAAGCCTGTGGGAATCGCTATGGGCAGTGCTGAGTCAGCGGGAAATCGTGATCGAGATGCATTTTTTCCACCCCATTCCGGCACTTGGGCAGGAACGGCGCCACCTTGCCAGCCTGGCTAGGCATGCCATAGCTTCTCTACCGAGTCTGCATCATCGCAAGGCACCTGAAACAGCTGCCGATCTTCCAATCGGATAGCGGTCAGCACCCCGCCCCACAAGCATCCCGTATCCAGCGCCAGCAGATTGCTGCGCTGCACCAGCCCCAGTGCCGACCAGTGCCCGAAAACCAGCGTCGTGTCGGCTGTTTTGCGGCCTTCCAGCTCAAACCATGGCACCAGCCCGGCAGGGATTTTCTCCAGTTCGCCCTTGAAGTCAAAATCCATTGCACCGCCAGGGCTACACACCCGCAGACGCGTCAGGGCATTGGTAATCAGGCGCAGGCGGTCAATTCCGGTCAGACTGTCATCCCAGGAATTGGGAACATTGCCGTACATGTGCGCAAAGAAATCACGATAACCTGGAGACTGCAGCGCAGTTTCCACTTCTGCGCCAAGGGTGACCGTTTGCTCTGCGTTCCATTGCGGTAGTACGCCAGCATGCACCATCAGGTAGTCACCCTCGGCATACGCCATGTGCTGATAGCGCAACCATGTCAACAGCTCATTTCGATCCGGCGCTGCCAGCAAGGCGTCCAGCGTGTCGCTGCGATGCCGCTTCGCAAACCCCTCGGCCACGGCCAGCGCATGCAAGTCATGGTTACCAAGTACGACGTGCAGCGAATCGCCATGCTGTTTTGCCCAGCGCAACACGGCCAGCGAATCCGGACCGCGATTGATCAGGTCGCCGACCAGCCATAGGCGGTCGCGCCCAGCGCTGAAGCCAATCTCCTCGAGCAGCCGGGAAAACGAGGAAAAACAACCTTGTATGTCACCTATGGCATAGGTTGCCATGGATCAGCTCCGAACGGATGCAGCCCAGCTGCATCCTTCGGTCATTATTTTGCGGGCGCTGCTTCTGCAGGCGCTGGAGCAGCTGCAGGTGCGGGCGCCTTGAAGTTGGCGCCGGCCTGGTTGGCCATATATGCCACAGCTCCTGCCACTTCGTTGTCGGTCAGGTCGGGATTGCCGCCACGAGCCGGCATTTGCCGGATACCGGACAAGGCATGCTTGACCAGCGTTTCATACCCTTGAGAGATACGGGGGCCCCAGGCACCCTTGTCTCCGATCTTGGGAGACCCCAACGCACCGACGGCGTGACAAGCGGAGCAGATTTCCTTGACCACCTGCTCGCCACTCTTGTCGATATGCGGACCGGTGTCGCCGCCTACGTTGACTTCGGCAACCGGCTTGATCCGCTCAACCACGGCCGCCTCGGCGGTCGCCGGATCCTTGTCTTCAAGATGTGTTGCCTGAATGGCGCCAACAAACCTGTAGATCAGGAAAAACACCAGCACGGGAGCGAAAAGCCCGCCCAGCAGGGCAATCACAAATTGCCGGACGGTAGTTTTGGGAAAATCGTGATGCGCGCTCATGGGACAGTCCTAGACGTAATAAAAATGCGGTAATTATACTGACAAGCCGGCACCGCGACAAAGCACAAGGCCGGTGCATTTGCTATAATTCGCGGCGTGCGCCCGTAGCTCAGTTGGATAGAGTGTTGGTTTCCGAAGCCAAAGGTCACTGGTTCGAATCCAGTCGGGCGCGCCACCCCTTGTCGGTGCAGGCTTTGCGCCCATCAGTCCATTTTTCGGCAGCGCTCTCCAATGCTCATCCCGGACGATACCCGCTTTCCGATCGAGCCTTGCAGTTTCCAAGCAGGTCTGCCATCACACAAGTTGTCACTGTCACGAGCCCGATGCTATATTCCCCCTGAAACAATCATATAAATATATTGCGGCCGATCCTCAGGGGGAATGATGCAATCACTTGCCGAGGCATTTACGCTACACCAATCCATACCGATTGGTGCTGCATTTTCATGGGCACCGGCCTTGGTCGCGTTATATGCCCTGGCCGATATCCTGATCGTCCTGTCCTGCTACACGATTCCCATCGCGTTCGGCTACTTCGTCTGGCATCGCAAAGATCTGCAGCATCGCTGGATTTTTCTCGTGTTCGGCACCTTCATCCTGACCTACGGGATGACGCATTTGCTCTCCCTCATTCTGCTGTGGCGCCCGATTTTCTGGCTGGATGCCAGCATGAAGCTAATGACCGCAGCGGTTTCCGTCGGCACGGCCATCATGGTTGTGCGCATCACACCGCATGCACTCAAAATTCCCAACCCCACGAAGCTGGCGGCCGAAGTCGAGGCGGAAATCCAGGAGCGGCGCGAAGCTTACGTCGCGTTGAAAACGACGGAAATTTCACTGCGCGAATCCCGCGAACAACTGCGGCAAGCCAATCTGGAACTGGAGGCACGCGTCGAGTCCCGCACCAAGGAACTTGCCCGCCAATCGGCAGTGTTGCGCCGCATTATCGACTCGATTCCCGATCTCATCATTCTCAAGGATACCAATAGCACCTATCTCGGCAGCAACAAGGCGTTCGAGGAATTTACCGGAAAACCCGAAAGCGAGCATATCGGAAAAACCGACTATGAGTTGTTCGACTCCCAGCAGGCCGTCACCTTCCGCAATCTCGACCGGCAGATTCTCGAGTCTGGCCAAACCAATAGCCAGGAAGAATGGGTTACCTACCCGGACGGCCGCAAAGCACTTTTAAGCACAGTGAAGACCCCTTTTTACGGCCCCGACGGTGAGATGCTGGGACTGGTCGGCATCAGTCGCGACATCACCGACCGAGTAGAGGCGGAAAATTCCCTCCGCCAAGCCGCCACGGTGTTCGAAAGCACGCGCGAAGGCGTCATGATCACCAATGTCGATAAGCGCATTCTGATGGTTAATCGGGCATTTACCGAGCTGCTCGGCTATGCCGAAGCCGAAGTGCTGGGCAAGTCCACCGACATGCTGCAATCCCCACGCCACAATGCCGAATTTTTCCGCCGGATGTGGACGGAGATCAAGACTATCGGCCACTGGCAAGGGGAAGTGTGGAGCCGGCGCAAAAGTGGCGAAGAATTTCCGCAATTATTGAGCATCAGCGCCGTCAAGGACAACGAAGGCAAGGTCTGCCAGTACGTCAGTGTTTTCACCGACATTTCGAAGATCAAGGAAACCGAGGCCGAGCTCGAGTTCCTCGCCCACCACGACCCCTTGACCCGCTTGCCCAATCGTCGCTTGCTGCTGGCACGTATCCGGCATGGCATAGAAACAGTCAAACGGGAAGGCGGCTTGCTGGCGCTGCTGATGCTGGATCTCGATCGCTTCAAGGATGTAAACGACAGCTTCGGCCATGCCACCGGTGACGAGCTGCTGCAGCAGGTTGCGGACCGTCTCACCAAACGCCTGCGCACCGTGGACACGCTGACGCGCCTGGGCGGGGATGAGTTCACGGTTTTGCTGCACGGGATCACCCATCGCGAAGATGCCGGCCGTGTCGCCAGCGAAATCGTCACCATGCTGGGCGAGCCCTGGTTCCTGTCCAACGGTTTTGAAGTCCGTATCGGCTCCAGTGTCGGCATCACCTTGTTTCCCGACCATTGCGACAATGCGGAGGAAATGCTGCAGCAGGCGGACACGGCCCTTTATCAAGCCAAGGAAGAAGGTCGCGGCCGTTTCAAATATTTCAGCGAAGACCTGACCAAGGCCGCACGCGAACGTATCGCGCTGGAAGCTGCATTGCGCCGCGCCATCAGTGAACATGAGTTATGCGTTCACTACCAGCCGCAAGTCGACATCCCGACGGGCAAGATCGTCGGTGCCGAAGCGTTGCTACGCTGGCAGCACCCTGAGGACGGCATGATGCTGCCGAGCAAGTACATCGCAGTCGCCGAAGAAACTGGCCTGATTGGCGCCATCGGCGACTGGGTACTGAAGGAAACCTGCCGGCAAGGCAAGGCGTGGCTAGAGGCCGGCCTGCCGGCGATAACGCTGGCAGTCAATCTATCGCCGCAACAGTTCCACCACAAGGACATCGGCGCTACCGTCGCGGAATCTTTGCAGGAATCCGGTTTCCCGGCGCAGCACCTGGAGTTGGAATTGACTGAGACCATTCTCATCAAACGCGAAGAGGATGCCGTTGCCAAGATGCACGCGTTGCGCGAAATGGGCATTCGCCTTGCCATCGACGATTTCGGCACCGGCTACTCGTCGCTATCCTATCTCAAGCGCTTTCCGCTCGACGTGCTGAAAATCGACAAAAGCTTTGTCGACGACATCCCCAAGGAGCGCGGCGACATGGAAATCGCCAACACCGTCATCGCCATCGGCCACACGCTGGGATTCAAAGTGCTGGCCGAGGGCGTGGAAACGGAAGACCAACTGGAATTCCTTCGCAGCCAGGGGTGCGACCTCTATCAAGGCTACCTGATGAGCGCGCCGGTGCCGGCGGAAGAATTCGAGGCACTCCTCGCGCAGAATTGAAAACAGCCCCGAAGGGCTGTTTCTATCCAACTTGTCTGTACCGGCTCAATACTGAGTTGATCAGCTCAGCTTCCCGTGACATTGCTTGTATTTTTTCCCGGAACCGCAGGGGCAGGGATCGTTACGCCCTATCTTGGCACCGGCACGCGTGAATGGCTCGGCAGCTGCAGTCTCCGCGGCGTCCTCATCTTCATTCCCCAGAGCCTCCTCAAAGTCGGCATGCTGGTACCGCACGTTCGACACCTCGGCCGGCTTCTCCACGGTCTCGATATCAGCCTGGCTCTTGATCTGCACCATCATCGTGACTTGGGTCACTTCGCGCTTTACCGTATCCAGGAGATTGGAGAAGAGCTCAAAAGCCTCCCGCTTGTATTCCTGTTTCGGGTTCTTTTGCGCATAGGAGCGCAGATGAATACCCTGACGCAGGTGATCCAGCGCCGCCAGATGCTCGCGCCAGTGATTATCGAGGCTTTGCAGCATGACCGCGCGCTCGAACTGGTGCATTACATCCATACCGGCCATGGCGATCTTGGCCTGATAACTCTCCTCCGCTGCGGCGACAATCCGCTCGCGCAGGGTCTCTTCATGTAAGTCGGGCTCATCCTCCAGCCATTTCGTCAGAGGGAGCGACAGGCCGATTTCACTTTCCAGCGACTTTTCGAGTGCCGGGACATCCCACTGTTCTTCCATGCTGCCCGGAGGAATATGCTGGGCGATCAAATCACCAATCACGTCATCGCGCATGGCGACAATGGTTTCGGAAATATCGGCGGCTTCCAGCAGTTCGTTGCGTTGCTGGTAAATCACCTTGCGCTGGTCATTGGAAACATCATCGTATTCGAGCAATTGCTTGCGGATGTCGAAATTGCGCCCCTCGACCTTACGCTGCGCGTTCTCGATGGCACGGGTAACCCATGGATGCTCGATCGCCTCGCCTTCGGGCATCTTCAGGCGCTCCATAATGGCAGCCACGCGGTCGCCCGCGAAAATGCGCAGCAACTGGTCTTCCAGCGAGAGATAGAATCGGCTGGAACCGGGATCGCCCTGCCGCCCAGCACGGCCGCGCAACTGGTTATCTACACGCCGCGACTCGTGCCGCTCGGTACCGATGATATGCAGGCCGCCCGCCGCCAGTACCTGATCATGCACTTTCTGCCACTCCGCCTTGATTGCCGCAGTGCGCTCCGCTTTCTGTTCAGCGGAAAGGCTCTCATCCTTCTCGATCGTCGCAATGTCGCTTTCGGGATTGCCGCCCAGGACGATGTCGGTACCGCGGCCAGCCATGTTGGTCGCAATGGTGATCACGTTGGGCCGCCCCGCCTGTGCGACGATATGCGCTTCGCGCTCGTGCTGCTTCGCATTCAACACTTGATGGGGAAGTTTCGCCTTGTCCAGCAGGTCGGAAATCAGCTCGGAGTTCTCGATCGAAGTCGTACCGACCAGCACCGGCTGGCCACGCTTCTGGCATTCCTGGATGTCCGCGATCACGGCGTCGTATTTCTCGCGCGCAGTGCGATAGACCTTGTCCATCATGTCCTTGCGCACCATCGGATTGTTGGTGGGGATCACGACCGTCTCGAGGCCGTAAATCTGGTTGAACTCGAAGGCCTCCGTGTCCGCGGTGCCGGTCATGCCGGACAGCTTGCCATACATGCGGAAATAATTCTGGAAGGTGATCGACGCCAGCGTCTGGTTTTCCTTCTGGATCGCCACTCCTTCCTTGGCTTCCACCGCCTGGTGCAGACCATCCGACCAGCGACGACCAGCCATCATGCGCCCGGTGAATTCGTCGACGATGACAATCTCGCCGTCGCGCACCACGTAATGCTGGTCGCGATGGAACAAAGACTGCGCGCGCAAGGAGGCATACAGGTGATGTACCAGCGTGATATTGGACGCATCGTAGAGGCTGCCGGCCGTCAGCAGCCCGGCCTCCATCAGCAGAGCCTCGGCATGCTCGTGACCTTGCTCTGACAGGATCACTGTCTGGGCTTTTTCGTCCACCCAGTAATCGCCGGCGCCGTCTTCGCTCGGCTGGCGCGTCAGCTTCAATGCCACCGCGTTGATGGCAGTGTAGAGCTGCACGCTGTCTTCCGCCTGACCGGAAATGATCAGCGGAGTACGCGCTTCGTCGATGAGGATGGAGTCCACCTCGTCCACCACCGCAAAATTCAGGGCGCGCTGCACGCGCTCTTCGGCGGTGTAGACCATGTTGTCGCGCAGGTAGTCGAAACCGAATTCGTTGTTGGTGCCGTAGGTAATATCCGCAGCATAGGCCTGCTGCTTGGCGTCATGCGGCATCTGCGACAGGTTGATGCCATAGCTCAAGCCCAGGAAATTGTAGAGCTTGCCCATCCAGTGCGCATCGCGGCTGGCAAGATAGTCGTTCACGGTGACCACATGCACGCCCCTGCCCGACAACGCATTCAGATAAGTCGGCAAGGTTGCCACCAGGGTCTTGCCTTCACCGGTACGCATTTCGGCGATCTTGCCGTAATGCAGCACCATTCCGCCGATGAGCTGGACATCGAAATGGCGCATGCCGAGCGCGCGCCGCCCGCCTTCGCGCACCACGGCAAAGGCCTCCGGCAACAGTTTGTCGAGCGATTCGCCGTTCTGATAGCGCTGCTTGAACTCCTCGGTCTTGGCGCGCAGCTGGTCGTCGGTCAGCGCCTGAATCGAGGGTTCCAGCGCATTGATGGCACGTACGGTCTGGCTGTACTGCTTGATAAGCCGCTCGTTGCGGCTCCCGAAAATCTTCTTGAATACCGTGGCTAACATAAAAGGCTACCAACTTTCCGCTTGGCGGGAATTTTCCAGATTGATGAAAAGATAAAGGCGATCGGTTCTATGCCGCATGTATTCGAGAACCCACATTCAGACTTGGCCGACGGCACCAGCAAAGCAACTACCGCCGATTGCTATGCATCCATTTGATGACAACATGCGAACACTTAACCGTTACTGTTTTTCAGGTACTTGCGCGGATCCAGTGGAACACCATTAAGGCGCACTTCAAAGTGCAGATGCGGGCCTGTGGAACGTCCAGTGCTGCCCACTTTGGCGATCAGCTGACCCTTGCTCACCCGGTCGCCGACCTTGACCAGAAACGCGGACAAATGCGCGTACCGCGTATCGAGACCGAATCCGTGATCGATCTTCAGGATATTACCATAATCCGGGGTCTTTTCCGCCTCGGTGACGATCCCGTCCGCCGCCGCATAGATCGGTGTGCCCACATCCGCCACGAAATCCAAGCCTTTATGAAACGCCGTCAGCCCGGTGAACGGATCGGCGCGCCAACCGAAGCTGGAAGAGTTATAAGCGGCATTGACCGGACGGCCGGAGGGGAAAGTACTCTTTTTCAGATTCTGCTGCAGCAATGTCATTTCCAGCGCATCCAGATTGTTGCTGCGTAATTCCAGGCCGTTCAGCAACTGCTCTACCTGCTGGTCGACATCCGCGATCGTGGGATTCCTTGCGCCTTCCATCGGCCCGCCCTGCGGCGGCGCTGCGGCCGTTTTGAACGCCTTGTCCTTAACCCCGGCAACCTCGGCCAACCGCTGGCTCAACGCATCCAATCGCATGATACGCGCCTGTAATTCGCCGAGCTTCTGCGCCAGGGCATTCAGGTGCTGCTGCTGGTTCTCGCGTACCGCATGAATCAGGCGCACCGGCAACAAGTTATCGACGCCTTGGCTCTGGTTGTCCGGCTGTGGCAAAATGAGGGCAGCCGTAATCAGGGGGGGTATGGTTAACAGTAATGCGAGCAGAATAAGGAATTGCGGTAAGGTCAACGTTCTGGCTTTCGCCATGTTGTTCGAAACGAAAATGATATTCACGCATTTCCCCCTGTTGCGTTCCTGTCACCCTCAGAGCCGGACGGCGCCTCTCACCGTCAAGCACCCGGAGCTTGTTCATGCAGCGACTTAATGCGCTATTCAGAAACGATGTCGAGCTTCATGCCCTGACGAAAAAAGCTGTCCAGTTCTCCGGCCTGCAAAAAATTTGGGACGAAATCGTCCCGCCAGCATTACGTCCGTTTAGCCGTGCCGGCAGCCTCAAGCATCGCCGTATCACGGTCTTTGCAGATAACGGCGCCATTGCAGCCAAGCTGAAGCTGCTTGCACCAAATCTGCTAAAAAACTTGCAAATTAAAGGGGTTGAAGTTACTTCAATTCGGGTTGAAGTGCAAGTCAATTCTCGTCACAAAAGCCCGCCGCGTAGCCCGCGCGCACTGAGCGGGAAGGCCTCGACCAGCCTGACCGAGCTAGCCGAGCAACTTCCCGAATCCCCACTCAAACAAGCCTTGCAACGCTTGGCAAGCCGACGACCGCGATAGGTCTCCCCCTGCAATCGCCCGCGAAGCATCTGCGCATCAGCTTAACGGCTTAAAGCATCCAGCCTCTTTATCGTAAGCGACGACATTTCCGGTTTCGATATCGAAATGCCAGCCATGCAGCAACAGCGTGCCGCGCTGTACCCGCTCCTTGATCCACGGAAATGTCATCAGGTTCTCCAGAGAGACGACTATGGATTCCTCCTCGCAGGCATGAGATTGCTCCTGTGGCGCGGCATCGGCCAGCATCGCCAGCACTCGTGCCTTGGCACGCGCTGAAATATTGACCCAGTTGCCGATAAACTCCGCCCCCTGCGGCATGCCATGCATCAGCGCACGGATCCCGCCACAACTGCTGTGCCCCAGGACGATCATGTGACGCACTTCCAGACTACATACGCCAAACTCCAGCGCCGCACTAACCCCGTGCAAGCCGCCGCCCACCTCATACGGAGGCACCAGATTGGCCACATTGCGGACGACAAACAGATCGCCCGGCTCGCAATTCATCAGGATAGCTGGATCAACGCGCGAGTCGGAGCAGGAGATGACCATCGCTGCGGGATTTTGTCCCTGACTGAGCCGCCCGAACAGTTCTTTATCACTACCAAAATAATTTTCCTGAAACCGCTTGAAGCCGGCAATGTACTTATCGATTTCCGTCACTTTTCGATTCGCCTAACAAAAATAAACCGTTGAGTTTAACGGAATTTAGCCAGAGCCCATACCAGAAATCGCCCGGGAATGAGCTTAAGTGAATGCTTACAATGCAGCCACGGCCCGTATTCGCGCATATGTCACGGCATCACGAATCTTGTCCGGCACCTGCTCCCGCCTGGCTATCGCCCCGGCATCCACGGCATTGGCTGCCGCCAATGCTGACCGCAGAAAATCCGCCTCCGAAAAAAGCCTGGTTTCAAACCCGGGGCGCCCGCGCAGATCGCATTCACAAGCCTGCAGAAAGGCTTCGAACCGTTCCGGCTGGCGGAAGGCGTCGGTCTCCTGCAGTAATTTCACTACCGTGTCCGGACGCATTTCAAAGGCACGGTAGGCTTTGCCGTGGTAGCGGGCGACAATCACGCCCAAATCGCGGCAGGCGTTGGGTACCTTGAGGCGCTCGCAGACCGCCCTAACCAAGCTGACTCCGCGCTCTTCGTGCCCGATATGCCGCGGCAGCATCTCCACCGGAGTCGTCCCCTTGCCAAGATCGTGCACCAGCGCAGCGAAACGCACAGGTAATGAGAAGTTTTGGGAAGCGGCATAATCCACAACCAGCATGACGTGGACGCCCGTGTCGATTTCCGGGTGATGCTGGGGCGGCTGCGGCACACCGAACAGCCGCTCCACTTCTGGCAGGATTTTCACGAGCGCTCCGCACGCGCGCAGCACGTCGAGCATACGCGATGGCCGCGCTTCCATCAGCCCCTTGGCCAGTTCCTGCCACACGCGCTCCGGCACTAGGGCATCCGCTTCGCCTGAGGCTACCATTTCCCGCATCAAAGCCAGCGTTTCCCCGGCAACCTCGAAATCAGCAAACCGCGCTGCAAATCGGGCAACGCGCAGGATACGCACCGGATCTTCGGCAAATGCGGGGCTGACATGGCGCAGCACACGCGCCTGCAAGTCCTCAATACCGCGGTAGGGATCGATCAATTGACCCTCCGCATCCTTCGCAATCGCATTGATGGTGAGGTCGCGACGTCCCAAGTCCTGCTCCAGCGTCACGTCCGGCGCAGCATAGACCTGAAACCCCTTGTAGCCCTTGGCCGTTTTACGCTCGGTACGCGCAAGTGCGTACTCCTCCTGCGTCTTGGGGTGCAGAAATACGGGAAAATCCTTGCCGACCGGGCGATAACCGAGCGCGCGCATCTGCTGCGGCGTTGTACCGACGACAACGAAATCGCGGTCCCGTACCGGCAGCCCGAGCAGCTCGTCTCGCACGGCACCACCGACGCAGTAAACCTGCACCGCTAGCGCCCTCTCCCCGCCTTGCTACGAAAACGCAGATAGACGACACGGGGCACATCGTCGGCAATATAGCCGGGCACCTCGCCCTCCAGCGCAACCGGTTGGATGCCGAACACCGCCGGAAACGGACAGTCGCATACGCTATCCACCTGCATAGAATCGATGTTGTCACGCGTCATCAGTTTGACTGGCAACCGCTCCATCATCCAGGCCTGCAGGTACGAAAGGCGGTCGTTGAGGCCGACAATGCAGCGCTTCACGCCCAGCGTCGCAACTACATATTGCAACAACTGGCGCAGGGTATACGTTTTTGGACCGCAGAGATTGTAAGTCTGCCCCAGAGTTGCGGGATTCTCCAGGCTGCCGACAATGGCACGCGCCACATCCTCAACGAAAACCGGCTGGAATCGCGCATTCGGCTTTGCCAGCAGCAACACAGGTACGATCCGGGCCAGTTTGGCGAACAAGGTAAAAAAGCTGTCGCCTCGGCCGAAAATGACTGATGGGCAGAATACGGTGACTGCCAAACCGTCGCCCGCCGCTTCCCGCGCCGCACGCTCACCCGCCGCACGCGAACGCAGGTAGGCGCTAGGGGCATTGCCTGCCGCGTTCAAGGCACTCATTTGCAACAGTCGGGGGACGCCATTATCCCGGCATGCGGCGGCAACCCGGCGCGGCAGTTCCGCATGCACCCGGTCGAAGGTCGCCTCGCCGCGTTCATGCAGGATCCCGACCAGATTGATGACGGCATCGAACCCGCTCAATGCTCGGTGCAAGGCCGCATCGAAAAATACATCGCACGCTTCAATCCTAACATTGGGCAGGACGCTCAGATGCTTGGCCGACTCGCGCCGCCGGGTCAATACCGTCACCCGGTAACCCGCTGCGCTCAGACGATGTACCACGCGACTGCCAACGAACCCGGAGCCACCGAGCACGCAGATATTCTTCATGGATGAAAACCCTTTATTCGTCGTCGTCCTGTTGCGTTGCAGCGTTGTCCTGCGCTCCGCCGACAACGACCGTGCCCAGACGCCCCTTGATCGTGTCGATCCGCATGCCCAGCTGATGCGCATAAAAATAGGCGTTGCTCATCACCTTCTGAACATAGTTGCGGGTTTCGCTGAACGGAATGGTTTCGGCATAGATCGCACCTTCCATAGGCTTCTCGTCCGCCCAGCGCAATGCACGCCCCGGGCCGGCATTGTAGGCGGCCGTTGCCATCAGCGATTGCCCGCCCATCCGATCAAGCACATAGCGCAAATAATGTGTACCGAATTGTATGTTGGTTTCGAGCTGGTTGATCATGCCGTGATTGTAGCCCTTGATCCCGAGCCGATTGGCAATCCATTTGGCTGTCGTAGGCATCACTTGCATCAACCCCCGTGCGCCCACGCCCGATCTGGCATAGCTGATAAACCGGCTTTCCTGGCGGATCAGGCCATACACCCAAGCTTCGTCCAGGCCATTTTCGCGCACGTAATTTTGCATGACCTCCCGGTAGGGCGTAGGGTAGCGCAACTCGAAATCGTGCACCAGCGTGGTTTTGTCCGCCGTATTGATGGCGACATCGTACCATTCTCCCTCGAACGCCAATTCAGCCGCGGCAATCAGCAAGCGATCATCGAGGGTACGAATCACGCGCGCCCATTCGGTGCGCGCCTCCCATTGCATATCCAGGCGATGCAGTTCGAGTGCGCGCTGAATTCCGGGCAAGCGGTTTACTGCCACCATATCGGCCTTGCTGGCTGTGTAGGATTCCTGCGGCGTGCTCATGACATCCCCCATCTCCTCTTCTGCTAGCAAACCATAGTACGTCCTCTCCCGCGAAAGGGGCAGCAACACCTTATTCGCCGCCACAACCTGGCCCTGCTCTTTCAGTGCCCGACCGCGCCAGTAACGCCACGCCGCGTCGTCCTGCATCTCGCGGGGCATGGCCGCAATGGCATCCAGCAATGCCGGCCAAGCCTGGATGCGTAACGCAGCGCGCGCCTTCCATGCCAGCTGGTTGGCATCGAGCGGCGTATCGGCTGCATCGCCATACCATTCCAAAGCCTGCGGGTCGTGTCGACGCGCGGCATGCATCGCCATGCGTCCCCAAAGATAATGCTGGTCCTTGACGCTATAGGCCGGTTTCAGCCGTTGCCAGACCTCCATCGCCAGATCGGGCTGGGCACGGGATACTTGCTCCAGCGCATAGAGATTGAGTTCGCGTCCCAACCGGGTTTTGGTGGTAAACAGTTTTTTCTCGAGCGCGCGCTGCGGATTTTTGTAAGCTGTATCGAGGTACTTCAGCGAGGTCCGCTCGAAACCTGGCATTTGCTGCAGCACGGCCTTGGCCACGGTGATCCGGTTCTCCCCGAGCGCCAGGCGCACGCGTGTCCAGAGATCCTCAGCGGACAGAGTACCGAATTTGATCATGCTGGCGAACAGGTCATCGCAATTGTCCGGCTGCATCTTGGAGGTAAACCACAACGGACGCGCTTCATCCAGTGCACTCTGGTCACCTTGTCGAGCGCGTCCCAGCAGCGCGTAGCAGCTGACGGCGGTGTCATCCAGGCTCTGCTTTGGATATTCCTCGAAAAAAACCGGCCAATTGGCATTCTTCCCGAGCTGCTTCAGCCATTCGGTACGGACCCGGTCCGCAAAAGGATAGTCGCCGAATCGGGCAAGAAAGGTCTTCACTTCGTTTGGATCGGCTTGATCCAGGTGCAACAGCAACGCCCAGTAGTCGACATAAGGCGCGAGCAGATAATTTTGAGCGTGCAGACGGGAGGAGTAGCTTGCCAGCGCAGCGGTATCGCGTCCGTTGTAAGCATCTTTTGCCGCGACAAAGTCATCCTGCGGACTGTCAGCCCATGCCGGGCTGCTGACCAGAAGGGCAACCACGATAAAACACCATGCGCGCTGCATTACATCAACCACTTCACCACCATCGAAGCTAGAGCATAGCACATCGCGCCGCGGCCCACGACCGCATCCGGCCAGATAATCCGGTCAGCGCGCGTTGCCGGCAGCCTTGAAATATCCGGCAACGCCGGGGGTAAGCGTCGCCAGAAAAGCATCGACCGCATCGCTGTAACTCCCCGGCAGACCGAGGTTGTCGTTGATCTCTTTGTGCGTCGCCGCCTGCTCCAGCAAGGAGACACGCACCCCCATCGCGGCCGCCTTGGCCTCATATGCCTTGGCCTGCACGCAGGGATGGTCAAGCCGCAGGGTGGAACACACGGCCAGCAATGGTGAGGCCTCAGGTGTCAGCACATGGAAAGGTGAAGCCTGCCGCCAATGCGCCGCATCGCTACCGAACGCCTTGTCATAGAAGCGCGGATGCGGCCTTTCCATGATGCTCACGACATCCAGCGCCGCACTGTCCAGCGCGACGGTTCCCAGCCACGGCTTCGCTCCAAACTTGTATGCCGCCTGCGGAGAGGCTGCAAGCAGGGCGACCAGGTGGGCACCCGCCGAATGCCCCATCAGGATCAACTGCGCCGGATTGCCGCCCCATGTGCGCGCATGCGCCTGGGCAAATGCCATGGCGCGAGCGACGTCATCGGCCTGCTTGAGCGCGTAGAGCGTGGGCAGCATCCGGTAGTTGACGGAAATGAAGATCACCCCTTTCGGCACCCAGCGCGCCACCTTGTTTTCAACCACGGCTCTGGAGGCCTTGTCGCCCAGACGCCACGCCCCGCCATGCACCATCATTATCATAGGCGCATGATCCGCATGGGGTGGAAGATAGATATCCATGGCCTGCAAGGCATCCGGCCCATAGGCCACATCGCGCAGCACCTTCACCCCAGGCGGAAGTTTCAGCAGTGCGGCCGGAGGCTCGGGCTCGGCCAGCGCTTCTTCCTGCACCGGCTGTCGCGTGGAATACCTGTCCCCGGATGCCGCTTGTGCCCACGCATTCAAAAGCAGGCTGCCGCCCAGCAGCAGACTCCAGGCGAGAAAACGGACTCCCCGCCCGCGGCCGGCCGGCCGGCTAATCGCCGGCGGCAATGGCCAGAACCTCAGCATCGGAAAGCTCCTCGCCAATGTGCACATGCACCTTCCTGGCGCCCGCGCCCATCGCCAGCTCCCGGAACAGCCGATCCTCGACCTCGCACAGGCCGCCCTCCACCATTTCCTGGGGATGAATGATGACGATAGGGGCAATTTTGAAAAATCCCCCCTTGAGGACGATGCTCATCGCCTCTTTCAAACAGGCTTCCCCGGCAGAGAAAGTCCCGACCAGCAAGCGATGCGTCGTGAATGGAATCACCGGCTGCATCTCGTACATATTGCCGGACTCGACATGTTTCAGCGACATCCGGTCCTTGCTTATTTTTGCGTATACAGTCGAGTTGAACATGTTGGCATCCCGATTATCCGGCCGCGAAGGCCGTCTTTATTCAGTGTAACGGAACACGACGTTGCATGGCAGCTTGCTTGCCATGCGAATTATCTCGATTCAGAACAGGATAATCCTGCCCATGGCCCAGACTACCGCCACAATCAGGATGAGCACGAAAATGAACTTGAAAAGCTGCCAGGCAAAGCGTAAGTAACGTCGATCCTGCGTAAAGATAAACACACCGAAGGATACGGCGATCACGATAGCGCCGAGAAACAGCAGGAAGCGGAGCACAAGCATCGCTTGGACCCCGCCGTCTCAAACGAACTGGGCCTGTAGCGGTGCGAAGGCCTTGGGCGCTTCTTCCGCCTGCTCGAACGTGGCATATTCCCACGCTTCGGCGTCGGCCAGCAATGCACGCAGCAGTTTGTTGTTGAGTGCATGCCCGGACTTGTAAGCCGTAAACGCGCCGATCAGGGGATGCCCCAGAATATAAAGATCGCCGATCGCATCCAGCACCTTGTGCTTGACGAACTCGTCGTCGTAGCGCAAGCCTTCGCTGTTGAGTATGCGATATTCGTCCAGCACCACAGCGTTGTCCAAGCTGCCGCCGCGGGCCAATCCCATGTTGCGCAGCATTTCGACTTCATGCATGAAGCCGAAGGTGCGGGCGCGGCTGATTTCCTTGATATAGGCATGTTCGGCAAAGTCGATGGTGACCGACTTGCCGGTATGCTCGATGACCGGATGATCGAAGTCGATGGCGAACTCGATGCGGAATCCCTGGTAGGGCTCGAAGCGGACCCACTTATCGCCATCGTGCACTTCGATCGGCTTCTTGATGCGGATGAACTTCTTGGCGGCCGGTTGTTCGATGATCCCGGCAGATTGGATCAGGTAAACGAACGGGCCGGCACTGCCATCCAGGATAGGCACTTCGGAAGCGGTAAGATCGATATAGGCGTTATCCACACCCAGTCCGGCCAGGGCAGACATCAGGTGCTCGACGGTGGCGACGCGCACGCCATCGACATCCAGCGTGGAGGAGAGCCGGGTGTCCTTGA
>CAMLDQ010000028.1 GCA_946478965.1 uncultured Methylobacillus sp. | reverse complement strand
GCTTCTGGCCGGTATCGGACATGCTTACATCGCTGGGCATGCGACTGCTTTGGCCGAGAAGCCGGCGTATAGCATTGCCCAGCGGTGCCATCGGAAAAATTTGGCGCCCAGATGCATATCTGAGCCTGTTCCACTGACGAGAAAATGCAGGCAATTTCAGAAACCAAGTCCTAGTGCGGACCTTCGGACATTTTGAGTTCAGAATTGAGTGCAAGAAGTTCGAAACTCAATGAAAACCGACATTCATTTTCCTGCCGAGGACGTTGATATCCCGAACAGCAGCTGAATTCCGCGCGAACTTTTCCTGACTAGCACTCTCAAACGGTGAGTGCTAAAATGGAACTGAACTTCGGGAGGTTAAACGTAATGAGTTATTCCCTTGCCTTGCCCATGCCGTCTGCGGTGGAGAGCCTGGATCGCTACCTCCAGGCCATTCGCACTTTCCCGGTGCTGAGCGCCGAGGAAGAGCACGACTACGCAGTGCGCCTGCAGCGCGACAACGACCTGAATGCTGCCCGGCAATTGATTCTTTCCCACTTGCGCTTGGTGGTCAGCATCGCACGTGGCTATTCCGGCTACGGCTTGCCTCAAGCAGACCTGATACAGGAAGGCAACATCGGCCTGATGAAGGCGGTCAAACGCTTTGATCCTGAACGCGGTGTACGCTTGGTGTCATTTGCCGTCCACTGGATCAAGGCCGAAATCCACGAATTCATCCTGCGTAACTGGCGCCTGGTCAAGGTGGCCACCACCAAGGCTCAGCGCAAGCTGTTCTTCAACCTGCGCAGCATGAAAACGCACAGCGGCAGCCTGCACCCGAACGAGGTCGAGGACATCGCCCGGGAACTCAAGGTCAAGCCGGAAGAAGTAGTGGAAATGGAAGCACGGATGGGTGGCCAGGATATCGCCCTGGAATCCCACGGCGAAGAAGACGGCGAGGAGAGCTGGAGCCCGATCGCTTACCTGGAAGACCACCGACCCGAGCCTTCCGAATTACTGGCTGAACAGGAAATCGAGGTCATTCAGACCACTGGGCTGGAAACGGCCCTCAACAGCCTGGACGAACGTAGTCGCCGCATCGTGGAAGCGCGCTGGCTGCATGCCGAGGGCAATGGCGCGACCTTGCACGAACTCGCCGCGGAATATGGCGTATCTGCCGAACGCATCCGCCAGATCGAGCAAAAAGCCATGCAGAAGATGAAGGGCATTATCGGCGCGGCCCTGTGACTTCAGATGCGCACCAATAAAAAAGGCTGCGATTGCAGCCTTTTTTATTGCTCAAATCCGGCGCACTTAGCCGAGAATGACCGAAAAGAAGGAAATCCAGGACCAGATGATCAAGGCCACGATGAGGGTCATCGGCAAATTTTCCCAAGTAAACATGTGCATGGCTGCTCCTTAATTAGATATCACTGTCTTATTTTATTCGCTTGTTCATCATCTTTCAAGTGATGAAACGGGATCATCGGGTCATCATCATCCATCAGGATGCGGTGCGCCGGGCCTTCGAGGTCGTCAAACTGGCCGCTACGAATCGCCCAAAGAACGCCCACAACCGCCACGCCGATAAATATCAGTGTCAGCCCGAACAGGAAAATGAGATTTTCCGTCATGCGGCCAACTCCTCGGAAACAGGTCGCTCATCGAACGCCAGCGCATTACCGATGTGCTGGCGCAAGACCTTGAGTTCTGCGATCTGGCTATGGATGCCCTGCTCGACACTTTCGAGTTCGGCAATCCGGTCTTCGAGCGAATCGGTCGCCTGGTAGATGCGCTTGATACTCTCCATACGGCGACGCAACTGCAACTGCTGCTCGCGGATTTGCGATTCCATCGGCGCCATTACAGCCTTGAGCCAGTTCTCGGCATCCTTGTTGGCGACCTCGTAAACGTTAACCACGCGATTCGCCATGGTTTCGAAGAACTTGGTCGTCAGCGTCATCTTTTCATTGACGATCATGTTGAGTGCGGTATCGAATTGCTCCTTGTAGGCACGCTCGAGCTTGGCCAGTTCCTTCTGGTAGCGCGCCGTAGTGAACACGGGCACGTGTATGACTTGGGAGTGGTGCTCCTGCGCGTACTTGGCGTAGATCGCATCCATCATCTTCTTGATTTCCTCGATCTGCTTGTCGGCATTGACCATACGTTCGCCAATATCCCGGAAGAATCCTTCCATTGCGCCTCGGATGGTCTTGGTGAAGTTGGCCTCCACCATTGCATGCCGCGTCTTGGCGACTTCCATGCGCAAGCGCTCCATCCCCAGATAGGCGAACAGGTTATTGGTATGCTGCGAGAAAACGCTGCGCAGTGCCTGGAACCGCTGCAGGCCGCGTTCAAAGCTCTCCTTGTCCGCCTTCACCTTGTTCATCATGTGTTCGACCACGTCCGAATTCTTGCCGCGCAGCCCTTTGAGCTCGTCAAGCTGTTCCTGCATGCCTTGCAGGCGCGCGTCCAACACCACACCGGAATTCGCAATCAGGTCCTCGATCTCGCTCTCGGTATTGTCGCGGACGATTTCCTTCTTGGATGGGATCAGTTCGTCGGACAAAGCCTTTTCCAGCGTCGGCAGTCGGCTTTGGGCCAGCAGATCGTCATTCCCGTTGACCTTGGCAAGCAAGCCCTTCTGCGCCGATATCGGAAATATCTGCTTGGCATCGAGATTCAGCATCTCGGCGCTAAGCGCGGCCTGCTTGGCGATGTTGCGTTCCACTTCCTGCGGATCCTTGAGCTCGTCCCAAAGACCATCGATCTTGTTGAGTACCGCCATACGGCCCTTTTGCTTCCAGCGGGTGCCGCTGATGTAATTGCGCCAGACGTCGATTTCGGATTTGGTCACGCCGGTATCCGCCGCCAGGATGAACAGCACCGCATGCGCATTAGGCAGCATGTTGAGGGTGAGTTCCGGCTCGGTACCAATCGCATTGAGGCCGGGCGTATCGAGAATCACCAGCCCCTGTTCCAGCAACGGGTGCGGGAAATTGATGATTGCATAGCGCCAGCACGGCACTTCCACCGTGCCGTCTTCGCCCAGGTTCATCGCATCGTCGGGATTTTGTGGATCGTACAGTTCGTAGCGTTGCGCCTCGTCCGCGGTAACTCGCTTGGTACGGCTCACCTCCTTGAAGGCGGCAATCATGCTTTCGCTGGATTCAATGTCGAATTCCACCATCGTCCACTCGGCAGGAAAGCGCTTGTATTCCGTGGTCGTGGTATCGGAACCGCGCGTCTCGATCGGCAGCAGTTGCAGCGCGGTTGGGCGATGCGGATCATAGAGCAATTCGGTGGGGCACATCGTAGTGCGCCCGGCACTGGACGGCAGCAAACGCTGACCGTAGTCGGCGAAAAAAATGGCATTGATCAGTTCGGATTTGCCGCGCGAAAACTCCGCGACGAACGCAACGTTGAGCTTGTCTTCGTTGAGTCGGTCCAGCAAATGCTGGATACGCAGATCGACCTGCGCATCGTTCAACTCCTGCTCCACCAACCAGCGCCGGTAATCGCTGATGGTGTCGATCAGCGCCTTGCGCCACTTGCTGTAAGCTGCAAACTGGTCGGCAAGCTTGTTTTCAGCCATGTAAATTCTCGCCTGTGCACATCAGTGCCTAACTCTAGCATGATTCGTAAATTTATCAAAAAATCAGGCTGGTACCAGCCAACATCAATGCAGGATGTCAGGTCGGCAGACGGCCATCGAGAAGCCGTTTCTGCTATCATTTCGGCTTTGGATTTGATGGCTTAAGGCATTCCACACTCATGAGCGGCCTGACTCCCGACACCCCCCGCCCTACCGACATTCGCCTGCACCAGGCATCGCGCAAGCTTGAGGTCACCTTTAGCGATGGCGCGCATTTCGAACTGCCGTGCGAATTCCTGCGGGTTTATTCGCCTTCCGCCGAAGTGCGCGGCCACGGCCCCGGGCAGGAAGTGCTGCAGACCGGCAAGGAAGACGTGAATATCGTCGGCATCGAGCCGGTCGGCATGTATGCGGTCAAACTGACCTTCTCCGATGGGCACGACACCGGTCTCTATTCCTGGGATTACCTCTATGACATCGGCCAGCACCAGCAGGCGATGTGGCAAACCTACTTGAACCGGCTGGCGGCCGCCGGCATCCAGCGCAAGGAATCGGCATGAGCGAAAACACCACGCATTTCGGCTTCAAGACCGTGGCCGAATCCGACAAGGCGCAAGAGGTCGCCAAGGTCTTCCATTCCGTGGCAAACCGCTACGACTTGATGAACGATGTCATGTCGGCCGGCCTGCATCGCCTGTGGAAGCGTTTCACGGTGGAGACCAGCGGCGTCCTGCCCGGGCAGCGGGTTCTGGATATCGCCGGCGGCAGCGGCGACCTCTCCCGCCTGTTCGCGAAAAAGGTCGGCGGCTCCGGCCGGGTAATCCTGACCGACATCAACGCCTCGATGCTGGCGGTGGGGCGCGATCGCATGCTGGACGCCGGATTAGCCGTACCCGCCGTGCAGTGCGATGCGGAACGCCTGCCCTTTCCCGATCAGTATTTCGATTGCGTCTCGGTGGCTTTCGGCTTGCGCAACATGACGCACAAGGAGCTCGCGCTGCGGGAAATGCAACGCGTGCTCAAGCCGGGCGGAAAATTACTGGTGCTGGAATTTTCGCAAGTCTGGAAACCGCTGCAGCCGGCGTATGATGCGTATTCCTTCAAACTGCTGCCGGTCATGGGCAAGTTTTTCGCCCAGGATGCGGAAAGCTATCGTTACCTGGCCGAATCCATCCGCATGCACCCCGATCAGGAAACCCTCAAGCAGATGATGCTGGATGCGGGCTTCGCCAAGGCCGAGTATTTCAACCTGACTGCCGGCGTTGTCGCCTTGCATAAGGGCTTCAAGATTTGAAGCTCTCCGCCGATGCCCTCAACCACCTGCTGCGCCAGAACAGTTGGGCGGCACCTGAACTCCGTCCGTATGCCGGCAAGGTCGTACGCCTGCATCTGTCTCCGGTCCGCATTACGCTGGCGATCGATGCCTTGGGGGAATTCTCCTCGGCGCCCGAGTCAGCCGAGATCGATGCCGAAATCGGACTCACGCCAAGTGCGGCATTGCGCCTGCTGATGGATCCGGAGGCCGCTCCCAGCCTGGTCACGCTCACCGGCGACGCCGAATTGGGTGCGGCTCTCGGCAAGGTGCTGCGCGGTTTGCGCTGGGATGCCGAAGAGGACTTGAGCCGCCTCGTCGGCGACATCCCCGCACACGAACTGAGCCAGGCCGGTGCGCGCATCAGGCAAGAGCTTGGACGCCAGGTGTGGTCGCTGGCCGGCATGCTCTCCGAATATCTGCTGGAGGAACAGCCGCTGCTTGCCAAGAAGCGCCATCTGGAGCAGTTTTCCCGCGACGTGGACACCTTGCGCGACGATACGGAGCGTCTCGCCAAGCGCATCGAGCAACTGGAGCAACTGGACTGATGCGTTTTCTCCGCTTGCTGCGCATTCTTGCCGTGGCGGTGCGCTTCGGTCTCGACGAATTCATTTTCGGCCATGCCAAGTTGCGTCAGGTCGGCACCGCATCTCGCCTCCTGCTGTTCTGGCGCCCGCTTTCTCAGCCCCGCGGCACACGCTTGCGCCTGGCCTTGGAAAATCTCGGGCCGGTCTTCGTCAAGTTCGGCCAGATGCTCTCCACGCGGCGCGACCTGATCCCGCTCGACATTGCGGACGAACTGGCCAAGCTGCAGGATCAGGTCCCCCCGATCCCGGCAGACCAGGCACTGGAGGTGCTGCAGCAGGCCTATGGCAACGACGTCGGCAGCGTATTCGCCGCATTCGACGTTACACCGGTTGCCAGTGCCTCAGTGGCACAAGTACATTTCGCCACGCTTCCAGACGGCAAACCTGTGGCCGTCAAGATCCTGCGCCCGGGGATCGCCAGCGTCATCGACAAGGATATTGCCCTGCTCGATACGGCCGCCATGCTGCTGGAGCACCTGTGGGGGGATGGAAAACGCTTGCGCCCACGCGAGGTGGTCACCGAATTCTCCCGCCATATCCACAACGAGCTGGACTTGATGCTGGAAGCGGCCAACTGCAGTCAGCTACGCCGCAACTTCGCCGATGGCCGGCTGCTGCGCGTACCCGAAGTATATTGGGACTGGTGCCGCGAGCAGGTGATGGTGATGGAGCGCATGAGCGGCACGCCGATCAGCCAGGTTTCACGCTTGCGCGAGATGGGTATCGATATCCCGAAGCTCGCCCGCGACGGGGTCGAGATCTTTTTCACCCAGGTTTTCCGCGACAGCTTCTTTCATGCCGACATGCATCCCGGCAACATCCTCGTCGCCGAAGACGGCCGTTACGTGGCTCTCGACTTCGGCATCATGGGCACGCTGACCGACACCGACAAGCACTATCTCGCTCGCAACTTCCTCGCATTTTTCCGCCGCGATTACCGCGAGGTCGCGCGCGCTCACATCGAATCCGGCTGGGCACCGAAGGATACGCCGCCGGATGCCTTCGAGACCGCGATCCGTGCGGTCTGCGAACCGATTTTCGACAAGCCGCTCAAGGACATCTCCTTCGGCCGCGTCCTGCTGCGCCTGTTCCAGACTTCACGCCGCTTCGGCGTGGTGATCCAGCCGCAACTGGTCATGCTGCAGAAAACGCTGCTGAATATCGAAGGCCTTGGACGCGAACTGGATCCCGAGCTGGATCTGTGGAAAACCGCCAAGCCTTACCTGGAACGCTGGATGAGCGAGCAAGTCGGCTGGCGGGGTGCGTTGGCGCAGCTCGGCACCGAAGTACCGCAATGGGGGAAAATCCTGCCCCAACTGCCGCGCCTGCTGCACGAAAGCCTGCAGCGCGATTCGCTGGCATCGGTTTCGGAAAAACTGGAACAGGTACTGGCCGAGCAGAAACGGCGCAACCGCCTGCTTTATTGGGGCACGGCCGCCTTGCTCGCGCTGGCGCTCATGCAGATTGCTGGCTTTGCCCTTCTGCTTCGCTGGGGTTAGCGCCCACCATTTCCATCACCCGCTCCGGGGTCAGGCGTAACAGGCCGGCAATATCGCGGTAGTCGTCTGGCAAGGCGGCATCGTTCCAGCCATGCGCGGAGTGGCGTGCGAGATTGAGCGCCAGCATCACGTTCCGCACACGCTCCGTCTGCGCATGCTCCGCATCCATCAATTTCAACAGCAGCGCCGGAAGATGCCATTCTGTCGCCAGCGACTGCTGCAGTTCGATCCCCTTGAACCCGAGCACTTCCTGCTGGACTGCAGCGCTGCGCAAGGTTTTGTCGGCTTCCTGCATGGCATGGATTTTCAGCATCTGCTCCGGATTGAAGCACCACATCAGCATTTCCGCCAAGGGTGCGAGCAGGGCGGCAATGCGCACCTCTTCCGCACGCAGGTCATGCAGGAGCAGCGCCCAGTCGAACGCGTAATGTGCGGCGCGCTGGGCCCGGCGCACGGTGCGCAAGAGATTGGCCAGGGCGGCGAGATGTCCGTGCAGCACGTCTTCGACCAGCAGCGTCGGAGCCAACTCGCGGAAGAAGGTGGTAAACCCCATCATCATGATGGCCTGCTCCACCTGCACCAGTTCCTGCATCTGACTGCTGCGCTTGTGTTCTTGCAGGTAGCGCAGCAATCGCACCGTCATCATCGGGTCGCTGGTGACCACGTAGGCGATGCTGCGTGCATTGAGATTGTCCTCATCGGCATGCAAACGCTCCAATTCCCGAGCGGTGTGCTTGAGCACCGGCAATTCTGCATTGCCTAGAAAGGCAACCCAACCTGCCAAATCCTGCGGCTGCTGCGACATGGTGACTCCTGCCAGGTAACTTGCGCCGATTGTACCTAAGCCTCGTACCTCTGTCATTTGCCGCGCCCTTTGCTAGAATATGCCTCGCTGCAATGCCCTTCAACAACATGAAACTTAAAGGATAAGGCCGTGCTTATCGGATTTGTCATTCTTTACCTGCTGATTTCCATCGGCATCGGGGTGTATGCCGCCACGCGCGTCAAGAGCTCGAAGGACTATGTTGTTGCCGGCCGCAGTCTGCCGATCTACATTGTCACCGCCACCGTTTTCGCCACCTGGTTTGGTTCCGAAACAGTGTTGGGTATTTCCGCCACGTTTTTGCAGGATGGCCTCAACGGCATCGTCTCCGACCCGTTCGGCTCCTCGCTCTGCCTGATACTGGTCGGCCTGTTCTTTGCCCGGCCGCTCTATCGCATGAACCTGCTCACCATCGGCGATTTCTACCACAACAAATACGGACGCGCCGTTGAAATCGCGGTCAGTATCGCCATCGTCATTTCCTACATGGGCTGGGTTTCGGCGCAACTGACTGCACTCGGGCTTGTCTTCGAAGTGCTCTCCAACGGCGCGATCAGCCAGATGCAGGGCACATTGATCGGCGCCGCCATTGTGTTGCTGTACACATTGTTCGGCGGCATGTGGTCGGTCGCGCTGACCGACTTCTTCCAGATGATCATTATCGTCGCCGGGCTGCTTTTCATCGGATGGGAAGTAAGCGGCATGACCGGCGGCGTCGGCACCGTGATCGAACACGCGCAGTCCAACGGCAAATTCGCCTTCTGGCCAGCCGCCCATGCACGTGACATCGTCGCCTTCGTTGCCGCCTGGCTGACCATGATGCTGGGCTCGATTCCGCAGCAAGACGTGTTCCAGCGCGTGATGTCGGCCAAAAACGAGCGCACCGCCGTGCACGGTTCGGTACTGGGCGGCAGCCTGTATTTCCTGTTCGCCTTCATTCCGGTATTCATCGCCTATTCGGCCACGCTGATCGATCCGAAAATGGTGGAAAACCTGCTGCAAACCGACTCGCAGATGATCCTGCCCAACCTGATCCTCAATCACATGCCGGTTTTTGCGCAGGTGATGTTTTTCGGCGCCCTGCTGTCGGCCATCATGAGTACTGCCAGCGGCACGCTGCTGGCGCCTTCGGTGACGTTTACCGAAAACATTCTCAAGGGCTTCCTGCACCGCATGAACGACCGCCACCTGCTGTGGCTGATGCGCGGGGTAGTGGTCTGCTTTGCTATCCTGGTCACGATTTTTGCGCTGAACTCCAATTCCAGTATCTACGAGATGGTGGAGAACGCCTACAAGGTCACCCTGGTCATGGCCTTCACTCCGCTCGCTTTCGGCGTCTACTGGAAGCGCGCCAACACACAGGGTGCCATACTTTCCATCCTGTTCGGCCTGCTGACCTGGATACCCCTCGAAATCTGGAATCCGGACGGCTTCTGGCCGCCTCAGTTTGCCGGGTTGCTAGCCAGCGTGCTGGGCATGATCATCGGTTCCCTGCTGCCCAAGGTCTGGCTCGCCCATCGACACTCGAAAGCCTGAGCCGACCGCTCCCATCCCCTTCGCCCCGCTCCCGATGCCGGACACCTTTCGGATGTCCGGCATCGCAAAAATTTCCAAGCACAACGCCGCGTTTCACTATAGAATTAAACAGGATTTAATTATCTTCAATTCTTTTAATAGACTTATGTTGCTATCCCATACCAGCCAGTATGCGATCCAATCGCTCGTCTATATTGCACTGCAGGATTCGGACACTCCCATTCTGAGCCGTGAAGTGGCCGCTCAACTCGGCGTCCCTTCGGCCTACCTGGCAAAAATCCTGCAGGCCTTGTGCAAGGGCGGCTTGCTGACCTCTCACCGCGGACGCCTGGGCGGCTTCAGCCTGCAGGAGGACCCGAGCGAAGTGAACTTGATGCGCGCGGTATCCATCACCGAGGGCGCCAATTTCACCAAGGAATGCCTGCTTGGCCTCAAGGTCTGCAGTGACGAAACCGCTTGCCCGATGCATCCGAAGTGGAAACCCATCAAGAATGAAATCATGACCATGCTGGAACAGCAAGACCTGGCTACGCTCGCCGATGCCGTCCGGGCGGGGAAATACCGCCTTACCGACTTGCCCGGATCCCTCTGCCCCGATTAGATTACGCTTAGGCGTACGCCGCTTGTAAAATGCGGCCATGCAGAACATTCCTCCTTTTTCCGCCCTCACTCCCGACCACATACTGAATGCAGTCGAAAGCGTCGGCCTGCACAGCGACGGCCGGCTACTGCCACTCAACAGTTACGAAAACCGCGTCTACCAGGTGGGCCTGGATCAGGCCTCGCCGTTGGTTGCCAAGTTTTACCGCCCGCGTCGCTGGAGCGATGCCGCCATCCTGGAAGAACACCGCTTCGTGCAAACATTGGCGGATGCAGAAATCCCGGTCGTACCCGCACGCCTTTTCAACGGCAGATCGCTGCAGCATTTCGATGATTTCCGCTTTGCGTTATTCACTAAGCATGGCGGCAGGGCGCCGGATTTCGACCATCCCGACACCCTGCAGTGGATGGGGCGTTTCATCGGCCGCATTCATGCCATCGGCGCAACCGAGCGCTATGCCGAACGCCCGCTTCTGGACATTCCGAGCTTCGGCGAAGAGCCGCGCGATTACCTGCTGGAGCACGGGTTCATCCCGGCGGATATCACCGCCGTGTATCGCAGCGTTGTCAACCAGGCACTGGAGGGCGTGCGCCGCTGTTTCGACCGCGCCGGGGACATATCCACGCTGCGCCTGCATGGCGACTGCCACCCCGGCAATGTGCTGTGGACGGAGGAAGGACCGCATTTCGTCGACTTCGACGACAGCCGCATGGGTCCGGCAATTCAGGATTTATGGATGCTGCTCTCTGGCGAGCGGGAGGAGATGGTGCGGCAACTCGCCGACCTCTTGGCCGGCTACGAGGATTTCTACGACTTCGATCCGCGCGAACTGCACCTGATCGAGGCCCTGCGCACCCTGCGCCTAATTCACTATGCGGCCTGGCTGGCACGACGTTGGGATGATCCGGCTTTTCCAAAGGCTTTCCCTTGGTTCAACACGCAGCGCTACTGGCAGGATCGTATTCTGGAATTGCGCGAGCAAATCGCGCTGATGGACGAAGCGCCGCTGTGGCCGATATGATGATGTCCTCGAAGTAAAATCCATAATGCCGGAAATGCCGGACTTAAGTTCCGGCGCCCCTGCAGATCATGCATACACCGGAGATCACCATGTCCACTTTGCTCATCACCGGCGCCAACCGTGGCCTCGGGCTCGAATTCGTCAAACAATATGCCGCCGAGGGCTGGAACGTCCTGGCCTGCTGCCGGAATCCCGCTGAGGCCACCGAATTGCAACGCATCGCGGACGCGTCACCGGGCAGGGTCACGCTATATGCACTGGATGTGGCCGAGCTCGGCATGATAGACACGCTGGCTCAGCAGCTACGCGGAACGCCTATAGACCTGCTCATCAACAATGCCGGCATCTACCCGGACCGGCAGGGCGGCTTCGGCAGCACCGACTACGATGCCTGGATACTGGCGTTTATCGTCAACACCATGGCACCGCTGAAAATGGCAGAGGCTTTCATCAGCAATCTCGAACTGGGACAAGGTAAAACGATCGCGACCGTCGGCAGCAAGATGGGCAGCGTGGCCGACAACACCAGCGGCGGCGCCTATCTCTACCGCTCCAGTAAATCGGCGGCGAATAGCGTGGTCAAAAGTTTGGCGCACGATCTGGCGAGGCGCGGCATCCGTGCCGTCATCCTGCATCCCGGCTGGGTCAAGACGGATATGGGCGGTCCCAGTGCACTCATCGACGCAAAAACCAGCATCGCCGGCATGCGCCGCACACTGGAACAACTCACGGACGCGGACTCCGGCTGCTTCCTCGGGTTCGACGGCACGCACATTCCCTGGTAGCCGCCAAAACTACCTCACGCGTCCCTTATTCCAGGCTGATCATGCCATCAAAGCTGACCTGAAGGTCGGCCTTACCGACCTTCAGCGTCATGGTCGCCGGCAATGCTTCGTTGCCTTGCAGGCGACCATTGGCTAACGCAATGGCCACCGCCTGCTCGATTTCATGCTGCGAGCGCACGCCAACCATTTTGAGGAATTTGCGGATGCTCATGTTGAAGTTGTCATCGTTCATCACAACGCCTTCACGCCATCAAACCGGGGGCGGCGCAAACTGCATGCCTTGCAGGCTGCCCCAGACGACCAAGGTCGTCACCATCAGGAAACCCCAGGCTACCACGCCGGCGGTCAAGATCGCGCCGAACATCAGAATAGCATGCCCTTTTTCCTTGAGCCTGAACACGGAAGGAACGCCGTAATAAATCAGGCCAGCCGCCGCCATCATCGCGAGAGCAACCACGGCCAGGTTCAGCATGACGTCATGGATCAGCAGGAACAGCGGTGACAGCCACAGCGGGGTAGGTGCGACAGCGGCGATCATGAACGCTTCCTTGTAGCTGGGATGAATCTCGGCGACCTCGCCAAGTTGCCGGATGATGACGCCCATCACAGGCACCGCCACCAGCTCCACCAAGAAGAAAATCAACGCCACCAGCAGCAGTCGGTGCGGTTCCATAAACGGGAAAAGCTGGCCGCCGTACTTGCTGCCGGCCAGATAAACCATCAGCGGCGGAATCAGGGAAAAAGGAATGACATGCAGCAGATACAGTTGATGTATCGACGGTTTGCTATGCACAAGACGGCTCCACCCCTTGGCGGGTGAAGCGAACAGCCAGAACAGATTAAGCGGATTCATGGTGAACCTCCTTTTTTCTTGTCAGGGCACTCAATAGTTTACTATTCCAGTAGGGATTTTGCACTCATCCGAGACCGATTGCATCCGGATAAATATCATACTATTATGGTCAAGTAATATGCGAGTGTTGCACTATCCTTCAGCAGCGTATGCTGCAGAAAGTGAGGCGCACCATGGTCGATGTCCGCGGTTCGGCATCATCCGAGCATTACACCATCACTGCCAGGCCCAACTGTTCATTGTCCCCGGCGGGCACGCTGTGCGTCTTCTCCATCATCGCCTTCATCATCCTGGCCGTTTCCTGTACCTTCGCCTTGTTTGGCGCATGGCCAACGCTGCCATTCGCCGGGGCCGAATTGATCGCGCTATGGCTGTGCTTCCGTCACATAGGGCGGCATGCCGGCGACTTCGAACGCCTGATTATCGATGATGACCAGATCATCCTGGAAACCCATACCCTTGGACACGACAGCCATGTAGCGCTTAACGGCTGCTGGGCCGGTATCGTCATGGAATACATGCCGGACGGCGCTTGCCGACGGCTCGCATTGCGCTCGCACGGCAAAGAAATAGAGTTCGGACATCTCCTGAACGGTGCCGAACGCCTGGATCTGGGCAAACTGCTGCAATCGCGTATCGGCATCAATTGGCGATACATCCCTCGATGACGACGAGAAAGGATCGCACTCATGACCAGCATCGTCCGCATACTCCTGCTACTCGCCGGTATCGGCGCGCCAGTCGGTTCCGCATTTGCCGAAACACGCATCAACCTGCAGCCGCCCGCCTCCGTCATTGCACGGGAAATATACAACCTGCACAACTTGATACTGCTGGTCTGCCTGTTCATCTTCGTTGTGGTGTTCGGGGTCATGTTCTACTCCCTGTACAAGCATCGCAAGTCTGCGGGACACAAGGCCGCGCATTTTCACGAGAACCCCAGACTGGAGCTGTTGTGGACCATTATCCCGTTCTTCATCCTGGTCGGCATGGCCTACCCCACCACGCAGACAGTGCTGGAGATGAAGCATATTCCGGATCCCGACCTGAGCATCAAGGTCACCGCACGCCAATGGCTATGGGAATACGAATACATGGGCGAAGACGTTCGATTCGTGAGCACGCTTGCAACGCCGCGCGAGCAGATCGACAACAAAGCGGCCAAGGATGAGCATTATCTGCTGGAAGTCGACCACCCCCTGGTTGTTCCCGCCGGCAAAAACGTCCGACTGCTGCTGACAGCCAGCGATGTCATCCACTCCTGGTGGCTACCAGCCTTTGGCGTCAAGCAGGATGCCATTCCCGGATTCATTCATGAAGCCTGGTTCAGGGTCGACCAACCCGGCACTTACCGCGGCCAATGCGCCGAACTATGCGGCGTGGGGCACGGCTTCATGCCTATCGTGGTCGAAGCGCTGCCGGAAGAGCGCTACACCGCCTGGCTGCAGCAGGAAAAAACCGCGCAGAAAGCCGCTCTGGCGGAAACCGGCAAAACCTACACCTTGGCCGAACTGAAACAGCATGGCGAACAAATATTCCTGTCCCGCTGCGCAGCTTGCCATCAGGTCAACGGCCAGGGCATTGCCGGTGTATTCCCGCCACTGGTCGACGGTGCACCATTCACCGCGACCAATAATGTCACGGACCCGCTCGCCGGACGGGGATTCTGGAAGGCGGACAAAATCGTGCTAGGCGCAAAAGAGCGGCACCTCGATATCGTGATGAACGGCATTGCCGGCACTCCGATGCAGGCATTCGGGCCGCAACTGTCGGACCTGGATATCGCAGCCGTCATCAGCTATGAACGCAACAGCTGGGGCAACCATACCGGCGATGCGATCCAGCCGGCGGAAGTCGCGGCCCTGCGTAAAGGAGCACCATCATGACAACAACAACCCTGAACGCAACCCATGCGCATGCACACCCAAGTGGCATCATGCGCTGGTTGACGACCACAAACCACAAGGATATCGGCACTCTGTACCTGTGGTTCAGCTTCTGCATGTTCCTGTTCGCAGGGACGCTGGCCATGTTGATACGTTCGGAACTGTTCCAGCCCGGGCTGCAGTTTTTCCAGCCCAATGTCTTCAATCAGTTCACCACGATGCACGGCCTCTTGATGATATTCGGCGCCATCATGCCGGCCTTCGTCGGCTTCGCCAACTGGCAAGTTCCCCTGATGATAGGTGCCCCCGATATGGCTTTCCCCCGACTCAACAACTGGAGTTTCTGGTTGCTGGTAGCCGCAGCGGCGCTGCTGCTCAGCTCCTTCTTCGTCCCCGGCGGCGCCATCGCGGGTGGCTGGACGATGTACCCACCTCTGTATATCCAGGGGGGGCCCGCCTACGATATGACCATATTCGCGCTGCACATCATGGGGCTTTCCTCCATCGTCGGCTCGATCAACATCATCACCACCATCCTCAACATGCGTACGCCCGGCATGGGGCTGATGCGCATGCCGATGTTCGTGTGGACCTGGCTGATCACCGCCTTCCTGCTGATTGCGGCGATGCCGGTGCTTGCCTCGGCGATCACCATGCTGCTGACCGACCGCCATTTCGGCACGCACTTCTTCAACGCGGCCGGCGGCGGCGATCCGGTGATGTTCCAGCACCTATTCTGGTTTTTCGGCCATCCCGAGGTGTACATCATGATCCTGCCGGCCTTCGGCATCCTGTCGACCATCATTCCGACCTTCTCGCGCAAGCCGCTATTCGGTTATCACTCCATGGTCTATGCGACGGCTTCCATTGCGCTACTGTCTTTCGTCGTCTGGGCGCACCACATGTTTACCGTCGGCATGCCAGCCGCCGGTCAGTTGTTTTTCATGTACACCACCATGCTGATCGCGATCCCGACCGGGGTAAAAGTGTTCAACTGGGTGGCCACTATGTGGCGCGGGGAAATCACGTTCGAAACGCCAATGCTGTTCGCCATTGCCGTGGTGTGCCTGTTCACCATAGGCGGCTTCAGTGGGCTGGTACTCGCCATCGTGCCGGTGGATATCCAGTTGCAGGACACCTATTATGTCGTTGCCCATTTCCATTACGTACTGTTCTCCGGCGCGGCAATGTCCATCATGGCCGGGGTGTACTACTGGCTGCCGAAATGGACCGGCCACATGTACGACGAGAAACTCGGACGCTGGCATTTCTGGCTGACCACGATCGCCTTCAACGTCACCTTTTTCCCCATGCACTTCCTCGGTCTGGCCGGTATGCCGCGCCGCATCCCGGACTACGCGCTGCAGTTCGCAAATTTCAACATGCTGTCGTCAATCGGGGCGTTCGTCCTCGGCGCCAGCCAACTGCTGTTCCTCTACACCGTGATCAAATGCATACGCAACGGCAAGGCGGCGGGTGATCGCCCATGGGATGGGGCGGATAGTCTGGAATGGACACTCTCCTCGCCGCCGCCCTATCACTCGTTCGAAACCGCACCGGCATTCAAGTAAGGGGAGAACACATTATGGACACCACCCGCTACTATCTGCCCACGCCGTCATGGTGGCCTGTTGTCGGCTCTATCGCCCTGCTCACGCTGGCGGGCGGCTTCGTGCTGGTACTGCAGCAAATCCATGCCGGGGCTTACGTCATGAGCGCAGGCGCGCTGATACTGGTCAGCATGCTGTTCGGGTGGTTCGGCACGGTGATCCGTGAAAGCGTCGCCGGACACTTCAACCGGCAGGTCGATGCCTCCTTCCGCTGGGGCATGAGCTGGTTCATCTTTTCCGAAGTCATGTTCTTTGCTGCGCTGTTCGGCGCACTTTTTTACGCACGCAACCTGGCTGTCCCCTGGCTGGGCCAGACACAACTGCTCTGGCCGGGCTATGCCGCCACCTGGCCGACAGCCGGCCCCGGCATCAAGGATGTGTTCTCGCCGATGGCCGCCTGGGGCATTCCGGCCGCCAACACACTGATACTGCTCAGTTCCGGCGCTACCGTGACCTGGGCGCACTGGGGCCTCAAGCGCGACAACCGCTTCCAGCTCAAGCTTGGGCTGCTGCTAACCGTCCTGCTTGGCGTGCTGTTTCTTGGACTGCAAGCGCATGAGTACCTGTCAGCCGATTTCACCATCAAGACCGGCATCTACGGCGCCACGTTCTACCTGCTGACCGGATTTCATGGCGCGCATGTGATGCTGGGGGCCATCATGCTGACAGTGATTCTCGGCCGCGTCATGGCCGGGCATTTCTCCACGGAACGCCACTTCGCCTTCGAAGCGGTATCGTGGTACTGGCATTTCGTGGATGTCGTCTGGCTGATGTTGTTCGTATTTGTCTACTGGCTATAACCGCATAAAGCGAGGCCATTTTGATATCAAGGAGCCCATAATGAACCGTAGACTCTATTTCATGTTGCCGGATGTCGAGGATGCGCATGCAATGATGGATGAAATGCTGCTTGCGCGCGTAAACTCCGACCATATTCATTTTCTTGCGAAGCCCGGAACGGATTTGGGCGACCTGCCGGAAGCGAGCATCACGGAGCGCACCGACTTTCTCGAAGGTTGGGAAATCGGCACCGGGCTGGGCGCCATTCTCGGCTCCATCGCCGGGCTGTTGGCCGTGTGGATTCCACCCTGGCCGTTCGACAATCCGGTGCCCTGGATCGCCGTACCGATATGCACCGTGATCGGCCTGATTTCCGGCGGGCTCTGGACAGGCATGGTCGCAAGTTCGATTCCGGATCATCGGCTGAAACCGTTTGAAGCCGAGCTGGACCGTGGCAAGGTGCTGATGATGGTCCTGGTACCCTTCCACCGCGTGGACGACATTCGCCGGCTGGTGGTCAAAAAGCATCCCGAGGCGGTCTACGACGGCACCTGGCCGACCGAACACGCGATCTTTCCTTAACAGGTCGACCACATGTTCTGAATCCGGCCGGCATGCCGGGGCCGCTTTGCATTCACAAAACCTATCCAGTTCAGGTTACGGCATTGCCTGTGCCGCAAAGCTCATTTAGAGTACAGCCATGTCGGCAATCACCGCCCTGCATCCTGCGCATCTCGCACTGCACGCCAGAATGGTCGATTTTGGCGGCTGGGAGATGCCGCTCAACTACGGTTCGCAGATCGAGGAACATCATGCCGTCCGGCGCGACTGCGGCCTATTCGATATTTCCCACATGCTGGCCATCGATGTTGCCGGACAAGATGCGCAACCCTTTCTGCAATATCTGCTCGCCAACAACGTCGCCAAACTGCGCCAAGCGGGGAAGGCACTCTACAGCTGCATGCTCGACGATTCCGGCGGCGTTCTCGACGACCTGATCGTCTATTATCTGGACGACACGCATTATCGCCTCGTCGTCAATGCCGCGACGGCAGACAAGGACGTGGCCTGGATACGCACCCAGAGCGCGGCATCCTACCGGCACCTGCAGGTAGAGCCGCGGCGCGACCTGGCCATGATCGCCATTCAGGGACCGAACAGTCGAACGACTACCTGGCGCGCGATCCCCGGAATCGAGGCGTATACGGCCGCCATCGCACCGTTCTTTGCCGTGCAGCAGGGTAGATTGTTCGTGGCACGGACCGGCTATACCGGCGAGGATGGGTTCGAGCTCACCTGCCCCATCGAAGATGCAGAAGGGCTATGGAACGCCTTGCAACAAGCGGGGGCCAAGCCTTGCGGGCTGGGCGCGCGTGACACGTTGAGGCTGGAAGCCGGCATGGCCTTGTATGGGCAAGACATGGACAAAAACGTGTCGCCGCTGGATGCAGGCCTGGAATGGTCCGTGGATTTCAGCGGCGAACGCGCATTCATCGGCAAACCGGCCCTTCTTGCCAGGGTTCGCACCGTGCAGGCACTTGGTCTGGTACTCGACGACGCCGGCGGCATATTGCGCGCCCACCAGAAAGTGCAAACGGCAGCCGGCGAAGGCCTCATCACCAGCGGCAGCTTCTCGCCAACCATGCAGGTTTCCATCGGTTTGGCGCGCCTGCCGCTCGATATCGCTATCGGCGACCAGGTCGAGGTCGACATCCGCGGCAAATTGCATCCGGCCCGCGTTGTCAAACCGCCGTTTGTTCGCAACGGACGCATTTTGGTCTAAACTTGATGCCCAGGATGGGTTCTCCCATCGCATTGCAAATTTTTGGGAATTTTTCAGCATGTCCACGATTCCGGCCGACCTCAAATACGCGAAAACCCATGAATGGTCCCGCCTCGAATCCGACGGCACCGTATCCGTCGGGATCAGCGACCATGCCCAGTATCTGCTCGGCGACCTCGTGTTCATCGAGTTGCCGGAAGTCGGCAAAAGTGTCGCCGCCGGCAAGGAAATCGCCGTCATCGAATCGGTGAAGGCCGCTTCCGACATCTATGCGCCGGTTTCCGGCACGGTCACTGCAATCAATCAGGAAGTGGCCGACATGCCGGAGCGCGTGAACAATGATGCCTACGGCGCCTGGCTGTTCAGAATCCGGCCGGACAATCCCGCCGACCTCGACACGCTGCTGGACGCTGCCGGCTATCGACAGGAAATCGGCGAATAGACTTCTTTCGCGATGCCGTTCATCCCGCACACGCCTGACGACATCGCGCACATGCTGGCCGATATCGGCGCTGCCGATATTGTCGAGCTGTTTGACGAAATCCCCGGCAGCCTGTTGAACAGTACGCTGGATCGTGTCCCGGCGGGACTCAATGAAATGCAGGTCACCCGGCTGATGACCGAACGCGCCGACTCGGACCGCCGTCATCTCAATTTCATCGGCGCGGGCGCCTATGAGCACCACATTCCGGCTGCCGTGTGGCAGATAACCACCCGCGGCGAATTCTATTCCGCCTACACGCCCTACCAGGCCGAAGCGAGCCAAGGCACGCTGCAGTTGCTGTACGAATGGCAAACCATGATGGCCTCGCTCACCGGCATGGATGTGTCCAATGCCAGCCTCTACGACGGCGCCAGTGCGCTGGCCGAGGCGGTGCTGATGGCGGAGCGGGTACACAAGAGTGGCAATGGCCGGGTACTGGTGCCGGCCAGCCTGCATCCGCTCTATCGGGCGACCCTGCGTACCCTGCTGGCGCCGCAACGTATCGAGATCGTAGAGATCGCTTTCGACCCGACAAGCGGACGCATCGACCGGAATGCCTTGGAAGCGGCCGGCGAAAAACCGTTTGCCGCGCTGGTGATCAATCAGCCCAATTTCTTCGGCGTCCTGGAAGAACCGGATGCACTGGTCGACTGGGCACATGCAAAGGGCGCGCTGGCGATTGGCGTGTCCAATCCGCTGGCGCTGGCACTGCTGGCACCTGCGGGGGAATGGGGACAAAGCGGTGCCGACATTGCCTGCGGCGATGCGCAGCCTTTCGGCATTCCGCTCGCCAACGGCGGCCCCTATATTGGCTATCTGTGTTGCAAGCAGGCGCTGGTCAGGCAGATGCCGGGGCGCATCGTCGGCCGCACGGTCGATCTCGACGGCAATCCCGGTTACACGTTGACGTTGCAGGCCCGCGAGCAGCATATCCGCCGCGCCAAGGCCACTTCCAATATCTGTACCAACCAGGGACTGATGGTCACTGCCGCCACCATCCACCTCGCCCTGCTGGGCGCACAGGGCGTGGAGCAGGCCGCCGCCGCAAGCCATACGAACACGCAGGCGCTGCTGGAGCGGCTGTGCACCATTCCCGGGGTGGAACAGGTGTTTGAGGCGCCGTTATTCCACGAGGCCGTTATTCGCCTGCCACGCCCGGTCGCACCGGTGTTGGAGGGCCTGCACCAACGCGGCATTCTCGGCGGCTGCAATCTTTCCAGCTGGTATCCGTCGCTAGGCCATTCACTGCTGGTGTGCGCAACCGAAACCAAAACCGCCACGGACATCGATGCCTATGGCGTGGCCTTGGCAGACACCTTGAAAAGCATGCCATGCTGATATTCGAGCATTCCCGCGCCGGACGCGCTAATGCCGCGCAGCGTACGGAAATGGCGGAAACGCTCGCCATTCCGAGCGCACTGCGCCGCCGTTCGAGACCGCTGCTGCCGGAAGTCTCGGAGCTGGATGCCGTACGCCACTACACACGCCTGAGCCAGCTGAACTTTTCCATCGACACGCAATTCTATCCGCTCGGCTCCTGTACCATGAAATACAACCCGCGCGCTGCCAATGCGCTGGCCATGCTGCCGGGGTTTCTCGGCCGGCATCCGCTGGCGCCGGATGCGACCGGTCAGGGATTTCTCGCCTGCCTGTGGGAATTGCAGGACATGCTGGCCGATATCACTGGCATGGCCGCCGTCAGTTTGGCGCCTATGGCCGGCGCACAGGGCGAGTTGGCTGGCATTGCGATGATCCATGCCTACCATGCGGCACGCGGAGACATCGCACGCACGGAAATCATCGTGCCGGATGCCGCGCACGGCACCAATCCGGCCAGCGCGCGTATGTGCGGCTATGCTATCCGGGAAATTTCCACCACGGGCAACGGCGATGTCGACCTGGACGCACTGCTGGCCGCCTGTGGCCCGCAGACGGCCGGGCTGATGCTGACCAATCCTTCCACACTAGGCGTTTTCGAGCGCAATATCGAACGCATCGCTGAAATCGTGCACAGTGCCGGCGGCCTGCTCTACTACGACGGCGCCAACCTGAATGCCATCCTGGGCAAGGTCAAGCCGGGCGACATGGGTTTCGACGTCATCCACATGAACCTGCACAAAACCTTTTCTACCCCACACGGCGGCGGCGGGCCGGGTGCCGGCGCCATCGGGGTCGGCAAACGACTGGAACCCTTCCTCCCGATCCCGTTCGTCACGCAGGATGGAGAAGCCTATCGGTGGGTACATGCTGAAGAGCGGCCGCAATCCATCGGCCGCCTGTCCGCCTTCATGGGTAATGCCGGCGTGCTGCTGCGCGCCTTTGTCTATGCCCGCATGCTGGGCCGCAGTGGCCTCCAGCGAGTTGCCGAATTCGCGACGCTGAACGCGAATTACCTGATGGTGAAGCTCCGCGACGCAGGCTTTGAAGTGGCTTACCCCGGCCGGCGCGCCAGTCATGAGTTTGTGCTCACTCTCATAAAATTGCGCGAGGAGACTGGCGTGAGCGCGATGGATGTCGCCAAGCGACTGCTGGACAAGGGATTCCACGCCCCTACCGCTTACTTTCCTTTGCTGGTACCGGAATGCCTGCTGATCGAGCCGACGGAAACCGAATCGAAAGAAACCCTGGATGCCTTCGTCGCCGCGATGCGCGAAATCCTGGAGGAAGCCCGCCGCTCGCCCGAATTGCTGAAAACCGCCCCGCATACCCTGCCCGTAAAGCGACTCGACGACGTGCGTGCGGCACGGGAACCCGACATGGCATGGAAACCCTGACGGCAAGGCTGTTGCGCATTCACGGTCGGGTGCAGGGTGTGGGCTTCCGCGAAGCCATGCGGCGTGAAGCGGTTCGTCTCGATATTTCCGGCTGGGTACGCAATCGCCAAGACGGCAGTGTGGAGGCACTGGTCTGCGGAACGCAGACCAATATCGAACTAATCGTCATATGGGCGCAACACGGGCCGAGCCATGCCACGGTCGAACGGGTGGTCAATATTGAAGCTTCCGCAGTGGACGCCGGTGCGTTTGAAATTCTGATCTCCGGTTAGACTGAAGACCTCAAAACAAATCGGGGAAGGCCGCATGCGTAACTACGCATCCCGAACTTCCCCGTGGTTTATTGCCAGCCCAAGGGGCTAGCCATTTCATCAGGCGATATTGCTAATCCCGTCCGTGCTCGCCGCGACCGTGCTCATGTCCGCCATGGCCGTAGTCGCGTCCATGATCGTCACCATGACGATCACGGTCGCGTCCGCCACCGTGACGTTCCCGATATTTGGGCACATAGACATCGTTGTACCAGTGATCCTGCACAAAATAAACAGGACGGCCACATGCATCATAGCGACCGCAGTAATGGCGCCACCGCTTTGCCTGGCCAGGAGGCACATGCAAGTAGATGGGTTCGTACACCACGCCCACAGGGCGATGGATGACGACAGGTTCCGGATACACCAGTACCGGGCGCGGGAAATCGCCGATATCGATACGCCCGTAAAAGCCGGGCTCGCCGATACTGACGGACACGCCGACGTCGGCAGCAAAAGCCGGGGCGGCGATTGCCGTCAAAGCCAGACTGGCCGCGATCAGAAAACGTTTGCTGTTGATGATACCTGTCATTCTATTGACTCCATTGTTGAGTAGTAATCACCCCGTACACCAATAACGCACGTCTCAATCTTGCGGCTGACAACAGACACCAAATAGCGCGTTTATGCCGCCTTCTTGTAGTCGTGCGCTGCAAACGGATGGTGCACGACCGTTTCCTGCATGATGACTTCCGCAGGGGTAGGCAAACCACTGATGGCACGCTTGATCGCCAGCTTGGTTGCCTCGTAGTTCCAATCCTGGATTTTTTCGTTGTCTTCGGCGTCCCAGTGGATAAATACACCGACACATACGAACAGGTCGTTCGCTTCCTCCAGCGGGATAACACCTTCCCTTACACTATCGGTCACTGCCGCCGCAACGCCGCACTGCGCCGGGCCGAACATCTGCACGGCCTGCTTGGCATTCTTGATATCGACCTTGTTGAACATCACGGTCGGCGGCTTGGTCATCAGGTTGGGGGCGATCACCGAAAGCAAGGCGTTATCGCCCTGTTTTTGATTGGTCAGGGTATTGCAGAAAGCGATTTCGGCTCCGCTCCCTCTCGGCCCGATGATGAGATCGACATGCGCGACTTCGTTGCCTTCACCCACCAGCGCTTCGCCGATGAGCACCTTGTTGATTTTCATGGTTTCCATGGTTTTCCGTCCTTTCTGGTATCCGCCCTTGCGGGCTTCATTGAAAAAAACCGGGCGCATCCACCATTGCTTCGCGCATCACTGGTTTTATTAACGCGCCCTACGACTTGTCCGGAACCACTTCTATTGGATGATTTTCAATGGATTAAGTTCGTCCCGCGGAATTTACCGGCGGCATGTGGTGTCCATTGGTTTTGGAGGGAAGAAATGCATCGTCCCTTGCGCGACTATTTCAGGACCTGGCTGCTGACGGAATTGCTGCGCGGCCTGCTGCTGACCGGGAAATACCTGTTCCGGCGCAAAGTCACCGTGCGTTATCCGGAAGAGAAAACTCCGCTCAGTCCGCGCTTTCGCGGGCTGCATGCCTTGCGCCGCTATCCCAACGGCGTCGAACGCTGCATCGCCTGTAAGCTGTGCGAGGCCGTCTGCCCAGCCATGTGCATCACCATCGATTCGGAAGAACAGCCGGACGGCACCCGTCGCACCACGCGCTACGACATCGACCTGTTCAAATGCATATATTGCGGCTTTTGCGAAGAGGCCTGTCCGACCGATGCCATCGTCATGACGCGCCATTTCGAGTTTGCCATGCAAGACCGCTCGGAAGCGGTGATAGGCAAGGCCGGTCTGCTGCAAATGGGTGAGCGGTTCGAAGCGCAAATTGCCGCCGACCGCACTCAGGATGCAGCGTATCGCTGATCCGGCGTAAGGCTCAGAACTCGCTCCATTCCGCCTCGCCATCCACCTCCACCCAGCCTCCGGTCACGCGCACCGGGAACGTGCGCAGGTTTTCATAGGCAGGCGGCCCCAGCACCTCGCCGGTCATCACGGAAAACCGCGCCCCATGTGCCGGGCAGGTAATTTCCGCGCCTTCCAGCTGTCCGCTGGCAAGTTCGTTGTCTTCGTGCGTGCATCGGTCTTCGACGGCGTAATACCGTCCGTCGACATTGAATACGGCGATACGAATATCGCCCGCGCT
>CAMLDQ010000027.1 GCA_946478965.1 uncultured Methylobacillus sp. | reverse complement strand
TGACACTTACAAAAGCAGATTTGGCCGATATGCTGTTCGAGCAGGTCGGGTTGAACAAAAGGGAAGCCAAGGACATGGTCGAGGCTTTTTTCGAAGAAGTGCGCAGTTCGTTGGAAGCAGGGGATAGCGTCAAGCTCTCCGGCTTCGGCAATTTCGAATTGCGTCAGAAGTCCGAACGCCCCGGCCGTAATCCGAAAACCGGCGAGGAAATCCCGATCACCGCACGTCGTGTGGTGACATTTCACGCCAGCCAGAAACTGAAGAGCAAGGTAGAAGAGAACTATGGCGGAGCAGGCAGCTAAAGTTGCCTTGCCGCCGATCCCCGCCAAGCGTTATTTCACGATTGGCGAGGTGAGTGAACTGTGCGGCGTAAAGCCGCACGTGCTGCGCTATTGGGAGCAGGAGTTCACGCAGCTCAAACCGGTCAAACGTCGCGGCAATCGCCGCTATTACCAGCACCATGAAGTCCTGCTGATCCGCCGCATACGCGAATTGCTGTACGAGCAGGGGTTTACCATCAGCGGTGCGCGCAATCGCCTGGAAGAATCTCCGGGTGTTCAGGAGGAGCGAGCGACTGCTGCGGTATCTGCCGCGCAGGTTGCCGATCCGCATGAAACTCCTGCGCTTGCGATATCGGTCCCCGGCATTGATATTTCCCATCTGCGCCATGAACTCGCCGATGTGCTGAGCCTGTTGCGCGCATCGGCTTCCTAAGACGCGTTTCTCTGTTTGGCGGGTTTCCCGCTTTCCGTTATAATGCCGCCTCTCGCGCGTGGATGATGTCGCGCGCGACGGTTCGGGGCGTAGCGCAGCCTGGTAGCGTACCTGCATGGGGTGCAGGTGGTCGGAGGTTCAAATCCTCTCGCCCCGACCAAGCCAATTCGATAAAAAAGCCGGGAAAATCCCGGCTTTTTTCATTTGACAGCTTCACTCAGCCGAAGCGGTAGTGCTTGCGCAACGGCTGTTTTACCTCCCAGGTGCAGGCCATTCCGGCGGGGAAGGTGACCAGGTCCCCCTTGCCGAACTTGACCGGATCGCCGCCCTTGGGCGTGACCACTACTTCACCTTCCAGTACGTAAGCGACTTCCTGATCGCTGTAGGTCCACGGAAAGGTCGAAACTTCCTTGGACCAGGTGGGCCAGGAGGAAACTCCAAGCGCATCAAGACGGGAAGAATCTGGATTGTGTTCGACCGTGATCTTGCTCATGCTGCCCTCCTTTCGTTCCAATGTACGATGAAGAGCATGCATGATAGGCCATCTATTCCGCTCTTGCCAAGGCGTGGCGGGTGGAGACCGTTTACAAAACTTTGCCCGGATAAGCCCTCGCAGCAGGCGTGAAGCCGTGGCCGCTCCGTCGCCTCAGTGCCTGTGGTGTTTCTTCCCGTGCTTGTTGTCGAGCAGGCTGTAGTAGTTGAGCGGCGTAAGTACAGTGGGGATCGCATCCGGCAGCATGTCGGGATGATCCTTGCTGTAGTGCAGGCCGCGGCTTTCGTGCCGTTCCAGCGCGCAGCGCACGATCAATTCCGCCACCTGCAGCAGGTTGCGCAACTCGATCAGGTCGTTGTTGATGCGGAAATTGCTGTAGAACTCGTGCACTTCGTCACGCAGCATATGGATGCGGTGCATGGCGCGTTCCAGGCGCTTGTCCGTACGCACGATGCCGACGTAATTCCACATGAAGCGCCGCAGTTCGTCCCAGTTGTGGGTAATCACCACTTCCTCATCGGCATCGGTGACCCGGCTTTCATCCCAGTCAGGCAGGGAGAGCGGCTCCGGCGCGGTGCCGGAGAGGATGTTTTGTGCCGCGGCGTGCGCATAGACCATGCATTCCAGCAGCGAGTTGCTGGCCAGGCGATTGGCCCCGTGCAGCCCGGTGCAGGCGGTTTCGCCGATGGCGTAGAGATTGGGAATGTCGGTGCCGCCGAAATGGTCTGTGAGAACCCCGCCGCAGCTGAAATGAACGGCCGGCACGACCGGAATGGGCTGCTTTGTGATGTCGATGCCCAGTTCCATGCAGCGCCGGTAAATGGTCGGGAAATGCGACAGGATGAAATCCGCCGGGCGGTGCGAAATGTCCAGATACACGCACTCGATGCCGCGCTTTTTCATCTCGAAGTCGATGGCGCGCGCGACCACGTCACGCGGGGCGAGCTCCGCGCGCGGATCGTGCGCCGGCATGAAGCGAGTGCCGTCCGGCAGCTTGAGGATGCCGCCTTCGCCGCGCACGGCTTCCGTAATCAGGAAAGATTTTGCCTGCGGGTGGTAGAGGCAGGTCGGGTGGAACTGGATGAATTCCATGTTTGCCACGCGGCAGCCGACGCGCCAGGCCATCGCTACGCCGTCGCCGGTGGCAACGTCGGGATTCGTGGTGTACAGGTAGACCTTGCCGGCTCCGCCGGTGGCCAATGCGGTATGGTCGGCGGAAATGGTGAGCACCTTGCCACTGACCTTGTCCAGCACGTAGGCGCCCAGGCAGCGATCCTTGCGCTTTCCCAGCTTGCGTGCGGTGATGAGATCCACGGCGATATGGTTTTCCAGCACCGTGATGCCGGGATGCGCGCGCACTTTGGCGGCCAGCGTTTCCTGTACCGCGTGGCCGGTCGCATCTGCCGCATGAATGATGCGGCGCTTGCTGTGCCCGCCTTCGCGCGTCAGGTGATAGCCGCTGTCGTCTTGTTCGCGGGTGAACGGCACGCCTTGCTTGATCAGCCATTCCACGGTGGCGCGGCCGTGCGTGACCACATAACGCGTGACCTCCGGATCGCACAGGCCTGCGCCGGCGATCAGCGTGTCCTGGATGTGGGCTTCGATGGAGTCCTCGTCGGTGAGCACGGCGGCAATGCCGCCTTGCGCCCAACTGCTCGAACTGTCGTTGAGCTCGCGCTTGGTGACGAGGCAGACTTTTTTATGCGGGGCGAGCTGCAATGCCAGTGTCAGGCCGGCAAGGCCGCTGCCGATGATGAGGACGTCGAAACGGAGCACGGTTTTTTGTTGTCGGGTTTGAACCAATCGCAGTTTACTGCGGTCTCTTACACCCGTATAGAGTTATGGCATCATGCTAGGTCACGGTATACTAAAGAGCCGTTCCGGGTATATGGATATTGGCTCATCAAAATAAGACAGGGAGAACGCCCGCATGGGCGAGCGTGAACTAGATCAGGAGTTGGTAGAGCGTGCGCAACGCGGCGATAAGCGCGCTTTCGGCTTGCTGGTGCAGAAGTACCAGCGCAAGTTGGGGCGCCTATTGTCGCGCATGATACGGGACCAGGCAGAAGTGGAAGACGTGGTGCAGGAGGCGTTCGTCAAGGCTTACCGCGCCTTGCCGAATTTCCGGGGCGATAGCGCCTTCTATACTTGGTTGTATCGTATTGGCATCAACACCGCCAAGAATTATCTGGTGGCGATGGGGCGCCGGCCGCAGATCAGTACCGACATCGAAGTGGAAGATGCGGAAAACTTCGAGGACGGGCAGGAACTGCGAACGATAGATACGCCCGAAACTGAACTCATGTCCAAACAGATTGCCAAAACCGTGAACGATACGGTCGAGGCACTGCCCGAGGAATTGCGCACGGCGATTACGCTACGCGAAATCGAGGGTCTGAGTTATGAGGAAATTGCAACCTTGATGAACTGCCCGATCGGTACGGTGCGCTCGCGTATCTTCCGTGCACGCGAGACCATTGCCGAGAAGTTGCGGCCCTTGCTGGATACCCCTGAAAACAGGAGATGGTAATGAAGGATCAAATATCTGCCTTGATGGACGATGAGCTGGATGTGGAGGATTCGGATCATCTTTTCGATGCCATGAAGAAGAATAGCGATCTGTATGCGTGTTGGTCGACCTACCATGTGATCGGCGACGCCTTGCGTGGAGAACACCACGTCAGCATGGGGTTCGAGCAGCGCCTGATGCAGCGGCTCGACGCCGAGCCGGTGGTGCTGGCGCCCAAGCGCAGGCTTGCGGTGAAGCGTACGCATGTGATGTCGCTGGCCGCTTCGGTGGCTGCGGTGATGTTCGTGGGCTGGATGGTGCTGCAGCAACAGGCGCAGTCCCCCGCGCAGAGCCTCGGTGCGGCCACCGTGGCGCAAAACAGCGTTTCTCCGGAAGCGGTCAATTCCTATCTGCTGGCGCATCAGGAGTTTTCCCCCGAGAGTGGTTTCCGTCCCGTGATCTACTCGGAGAGTGATCGTTGATGCTCTTCCCGTCTTTGCGACGCTTTTTTCTTATCCTGTTATTGCTTGCTCCGGTCGCCGCACATGCTGCTGATCCGGATGACGATGCATGGGTCTTGCTCGACAAGGCCGGCCAGGCCGCGCACAAACTGAGTTATAAGGGCGTGTTTGTGTTTCAGGCCGGGCCGAATATCAGCTCGATGCAGATCACCCACATGAATTACGCGCAAGGTGAATTTGCCCGCCTGATTTCACTGGATGGCGCGCCGCGGGAAGTATTGCGCCAAGGCAACGACGTGGTGATCTACAGTCCGCGCAACGAAAAAGTGATGATTCAGCGTCGCCGCGTGCAGAGCACGTTTCCAGCACTGCTGCCCGGCGTGTCCGATGCGCTCAAGCAGAGTTACCAGATACGCATGGCCGGGTCGGAGCGTGTGGGCGGGCGCGACAGTACCGTTGTCTATCTCGATCCGCGCGATCATTATCGCTACGGCTACCGTTTCTCGGTGGATCAGGAGTACGGTCTGCTACTCAAGTCCATCATGCTGGACGAACATAGCCAGGCCATTGAGCAGGTCGCATTCAACCAGCTCTCGCTGCTTGATACCCAGGACATGGACTGGTTCCATCCTACGGTGACGCCGGGCAAAACCTATGTCATGCAGCCTGAGGAAACCGTTTCCCCGACCGTGGATGGCGATGGCTGGACGATTGCGCAGTTGCCGCCCGGCTTCCGTCAGATCGATCAGGTCGTACGCAAGATTCCGGGTAAGCCAGGACCGGTGCACCACCTGATATTTTCGGATGGATTGGCTTCGGTCTCGCTGTTCATCGAAGCGTTGAACAAGTCCTCCCCGCCCAAGCAAGGACTCGCTGTTCAGGGTTGCACCAATGTCTATGCCACTGCCGTGGATGGGCATCAGATCGTCGTGGTCGGCGAAGTGCCTGAAGCGACCGTCAAGCTGATTGCTAGTGCCGTCAGCTTTAATAAATAAATTCTGAAGGTTTCCCCATGATAGAAGAACAAGCCGTCGTCGTCGGGGTCGAGCGGAACGACGCGCTGCTGGAGGTTGTACGCCAGCAGCCGTGTGGACTATGCGGCCAGACGCGCGGCTGCGGTGTATCGCTGTGGGGGCGATTGCTCGGACATCGCGCCGGCGCGTTCCGGGCCGCCAATCCGATCAGCGCCCAGGCCGGCGACATGGTTGTGGTCGGTATCGACGAACAGGCACTGTTGTCCAGTTCCGTGGTGGCTTATGTGATTCCTTTGTGTGCTTTGCTGGCAGGGGCCGTACTGGCTGGCATGTTCGCCCCTGCTTCCGGAAACGGGGACTGGAACGCAGTCGGCGGGGCGGCATGCGGCCTTGGCCTGGGACTTCTCTGGCTCCGGCATCATGCTGCGCGTCGATGGAACGATCAGCGTAGCCGCCCTGTCGTATTGAGGGCTGCCGATACCGGCGCCCAATATCGTTCATGTCATCGAGGTGATTAAATGATAAAGAAGCTTTTTGCCGTTTTTGTTTGGGTGCTGGCTTTTTCCGTACCCGTGCTTGCCAAAGACTTGCCTGATTTTACGGAGCTCTATGAAAAACAGGGTCCGGCGGTGGTCAATATCAGTTCCACGCAGACGGTGCATGCGGAGGGCCAGAGTGCGGTGCCCATGCCCAACCTGCCCGAGGACGATCCTTTCTACGAGTTTTTCCGCCGTTTCGGGCCTCCTGGCGGTGAGGAACACGATTACAAGACCCAATCGCTCGGTTCAGGGTTCATTATCAGCAGCGACGGTTATATCCTGACCAATGCGCATGTGGTCAACGATGCGGACGAAGTCCTGGTCAAGCTGACTGACAAGCGCGAGTTCAAGGCGAAGATCATCGGCATCGACCGCCGCACCGATGTGGCGCTGGTCAAGATCGACGCGACCAACCTGCCCAAAGTGGTGCTGGGGGACTCCAGTCAGCTCAAGGTCGGCGAATGGGTGGTGGCGATCGGATCGCCGTTCGGGCTGGAGAATACCGTCACCGCCGGTATCGTCAGTGCGAAAGGGCGCGCGTTGCCGCAGGAAAACTACGTACCTTTCATCCAGACCGACGTTGCGATCAATCCCGGTAATTCCGGCGGGCCGCTGTTCAACCTGAAGGGAGAGGTGGTCGGCATCAATTCGCAGATTTTCAGCCGTAGCGGCGGCTACATGGGGCTCTCCTTCGCGATTCCGATCGACGTCGCCATGGACGTGCAGAGCCAGTTGCGCGCTGGTGGTAAGGTGACGCGCGGTTGGCTGGGCGTCAGCATTCAGGAAATCACCAAGGAGCTGGCCGATTCATTCGGCATGAAGTCGCCGAGCGGGGCGCTGGTCGCCGGTGTGGAAAAAGGCAGCCCGGCGGAGAAGGCGGGGCTGATGGCGGGCGACATCATCCTTAAGTTCGACGGCAAGAGTATCGGCGCATCCTCCGATCTGCCGCGTGCGGTAGGCTCTACCAAGCCAGGCAAGGAGGTGCCGGTCGATGTGCTGCGTCGCGGCAGCACGCGTACGCTGAGTGTCACTGTCGGTGAGATGCCCGGAGATGGCAAGCAGGAAGCGCATCCTTCGCGCGGCCCGGCCAAGCCGGAAACTAATCGTTTGGGATTGCTGCTACGCGAACTGACTCCGCAGCAGCAGAAGAAACTGGGCGACAAGACCGGGCTGCTGGTAATCGGTGCGGAAGGAGCTGCGGCTCAAGCCGGCATTCGTCGCGGCGATGTAGTGTTGGCCATGAACAACAGCGAAATCCAGGGGCTGGAACAGTTCAACAAGCTGCTTGCGGCTGCGCCTTCGGGCAAGACCGTGGCCTTGCTGATTTTACGTGGGGACAGCACGCTGTATGTGCCCGTGAAAGTAAACGGCAAGTAAGAAGCGTCGGATGCGGATCGGTTCGCTTTACTGTAAAATCCTGGATTGAACAGTCTGTTATGGCAAGAAGGGCGCTGCGGCGCCCTTCTTGTTACCTGATAAATGAAAAATATCCGAAACTTCTCGATCATTGCCCATATCGATCACGGCAAATCCACACTGGCCGATCGCATCATCCATATGTGCGGCGGCTTGTCCGACCGTGAAATGGAATCCCAGGTACTGGATTCCATGGATCTGGAGCGCGAGCGTGGCATCACCATCAAGGCGCAGACCGCGGCGCTCAGCTACAAGGCGCGCGATGGCCAGATTTATCAGCTTAACCTGATCGATACGCCAGGACATGTGGACTTCTCCTATGAGGTGTCGCGCTCGCTGTCGGCCTGCGAGGGCGCGTTGCTGGTGGTCGATGCCTCGCAGGGAGTGGAGGCGCAAAGTGTCGCCAACTGCTATACCGCGATCGATCTCGGCGTTGAGGTTGTGCCTATCCTGAACAAGATTGACCTGCCTTCCGCCGAGCCGGAACGCGTGATGCAGGAAATCGAGGATGTCATCGGTATCGATGCCTCGGATGCGACGCGCTGCTCGGCCAAGACCGGCGAAGGCGTTGAGGATGTGCTGGAGGCGGTGGTGGCCAGGATTTCGCCGCCCAAGGGAGACGGGAATGCGCCGTTGCGCGCGCTTATCATCGACTCCTGGTTCGATAACTATGTCGGCGTGATCATGCTGGTGCGCGTCTTTGACGGCGTACTGCGCCCCAAGGACAAGATCCGCCTGATGGCGACCGGGGCGCAGTACCTGTGCGAGCAGGTGGGCGTGTTCACCCCAAAGTCGCGTGCCCGTGACTCCTTGTCGGCCGGCGAAGTGGGATTCATCATCGCCGGCATCAAGGAACTGGCAGCGGCCAAGGTGGGCGATACCGTCACCCTGGCGACCCATCCTGCGCAGCAGCCGTGGCCGGGTTTCAAGGAAATCAAGCCGCAAGTGTTCGCCGGACTCTATCCGGTAGAGTCCAACCAGTACGATGCCCTGCGAGACGCGCTGGAAAAATTGCGTCTGAACGATGCCTCCTTGCAGTTCGAACCGGAAGTGTCCCAGGCGCTCGGGTTCGGCTTCCGTTGCGGCTTCCTCGGTTTGTTGCACATGGAGATCGTGCAGGAGCGGCTGGAGCGCGAGTACGACATGGATCTGATTACCACGGCGCCGACCGTGGTGTACGAAATCGTCACCAAGGCGGGCGAGACGCTGCTGGTGGAAAATCCTTCCAAGCTGCCGGAGCCTTCGCGCATCGAGGAAATCCGCGAACCCATCATCACCACGACCATTTTGATGCCGCAGGAATATGTCGGCCCGGTGATGACACTGTGCAACAATAAGCGCGGCGTGCAGCGCAACATGCAATACATGGGCCGGCAGGTGATGCTGACCTACGAGATGCCGCTCAATGAAGTGGTGCTGGATTTCTTCGACAAGCTGAAATCCACCTCGCGCGGCTATGCGTCCATGGACTACGAATTCCTGGAATTCCGCCCCGCCGACCTGGTCAAGTTGGACATCATGGTCAACGGCGAGCGCGTGGATGCGTTGTCCTTGATTGTGCATCGCGCCAACAGCCAGTACCGCGGTCGCGAACTGGCCGCCAAGATGCGTGAGCTGATTCCGCGCCAGATGTTCGATGTGGCGATCCAGGCGGCGATCGGCGCCAACATTATCGCCCGCGAGACGGTGAAAGCGATGCGTAAGAATGTGCTGGCAAAATGCTACGGCGGCGATATCACGCGCAAGAAGAAATTGCTGGAGAAGCAGAAGGAAGGCAAGAAGCGCATGAAACAGGTAGGGAACGTGGAAATTCCGCAGGAGGCATTCCTGGCTATTTTGAGGGTTGAAGACAAATGATGTTCGCTTTGTTCATGTTGGTCGCGCTGCTGGTCACGGGTGCGGTGTGGCTGCTGGATATCGTGTACCTGCGCAAGGTGAGGGTGGCGGGTGTCGCGGAATCCTGGGTGGTGGAATACTCGAAGAGCTTTTTCCCGGTGATCCTCGCGGTGTTCATGATCCGCTCCTTCATTGTGGAGCCGTTCAAGATTCCCTCCGGCTCGATGATTCCGACGCTGCTCGTGGGCGATTTCATCCTGGTCAACAAGTTCACCTACGGGTTGCGCGTGCCCATTATTAACAATACTTTCATCGGCGTCGGTCATCCGAAAAACGGCGAAGTGATGGTGTTCCGCTACCCGCAGGATCCTTCCAAGGACTACATCAAGCGCGTCGTCGGCGTGCCGGGAGACCACATCGCTTATCGTGGCAAGCGACTGTTTCTGAACGGCAAGCCGCTGGATACCGCATTCGAGAGCGATTACTCCTACGTCGCACCCGGATTGAACCAGATCGCGGCCAAGCAGTTCCAGGAAACGCTCGGTTCGCACAAGCACGAAATTCTGCTGGTGAATGATGCACCGGCCATGGACGGAGAAGTCGTGGTGCCGCCGGGTGAGTATTTCGTCATGGGTGACAATCGCGACAACAGCAACGACAGTCGCTTCTGGGGGTTTGTCCCGGAAAAGAACATCGTGGGGCGGGCGTTCATGATCTGGTGGAATTTCGATAATTTCGGCAGAATTGGCAAAACCATCAACTAGGAGGGTGCGATGAACAAGCAAAAGGGATTTACTTTTTGGAGCCTGACATTCACTGTTGGCACGATTGTCATTGTCGCCTTGTTGGGGATGAAGCTGTTCCCGGCCTATTCCGAATATTTTGCCATCAAGAAGGCAATCAACCGCTTGGCCACCGAAGGGAATCTTTCCAGCATGGACAAGCGCGACATTCAAAAAGCATTCGAGCGCTCTTCCGATATCGATGATTTCCATAGCGTGAAGCCGACGGATCTGGAAATTTCCCGGAACGGCGATGGGGACACAGTGGTCAGTGCCGATTATGAGGTGGTGATCCCGCTGGTTGGCAATATCAGCGCTTTGCTGACATTCCATGCCTCCACGGATAATGCCCCTGCAGGAAAGAATCTGCCCTGACCCGAATGTCTTATAGCGGTTTGGCAAGACGGCTCGGCCATGATTTTGCGCAAAAGACCTTGCTTGAGCAGGCGCTTACGCATCGCAGCCATGGCAGCCTCAACAACGAGCGACTGGAATTCCTGGGCGATGGCTTGCTCAATTGCATCGTCGCCCATCTGCTGTATCAAACCTTCCCCAAGCTTCCCGAAGGCGATCTAAGCCGCATACGTGCCTACCTCGTCAAGGAAGCGACGCTGAGCAGCCTGGCCACGTCGCTTGCGCTTGGAGATCACATGCGGCTGGGCGAAGGCGAGCTCAAAAGCGGCGGCTGGCGTCGCCCCTCGCTGCTTGCCGATACCCTGGAAGCCATCATCGGCGCAGTTTTCCTGGATGCCGGGTTCCAGGCGGCTGAGACGATGGTGACGCGCTTGTACGAGCCGTTGCTGAAAGATCTCGATCCCAAATCGATCGGCAAGGATCCCAAAACCCTGCTGCAGGAATACCTCCAGGGGCGCAAGCTGGCACTACCGGAATACGTGCTGCTGGCGACCGAGGGCGAGGCGCATTGCCAGACATTTCGCGTCGAGTGTCGCATCCCGTCCCTGAATGTCCAGGCGCCGGGGGAGGGCGGCAGCCGACGTGCCGCCGAACAACAGGCGGCGGAAGCCGCCTATAGCATGTTGAAATAGGCCACCACATCATGACGAATTTTCGTTGCGGCACCATTGCCATCGTTGGCCGGCCGAATGTCGGCAAGTCGACGCTGCTGAACCATATCCTCGGCGCCAAGCTCAGCATCACTTCGCGCAAGGCGCAGACGACGCGGCATCGGCTGTTAGGCATCCACACAACGGACAACGCGCAATACCTGTTCGTCGACACGCCTGGCTTCCAGCTGAAGCATATCAATGCGCTCAATCGCGGCATGAACCGGACGGTGAAGCAGGTGATGTCCGAGGTCGATGCGGTATTGTTCGTGATTGAGGCAACACGCTTCGGCGACGCCGATCGCAAGGTGCTGGAGATCCTGCCGAAGAGCACGCCGGTGTTGCTCGTGATCAATAAGGCGGACCTGTTGGAGGACAAGGGGCAACTGCTGCCTTTCATTCAGCAGCAAAGCAGCTTTTTCCCATTCGCCGACGTCGTGCCGGTGAGCGCGAGGAAGAACCAGAACCTGGACGAGTTGCTGCTGGCCATTCGCAAGCATCTGCCGGAACAGCCGGCCATCTATGCCGAGGACGAGCTGACCGACCGCAACGAACGCTTCCTGGCGGCTGAACTGGTGCGTGAAAAAATATTCCGCCTGCTGGGGGAGGAACTGCCTTACTCCGTCACGGTAGAGATCGAAAAATTCGAGCAGGAAGGTGCGTTGCGGCGCATCCATGCGGCCATCATCGTCGACAAGGAAGGCCAGAAGCCGATCCTGATCGGCAAGGGCGGCGAGAAGCTCAAGCAGATTTCGAGCGAGGCGCGTCAGGACATGGAAAAACTGTTCGGCGGCAAGGTCTGGCTGGAAACCTGGGTCAAGGTGCGCGGCGGCTGGGCGGACGACGAGCGGGCCTTGAAAAGCCTGGGTTACTGACGCAACCGCCCCATGGCTGCCGGCGGTATCGCACGTCAGGATCAGCAGCCGGTCTTCGTGCTGCATACCTATCCCTTCAAGGAAACCAGTCTGGTCGTCGAGCTATTCAGCCGCGATTTCGGACGGGTCGCCGCGGTTGCCAAGGGTGCTCGCCGCCCGCGCTCGGCGATGCGGGGCATGTTGCAGTCCTTTCAGCCGCTCAAGGCCACCTGGTCGGGCAAGAGTGAGCTGCGTACCCTGCACTCCCTGGACTGGGGCGAGGGGCTGCTGCTGCTCAGTGGCGAAGCCCTGATGTGCGGTTTTTACCTCAACGAGCTTCTGCTGCGGCTATTGCCGCGCGAAGATCCGCACGAAGCCCTGTTCGATTATTACACCCAATCCCTGCGACTCCTTTCCCAGGGAGAACTGTTGGCGCCCACCCTGCGCCGCCTGGAATTGAAACTTCTGCAGGAACTTGGCTATGCGGTGCCGTTGCGGGAGCGAGTGGACGGCACGGCGATAGAGGCCGAGCGTAATTACACCTACCAGCCCGAACTGGGGGCACTGCCGCCGGAGGAGACGGAAAGCGGTGTACAATTGCGCGGGAAAACGTTGCTGGACATGGCCTGCGACGACTATTCCGACACGCAGACCCTGCTGCAGAGCAAGCAATTGATGCGCATGCTGCTGGCGCATTATCTCGGCGACCAGCCTTTGCATACCCGACAACTACTCATCGATTTACAGGAACTATGATCAGACTGGGCGTTAACATCGACCATATCGCCACTATCCGCCAGGCGCGTGGCACCCGTTACCCAAGCGTCGTGCAGGCGGCTTTGCGTGCGGAACAGGCAGGCGCCGACGCGATTACCCTGCACCTGCGGGAAGACCGGCGCCATATCCAGGACGTGGACGTGCATACCCTGCGCGGCTTGCTGCAGACACGCATGAACCTGGAAATGGCCGTAACCGAGGAGATGGTCGGTATCGCGCTTGAGGTGAAGCCGCAGGATGTCTGCCTGGTGCCGGAACGCCGCGAGGAACTGACCACGGAAGGCGGGCTGGATGTGATCGGGCATTTCGAGAAAGTGCAGGCCGCCTGCCAGCGTCTGGCGGAAGCGGGCAACCGCGTGTCGCTGTTCATCGATCCGGACGAGACGCAACTCGACGCTGCCAAAGCAGCCGGAGCCCCGGTCGTGGAAATACATACTGGCGCTTTTGCCGATGCGGCGAACGAGGCTTTGGCCGAGGCGGAATTGGGTCGCATCCGCAATGCCGTGGTGCATGGCGTTGCGCTGGGACTTTCGGTGAATGCGGGGCATGGCTTGCATTATCACAACGTTCACCGCATCGCCTGCCTGCCGGGCATCGAGGAACTGAACATCGGCCATGCCATCGTTGCGCATGCACTGTTCGTCGGTTGGGATAATGCGGTGCGCGAGATGAAGAGCCTGATGGTCGCAGCCGCCGCCGGCAGATGATTTACGGCATTGGCACCGACATCGTCGAAGTTGCGCGAATCGAGCAGTCGCTGGCCCGGTTCGGCACTGCCTTCGCCCAGCGCATTCTCACTGAAGAAGAATACCTTGAATTCGAACTGAGCCAGGTCAAAGGACGTTTTCTCGCCAAGCGCTTTGCCGCCAAGGAGGCATTCGGCAAGGCACTCGGTACCGGACTGCGTGCGCCGGTGACGATGCCGCAGATCGGCGTCGGCCACAATGATCTGGGCAAGCCGGTGCTGGTATTATCGGCCGAACTGCAAGCCTGGGTGGATGAGCGTGGCGTCAAAATGATGCACCTTTCGATCAGCGACGAGAAGGCGCTTGCGGTTGCTTTCGTCGTTCTTGAGCAATGATGTCGATGGATTTCGAGCGTCGCTTCGGCGGTATTCGGCGCTTGTATGGCGACGCCGCATTCCAGCAATTCCAGGAAGCGCATGTCTGCGTCGTCGGCGTCGGCGGGGTCGGCTCCTGGGTGGCCGAGGCGCTTGCCAGAAGCGCAATCGGCCGCATCACGCTGATCGACCTCGATAATATCGCAGAATCCAACACCAATCGCCAGATTCACGCGCTCGGCGACGACTACGGCAAGGCCAAGGTGACGGCGATGGCGCAGCGCATCCTGGCAATCAACCCGTCTTGCCGGGTGACCGAGATAGAGGATTTCGTTACTGTCGAAAATATCGATGATCTGCTTAATCGCGGGTATGACTTTGTTGTCGATGCCATCGACAATGCGCGCGTCAAGGCGGCGATGATCCATTGGTGCCGGCGGCACAAAGTCAAACTGATTGCCTCCGGCGGCGCCGGCGGGCGCATCGATCCGGGCCGCATCCGGCTCGACGACCTGGCGCGCACTGTCCAGGATCCGCTGCTTTCCCGCGTGCGCACTCTGCTGCGGCGCGAGTACGGTTTTCCCAGGGATCCGAAAAAGAAATTCGGCGTGGAGTGCGTATTTTCCGAGGAGCCGCTCAGGTTGCCCGAAAATGGCGAATCCTGCGATGTGGATGACAAGCCGATCACCGGGATCAATTGCGCCGGTTTCGGCGCCGCAATGGCGGTCACCGCGAGCTTCGGCCTGATGATGAGCGCACGCGTGCTGCTGCATTGCGCCAAACCGTCCCGCTAAGGAATAAACCCCTTCTGGTCAATAGTCCGTTCGGCACAGGATAGCCTTCAACTTTTCCTTTTTCCCCGATGTCAAAAGGATTTTACGAGAAGGAGAAGATCATGAGCCTGAAACGTTTCTTGGCGGTTTTCGTGGCTGTTTCCATGTTCTTCATGGGGGCGCTCCAGACCGCCCAGGCCGGCATGATCGCCAGTGCGCAGGTGGCGCAGGAAACAATGGCGCCCGCATCCGTCGGAGACCGTGCCAAGGTCATGGCAGCGCTTTCGCGCCCTGAAGTGCAAGCCGAACTGGTCAAGCACGGCGTCGATCCGGCGCAGGCGCAAGCGCGCATCGCGGCCTTGAGCGACGACGAGGTCGCCAGGCTGGCGCACGACCTCGACAACGCGCCTGCCGGCGCCGGCATCGTCGGCGCGATTGTGCTGGTCTTCCTGGTGCTGCTGGTGACGGATATTCTCGGCTTCACCAAGGTATTTCCTTTCACCCGTTCGGTTCGTTAACCGTTCTGTATGCTGCGCTGCGTAATCCTTGCGCTTGCGGTCGCATTGACCGCCTGCGCGGGGCCTGGCGTGAAGGAGACTCTGCAGCGCTACGAGCAGCCGCGGCGCCAGGAGCTGGCCGGCACGCCATTTTTCTCCCAGGAAGCCTATCAGTGCGGCCCGGCCGCCCTGGCGACGGTTCTGACGGCAGCGGGATATCCTGTGCAGCCGGAGGCCCTCGTATCGCAAGTGTATGTGCCCGCGCGGCAAGGCAGCCTGCAGGTGGAAATGCTGGCGGCCGCGCGTCGCCACGGGGCACTCACCCTGGTGATCCCGCCGCGGCTCGATGCGCTGCTGGCGGAAGTGGCAGCGGGCAATCCGGTGCTGGTGCTGCAGAACCTGGGGTTCTCCTGGGTGCCGGTTTGGCATTACGCGGTGGTGGTCGGCTACGACCTCGACCGCAGGCAGGTCTGGTTGCGCTCCGGTACGACGAAGCGTGAGGAAATGGGCCTCGATACCTTCGCCCGCACCTGGGCGCGCAGTGGCAACTGGGCCTTTGTGGTCCTGTCGCCTGGCAGGCTGCCGGCCAGCGTCGATCAGGACACATTCACCCGCGCTTTGCTTGAATACGAGAAATCGGCGCCGCCCGCGGATGTACGGAAAGCTTACGCCGCCGCCGCCGGGCGCTGGCGCGACAACCTGGTGCTCGCCATCGGTGCCGGCAACAGCGCCTACGCCGAGCACGATTTCATCGCCGCGCAGGCGGCGTTTGCGCAAGCGGTCGATGCCCATCCCGACTCTGCCGCGGCGCACAACAACCTCGCCAACGTCGAGCTGGCGCTGGGGCATTACGCCGAAGCGCAGCAGCACGCCGAGCGCGCGCTGTCGCTGGTGGCGCCGGACTCATCGTTACGCCCGCTGGTCCTCGAGACGCTCGCGGAGATCAGGCAGCGGCGGCCACGTTAACTCTCTTCCAATCCTCGGCCTTGAAATCCTGCGGAGCATCCCCACTATACGGTTTTGTCTGAATCCTGATAATCAACACGTCAAACCAGAGGAAACACGATGACGACCGCCACCAAAGAAACGCTGGGCTTCCAGGCCGAAGTCAAACAGCTTTTGCACCTGATGATCCACTCCTTGTACTCCAACAAGGAAATCGTGCTGCGCGAACTGATCTCCAATGCCAGCGATGCCGCTGACAAGCTGCGCTTCGAAGGCCTGTCGGACGGTGCGCTGTACGAGAACGATAGCGAACTCAAGGTACGCATCGCCTTCGACAAGGCCGCCCGCACGCTGACCATTGCCGACAACGGCATCGGCATGAGCCGCCAGGAAGTGATCGACAACATCGGCACCATCGCCAAGTCCGGCACGCGCGAATTTTTCTCCCAATTGTCCGGCGACCAGCAGAAGGACGCCGCGCTGATCGGCCAGTTCGGCGTCGGCTTCTATTCCGCCTTCATCCTCGCCGACAAGGTGACGCTGACCACGCGCCGCGCCGGCCTCACCGCCGAGCACGGCGTGCGCTGGGAATCCGACGGCACCGGCGACTACACGCTGGAAACGGTGGAGAAGGCCAGCCGCGGCACGGAAATCGTGCTGCATCTCAGGGACGGCGAGGACGAATTCCTCAACGACTGGAAGCTGAAGTCCATCGTGCGCAAGTATTCCGACCACATCACGCTGCCTATCGTGATGAAGAAATCCGAGTGGAAGGACGGCGAGCAAGTGCCGACCGATGAGGATGAAACCGTCAACCAGGCTTCCGCACTATGGGCACGGGCCAAGAACGACATCAGCGAAGAGCAGTATGAGGAATTCTACAAGCATGTCGCGCACGACTTCGACAAGCCATTGGCCTGGTCCCACACCCGGGTCGAGGGCAAGCAGGAATACATCTCGCTGTTATACATTCCCGGTCGCGCGCCGTTCGACCTCTACGACCGCGAACGCCGCCACGGGATCAAGCTGTATGTGAAGCGCGTATTCATCATGGATGATGCCGAGCAGCTGATGCCGCAGTACCTGCGCTTCGTGCGCGGGGTGATCGATTCCGCCGACCTGCCGCTCAATGTGTCGCGTGAAATCCTGCAGCATTCCAAGGAAATCGATGGCATCAAGGCCGGCTCCGTGAAGAAGGTGCTCAGCGTGCTGGAAGACATGGCCGAGAACGACAAGGAGAAGTACGCCACCTTCTGGAACGAATTCGGCCGCGTGCTGAAAGAAGGTCCGGCCGAGGATTTCGGCAACAAGGAAAAGATCGCCGGTCTGCTGCGCTTCGCTTCCACGCATCTGGATACAGAAGAGCAAAACGTCTCGCTCAAGGACTATATCGCCCGCATGAAGGATGGCCAGGAAGCCATTTACTACGTTACCGCGGATTCCTTTGCTGCGGCTAAGCACAGCCCGCACCTCGAGATTTTCCGCAAGAAGGGCATTGAGGTTCTGCTGCTGTCCGACCGCGTGGACGAATGGCTGGTGGGCGGCCTGACCGAGTTCGAAGGCAAGAAGCTGCAATCCGTGGCCAAGGGCGATCTTGATCTCGGAAAACTGGAAGACGAGGCCGACAAGGAAGCGCAGAAGCGGGCGGAAGACGAATTCAAGGACCTGGTCGAGAAGGTCAAAACCATCCTGGGTGAGGATAAGGTACGCGAAGTGCGTGTCACGCACCGCCTGACCGACTCCCCAGCCTGCATCGTCACGGGCGAGCACGACATGAGTGCCAATCTGGAGCGCCTGCTAAAGGCTGCCGGCCAGAAAGGGACGGGGGCCAAGCCGATCATGGAAATCAACCCCAAGCACGCGTTGGTGACGCGTCTCAAGGCCGAGGCCGACGATGCACGCTTTGCCGACTGGGCCCATCTGCTGTTCGACCAGGCCTTGCTGGCCGAAGGCGGGCAACTGGAGGATCCGGCAAGCTTCGTGAAGCGGCTGAATTCGCTACTGGCGTTGATGGGCTAATCCTGACGCGCTTCACCCAAAAGGCTGCCAAATGGCAGCCTTTTGTTTTAAGAATTACCAGCCAAGTAGTACTTGGTAATCCTGATTTCACATATAGTAGTGACAACCGGACATCAAAAGACGTAAAAAGAATGAGAAAAATTAATTCGGGCCTATCCCTTCTTGTAATTTCTCTCTTTGCAGTAATTCGCTCTTTCACTGCTTATGCTGCGCCTGCAGATAAGATCCTTCCAATTGATGTGGGCGATAAATGGGGCTATATCGACCTGCAGGGGCATATGGTTGTTGATCCGCAATTTGAGCAAGCTGAGGGATTCCGTGGAAGGGAAATGGCCGCAGTGTTGCTCAACGGCAAGTGGGGGTTGATTGATTCTAATGGTGAGATGGCAGTTGCACCACAATTCGAGGGCGTCCATTTCTGTGGTAAAGGTGAGTTTCATCCTGCGAAACTGAATGGCAGATGGGGTTTTATCAACACTAAGGGAGCTTTCGTTATTCAGCCCCAATACAATTGGGCAAGTTGCTTTAGTTGGGGAAAAGAGAACAATTTTGGATCTGTAAATATTGGTGGGAAGTGGGGGTTAATTGACAGTAATGGCAACCTCGTCTTAAAGCCTAAATTCGAAGATATCAGTGGCCCGGTTTACGGGCTATCTACCTTTCGAATTGGGAGTAAATGGGGCTACACAGATATCAATGGAGAAATCGTCATCCCACCTTCTTTTGACCGCGCACTAACCTTTGAAGCGAATGGCCTTGCTTCAGTAAGTATAGATAAGAAGTGGGGCGTTATAGATAAAACGGGTAAGTTCGTGATTGAGCCCAAGTTTAACCAGAGTCTGATTTTTGGTTCTCAGGGCTTAGCGAAAGAGGCTGTCGATGGAAAAATAGGCTTTGTCGATACTCAAGGACGTTTCGCAATCGAGCCGCAATTTCAAGATGCAGGTTGGTTTTATGATGATCAACTCGCTTATGCCAGTGTTGATGGCAAGAAGTATGGCTTTATCGATACGAGAGGACAATTCGTTATTAAGCCTGGCTTCGAAGGTGCCTCCTCATTTTCGGATGGCTTAGCGCAGGTGAAGATAGATGGAAAATGGGGCTATATCAATACCAAAGGCGATATGGTCATCCCACCGAAATTCAATGCTGTGCAGCCTTTCGGAAGCTCGGGCCTCGCTTTAGCAACGCTCCAGAATATTCGAGGGTTTATCGATACTAAGGGTCATGTTGTTGCTATCCCAATGAGCGGTTGTGGTTCCACGATTGTCATGAATGGCAATAATCAAGTCATCTGGCCGGCGGATGGTCAGCGGGTTGTTGATTGCATCCGAATGTCCAATGCAGTTAATAGCTTGGATGCCGAGGCAATCAGATCTAACCGGCGAGCAATTTCCAAGGGCGATGTGAGCAGTCTGTATAAAGTAATTGATAGTTGGCCACCTCAAGGAGTCGGCGATGTAGAAAAACAGGCGTTTATTAATCACCAGATCGAAACAATTAAAGCTCTGGTTGCAAATGGCGCAGACCCTAATGGTATTCCTCCTAACAGTACGCGGCCTATACTTGGCAAGGCAATCGAGGAACGCAAACCAGAACTCGCGATGACTCTGATTGCCCTTGGGGCCAATCCAAACATCAATGGAACTAACCCACTGCTGATGAAGGCACTGGCATTAAAAAGCCCTTCACTTGTGATTGCAATGCTGGAGCATCACGCCAACCCGAATGCCGCAACAAAATTAGGAATGACACCACTCGGCTTCGTTGTGACCTATAAGCCTCAAGGTCAGATACGGGCATGCGGGAAATCTGCGTACGGAGATATGCACTGCGACACAATCGACGCAGAGCAATACGACCGCAAGATGTGGGCTGAAATGCTGCTTGACCATGGGGCGGACCCCAATAAGGGGGCACCAGATCTGACGCCGCTGATGATGACCTCAAAAGATGATGACGAAGTGATCAAACTCTTAGTGAGTCGGGGTGGGAAAGTAATTCCACCAGCTAAAACGGAAAATATATACGGCCATCAAGTGCAACTCGGCCCTATTGCCTGGACGATCTATAAAGATCGAGATGATCTTTTTCAGGTTGCATTGAAGCAAAACAAAGGCAAGCTGGATGTCTCTGAGGCGAGCGCTATTGTCGTTTCAGTTATGCGCTCTAAGCCTGATATGGTGCGCGCTTTACTCGAGCGTGGCGCAGATCCAAACAATCCAGACGATAGATATGGATCATTACTTAATATGGCGGCCAATCAAGGTAATGTCGAAGTTGCGAGGCTATTAATTGCTAAGGGTGCAAAAGTAAATGTTATGACGCCAATTTCTTCGCCGTCTATTGGCAGTGACGTTGATTTTTCACTTTTCGATGCGCATATAACTCCTTTGATGTTTGCAAGCGGCAACGACAATGTAGCGATGGTGAAACTGTTGCTGGACAGCGGTGCAGATGTGAATAAAAGCACTATCAAAGGCAATACGGCTTTGAGCTTGACCAATAACCCTGAGATCATTCAGTTGCTTAAAGCAAAAGGCGCAAAATATTGATCTTTTACCTCGGCTAATTCTTGAGGTGCAAGATTGATCGGTTGGGTCTTTGGAATAGCCTGTCGCCCCGCCCGCACTAGACACTTTCAAGCGTGCTTGTACCTTGTCTGCACTCCTAGTCTGAGCAGTTTCCTGCAGGTGCTGGATCATCTCGTCGACCAGGAACAGGTGCCGGCGGAAGAGCGGTAAAAACCAGGGCCGCCGGCCCCTTGTTATGCCGCCTGCAAGCGCGCGATACGCGCACTGGCCGGCGGATGCGAGTCGTAGTACGCGGAGTGCAGGCGATCCGGCGTCAGCGTGGAGGCGTTGTCGCGATACAGCTTGACCAGTGCATCCACCAGGCGTTGCGGATTCGCGTGCGCGGCGGCATAGGTGTCGGCCTCGAATTCGTTCCGGCGCGCATAGCCGGATAGCAGCGGGCGCAGCAAAAACATGAACACCGGGCTCACCAGCAGGAACAGCAGCAGGCCCATGTAATGGCTGGGAGTCTCCACTCCGAGCCCGGTATAGAACCCGGGCTGGCCAATCAGCCAGCCGAGCAGGGACAGACCGGCGAAGCTTGCTGCGAAAAGCATGCCGATACGTTTGTATACATGGCGATGGTGATAGTGCCCGAGTTCGTGCGCCAGCACGGCCTCGATCTCGTCCGGCGCCAGGCGCGACAGCAGGGTGTCGAAGAACACCACGCGCTTGGCGGCGCCGAAGCCGGTGAAATAGGCGTTGCCGTGGCTGCTGCGCGCGGAGCCGTCCATCACGTACAGCCCTTGCGAGCGGAAGCCGCATTTGGCGAGCAGCGCCTCGATGCGCTGCTTCAAGGCGTCATCCTGCAGCGGCTCGAATTTATTGAACAGCGGCGCGATGAAGGTCGGGTAGACCGCCAGCATCAGCAGGTTGAATGCCGACCATACCACCCACAGGTACAGCCACCAGGCACTGCCGGCCGCCTGCATCAGCCACAGCGCAACAAACAGTACCGGTGCTCCCATGGCGGCGCCGACCAGCGCATGCTTGGCGATGTCGCCGAAAAACAGTCCGCGCGACATGCGGTTGAAGCCGAAGCGTTCATCCAGCGTGAACTGCTTGTAGTAATCGAACGGGATTTCGACCAGGCCGCTGATGATGAGCGCCGACACGATCACCAGCGCACCGCGCAGCAGTTCCGTGTCGGGCAGCATGCCGCGCCAGGCATGGTCGAGGAGCTGCAACCCGCCGCCCACGGTCAAGACGGCCAGCAGCAGCGTCTGCGCCACAGCTTGTATGATCGTGAGATGTGTTTTGGCGGCCGTGTAGTCTGCGGCCTGCTGGTGCGCGGCCAAGGGGATGCTGGCGGCAAAAGGTGTCGGAACGGCGTCGCGGTGTGCGACGATGTGGCCGACATGGCGCAGGCCCAGCCACAGGCGCACGGCGACGGTGGCGGCAAGCAGGGCGAGAAAAAGCGTGGTCGTTGCAGTCATGATCGGCTCCTGGTGAACGGGGGAATGAAAACGGGGGCCGCAGCCCCCGTCTACTTGCAACCGTATGGGGATCAGCGGTTGCAGACGTACATGGTCACTTCAAAGCCGAAACGCATTTCGGTAGCTTCAGGTTTGGTCCACATGGTCAGTCTCCTTTTTTAATCGGTTGTTGGGTATCGGGAATCATTGTCTCTCCCCCTGAAACCAACTATACCTGGGCAAATCGTTCAGGTATTCGGCTACTTCATGAAAGGCGGCTGCTGATTTTCATGAACCGGGGATCAGCATTTTGCGCGGTTCGGCGCGTCGCCCTGTCTGGCGGCTCTGGAGCCTGGGGCGCGTTGTCTACCAATCGTATCCGAGGTTGAACAGCAAGGCGCTATCGGAGTGCTTGCGGCTGTCGGTTGGTGTTTGGGTGTAATCGAAGTTGTACTGGGTCGAGGCATTGAATCCCTTTCCCAGCGGAAAGCGTAGCCCCGTCTTGGAAAAGAACAAATTGTTTTTCATGTCCTCCAGACTTAGAAGCAATTGATGTTCATGGAACAGGCGCGTGTTCCCACCGAAGATTTTCTGTTCGTATTTGACTGCCCAGCGAGCGCTCGGGTAGTTTTCATCCGCCCCAGTCCGATAGTCCGTGCTGACGTAGTTGAGGCCACCTTCCACTGCGAGACTCAGGTCTTCACTCTCAAAAATCTGGTAGCCATTCCCGACCCCGATCGTCGTGCGCAAATTGAGGTCCTGAAACTTGTCATTCTCAAGTGTGTTATTCGCATACAGATACCATTTCTTGGTCAGGAAATGATCGTATTTCATGTAACTCCGGCTATTGAATTGGGTCTCGATGCCATCACTCTTGGCATGGTTGACGACAGCGCCTATGGTGAAACGGTTGTCCCTTGTGCGGGCAATTGCTTCCGCGTCGACATGAAATGTCTGAGTGTCGGTGTTGCCCTGGGTGATGCCGCCTCCGGCGTTCGCACGGCCATGCCAGTCCACGCCATTGCCGGACACCACCGGGCTTGGATTGATGTACTTGAGGTTGTTGAGATCGACTTCGATCTTGCCTTTGCGTTGCGCTAGCTCAATTTTCGCCTTTCCCGGTGAACCATCAGTCAATGGCCCCCGAAAACTGCTGTCGTTGGTCAATACGATATTCAGGGCCTGATCCGATTTCAGGCCGGATATGGCGCTCCATGCGATTCCAATTTCACCTGCATATTCGGTTTTGAATATCAGTTTGTCGCTTTCTTTCTTAATGATTTTGCCCTTGATTAGGTCGCCATTTTTGAGCCGGACTTCATCGGCCGATGTTATTTTGCTGAATCCGCCCGCAAGGCATGCGGCAAGAAGTGGAAGAAAAATGGTTCTTTGAAATGACATGCGTGTCCCCTTTCCAGACATCGGTTTCCGGGATTCCGCGGCGGGTGGGTGGAGCAATTGCATTCATTCGAATGCGCAGGCTTCCCGATCACGATGTGCATGATGGAAGGCCGAGTGGAAGATCGGAAACTGAAAGTTAAAGCATGATGGCACCGCTTATTTAGCGACCAGGTTTGCTAAAGGGAGTTCTGGCTAATTCAATTGGCGCTTGATTTTTATGCGTTTAACGGGCGACCGGTATAGGGGGATAAAGTGGGCCGGAACTTGTCTTGATGCTGGCAAAATGACTTTCGAAACCCCGGGAAAAGCTTCCAATACGGTTTTGTTGTGCAGAGTTGTTTTGTGCGGAAATGAGTAAGGCGCTCGGCGTGGCAAGACATTTACATGTCTTGCCACATTCCGTTAATTTTTTTGGAAATGCCTTGGAGCGGCCAAATGCATCAATGACGAATCAGATGGTCGAAGGTGCCGAGAGCCGCTTTCGCGCCATCGCCCATCGCGGTGATGATCTGCTTGTAGGGCACGGTGGTGACGTCGCCAGCAGCGAATACGCCGGGGATGCTGGTCATGCCGTGAGCGTTGACCTCGATCTCGCCGTACTTGCTTAAATTTACCGTGTCCTTCAGCCAGTCGGTGTTGGGCACCAGGCCGATCTGGACGAATACGCCGGCTAGCTCGATATGGTGCCACTGGCCGCTGGCGCGGTCGGTGTAGTTGAGGCCGCTGACTTTCTGGCCGTCGCCCATCACTTCTGTTGTCTGGGCATTCAAGATCACCGTGACGTTGGGCAGGGTGTGCAACTTTTTCTGCAGCACGGCATCAGCGCGCAAGTGGTCGTTGAATTCGAACAGCGTGACGTGGGCCACGATGCCGGCGAGGTCGATGGCCGCTTCGACGCCGGAGTTGCCGCCGCCGATCACCGCCACGTGCTTGCCCTTGAACAACGGGCCGTCGCAGTGCGGGCAGTAGGCCACCCCCTTGCCGCGGTATTCCTTCTCGCCCGGCACGTTCATTTCGCGCCAGCGCGCACCGGTGGCGAGGATCACCGCCTTGCTCTTCAGCACCGCGCCATTGGTCAGGCGGATTTCCATCAAGCCGCCGTTTTCGCCCGGCGTCAGCTGCTCGGCACGCTGCAGGTTCATGATGTCGACGTCGTAGCTCTTGACGTGCTCTTCCAGCGCCGCGACCAGCTTGGGTCCTTCGGTTTCCTTTACCGAGATGAAGTTCTCGATGCCCAGCGTATCCATCACCTGGCCGCCGAAACGCTCGGCGACGATGCCGGTGCGGATGCCCTTGCGCGCGGTGTAGATCGCGGCGGAAGCGCCGGCCGGGCCGCCACCGACGATCAGTACGTCGAACGGATCCTTCTGCGATAGCTTGCCGGCGTCGCGCGCCGCGGCGTTGGTGTCGATCCTGGCGAGGATTTCACCCAGTTCCATGCGGCCGTCGCCGAACTTCTGGCCGTTGAGGTAGACCGAGGGCACCGCCATGATCTGG
>CAMLDQ010000026.1 GCA_946478965.1 uncultured Methylobacillus sp. | reverse complement strand
ACCGGCCACCTGATCATCGTCGGCGACCTGCTGCATTTCAACGATGCGCGCGGCAAGGTGTTCGAGATCGTCATCCAGCTCGGCGCCATTCTCGCCGTATGCTGGGAGTATCGCGCCAAGGTCGGCCATGTGCTCGGCAGCATGTCGCGCGAACCCGCTTCGCAGCGCTTCGCCTTCAACCTGTTCGTGGCGTTTCTGCCCGCAGCAATATTGGGACTGGCGTTCCACCATGCAATCAAGCAGTACCTGTTTTCGCCGATTACCGTGGCGATCGCGCTCATCGTCGGCGGCATAGGCATACTGGTGGTGGAGAAATATGCGCCGGCGCCAGACACGCACGATGTCGACGACATGGATTGGAAACATGCGCTCAAGGTTGGCTTCGCCCAGTGCCTGGCCTTATTCCCCGGGGTTTCGCGTGCGGGCGCGACCATCCTCGGCGGCGTGGCGTTCCGCCTGTCGCGCAAGACCGCGACCGAGTTTTCCTTTTTTCTGGCCATCCCCATCATGTTCGCCGCCACCGGTTTCGACCTGCTGAATAGCTGGAGCGACTTGAGCGCGAACGATTTGCCGGTTTTTGCGGTCGGATTCGTAACGGCCTTCTTCAGTGCATTGCTGGTTGTGCGCGGCTTGTTGCGCTATGTGGCGCACCATGATTTCCGTAGTTTCGCCTGGTATCGGATCGTGTTCGGCGTGATCGTATTGGTCTATTTCCTGGAATAATCCGGCCTTGTGCGATTACGACACCCTGGTCAAAACGCTGCAGCGCTTCGCTGAACAATCGCGTGAGCGGCCGCTGACGCTGGGCGAGGCGCTGGATTCGCTGGACGAGGCGGCCTACGGGTTTATTGCAGTGATCCTGGCGCTGCCCTTCCTGCAGCCGGTACCCTTGGGGCCGATCACGGTCGTGGGTGGAGTGGCGTTTGCCGTGCTGGGTTGGCAGTTGCTGCGCGGCCATGAATCGCCGGTACTGCCGAAAAGCGTACGGGAAGTGGTGCTGAGCGAAAAAAGCTGGCGCATTCTCGTCAACGTGTGCCTCAAGATACTGGGTTTCTGCCGCAAGTTCGCGAAACCGCGCCACACGCATTTGCTGAGTGGGCGGCTGGGACAGAAGCTGGGTGGTTTTGTTTTGCTGTCCGGGGGGGCGTTGATGGCCATCCCGTTCGGTGTCCTGCCGTTCAACAACATGCTGCCGGGGCTGGCCATTTTGTTCTACGCCGTCGGCGAGTTGGAGGACGATGGCCTGATGCTGTTCATTTCCTTTTTCTGGCTGATCGTCACGGTATTGTATTTCGGCGCGTTTTTCGTGGCTCTCTGGCTTTTTGGCCAGGAGGCACTGGCTTTCTTCAAGTAGGCGGCCGGTGCTACACTGGCCTTTGGATTTCCACAGGTGGTGCAATGAACAAGATCCTCAAATACTCCCTGTACACACTCGGCGGCATCGCCGCTCTTGCCGTGGCCGGCGCGGGCATCCTCGCAGCCACTTTCGATCCCAACGACTACAAGCCGCTGATCGTCAAGCTGGTCAAGGACAAGAAACAGCGTACGCTGAATATCGAAGGCAAGATCACGCTGGCTTTCTGGCCCAAGCTGGGTGCCGATCTCGGCAAGGTGACGTTGTCCGAACATAATGGCGACAAGGAATTTGCCGCCATCGACAGCGCCAAGGTTTATGTGGCGGTGCTGCCTTTGCTCCACAAGGAGCTTATCGTCGACAAGGTGCGTGTGGACGGCGTGCGCGCAAATCTCGTGCGCAACGAGGACGGTTCCACCAACATCGACGACCTGCTTTCCAAGGACGAGGAGCCGTCGCAGCAGATCAAGTTCGATATCGACGGCATCCAGGTGACGAATTCGGCCATTAGCCTGGACGATCGCATGGGCAAGAGACAACTTAAACTGAGCGACTTGCAGGTGGAAACCGGGCATGTGGCGAAGAATGCGCCGATTGACGTCGACGCCAAATTCAAGATTGCCAGCACCAGCCCGGTGCTCGATGCCAACATGCAGTTCAAGGGTACGGTACTGGCCGATACCGAAAAGAAACAGTATGGCGTGAAGGGCATGGCACTTGGCTTGCAGGGAACGGCGGCCAGCCTGCGCGATGTGGATATGACGCTCGCCGGCGATGTCGACGCCAGGCCGGAAACGATGGAATTCACCGTGGATGGCGTCAAGCTTGGCCTGAAGGCGACACAAGGCGCGCAAAAGCTTGACGTCAAACTGGAAGCCCCCCGGCTGGAGGCGCGGAAGGACCAGGTCAGCGGCAGTTCGGTCAAGCTGGATGTGACGCGCAGCCAGGGCGACGATACGATGTCGGCCAAGTTGGTGATCGCCGACATGAAGGGCTCGCCCAAGGCGTTCGAAAGTTCCGGCATCAGTGGCGATATTTCCGGCAAGCAGGGCAAGCGCAGCCTGTCCGGAAAATTCAGCTCGCCATTCAAGGGCAATCTGGAATCGCTCGTGTTCGACCTGCCCAAGCTGGCCGGCAACGTCGATATCCAGGATCCGGCGCTGCCCAGGGGCGCTGCGAAAGTGGGCTTCGACCTCAACACCCACGTCGATGTGAAACAGGAGAAGGCGGCGGTCGGCCTGACGATGAATATCGACGGCAGCAACGTCAAGGGCGATGTCGGCGTGAATGGGTTCAAGGAGTCGCATGTGAAGTTCAACCTGACCGCCGACCAGCTCGATCTCAACAAGCTGCTGGGGGCGAGCCAGAAAAAGGAAGAAAAATCGGCTGCGAAAGTGGACAACAAGCCGGCGGATCTGTCTTTCCTGAAAACGGTTTTCGCCGACGGCAGCATCAATATCGGTGCGCTGCTGTATGACAAGTACCGGATCAGCAACCTGGCCGCGACGGTGAAGGCCGACGGCAAGACGCTAGCGGTGAATCCGCTTTCGCTCAAACTGGACGACAGCAGCATCAAGGGCCGGCTTGGCGTCAGCCAGTTCGAGCGTGCGCTGTATACTTTCGACCTCGACATCGACCATATCGATGCCGACCGTTACATCGCGCAGGACGCCACGGCGAAAACCGAGAGTCCCAAGAGCGACAAGCCGCTCGATCTTAGCGCGTTAAAGGCGCTCAATGCGGACGGCAGCCTGCGCATCGGCAGCCTCAAGTACGGCAAGATCAATTCCTCCAATATCCGCATCGACTTGAAATCGAACGGCAGCAAGCTGGATATCGCGCCATTCTCCGCCAAGGTGGACGACAGCCAGATCAAGGCCAATCTTGGCATTACCCGGTTTGAAAAGCCGGTATTCAGTTTCGACGTCGATATCGACAAGCTGGATGCCGACCGCTACATCACCAAGAGCGAAGCCAAATCGGGCGGCGACAGCAGCGACAAGCCGCTCGATCTGAGTGCGCTCAGGAATCTCAATGCGAACGGCAGCGCGAAGCTGGGCTGGCTCAAGCTTGCGAATGTCAAAACATCCAACGTCAACCTCGGCCTGAAGGCCAGCGATGGCCTGGTGACGCTGGCACCGTTCGCCGCCAACCTCTATGACGGCAGCATGGACGGCACGCTGAACGTGGACGCGCGCGCTACTCCAATCATCGCCTTCAAGCAGGACATGAAAGGGATCAACATCGGCCCGTTGCTGGTGGATGCGATCCAGAACGACATGCTGGAAGGCAAGGGTACGCTGGCCGTGGACGTGAAGGCCAGCGGCAATACCGTGCTGGCGCTAAAGAAGGCCCTGGCCGGCACGGCCTCGGTCAAGCTGGCGGATGGCGCGGTGAAGGGCGTGGATATCGCCGGTACGCTGCGCGGTATCAAGAACAAGTTGAATTTCAGTACCAATACGCTGGGCGCCGACCAGACCAAGAAAACCGATTTCAGCGAAATGTCGGCGAGCTTCAAGATCGCCAACGGCGTCGCGCATAACGACGACCTCGCGATGAAATCGCCCTTGCTGCGAGTGAGTGGTAGTGGCGACATCGACATCGGTAATTCGAAATTGAACTACACCGCGAAGCCAACCGTAGTCGCCTCCCTTAAAGGACAGGGCGGTGCAGAGATGGAAGCGCTCAACGGCCTGACCTTTCCGGTCAAGGTGACCGGGACTTTCGCTGCACCGAAGTACGGTTTCGATTTCGCCGCGATCGGTACTGAGATCGCCAAGAAAAACCTGCTCAAGGGCACCAAGGGCGAAGCGGTACAGCAGCTTTTGGGCGGCAACAAGGAAGATGCACTCAAGGGGCTGCTGGGCGGAAGCAAGGAAGCTCCCGCACCGGCATCAACCCCCGCACCGCAGGAAGGAACGCCGCCGCCTACCGACCAAGCCGCTCCCGCGCCAGCGCCGGAGAAAAAGAAATTGACGCCGGAAGAAAAGGCCAAGAAAAAACTGAACAAGCTGCTGGGCTTGTGAACTCCCATAGCTTTCCCATGCACGATTTTGCCGAACGCCTGATCGTCTGGCACCAGCAGCACGGGCGCCACGATCTGCCTTGGCAAAATACCGACGACCCCTATGCAATCTGGGTATCGGAAATCATGCTGCAGCAGACGCAGGTTTCCGCCGTCATTCCCTATTACCAGCGGTTCATGGCTCGCTTCCCTGACATCGCCAGTCTGGCGCAGGCTGACCAGGACCAGGTGCTGGAACATTGGAGCGGTTTGGGCTATTACTCGCGAGCGCGCAATCTGCATGCGGCGGCGCGGCGGCTCGTGCAACACCATGACGGACGCTTCCCACAGAACATCCAGGACATTGAAGCCTTGCCCGGGGTCGGTCGTTCTACCGCAGCAGCGATTGCCGCGTTCGCGTTCGGCCAAAGGCATGCAATTCTGGACGGCAACGTCAAGCGCGTGCTTGCCCGCTGTTTCGGAGTTGAAGAGTGGCCGGGGCGGCCTGCCGTGGAAAAAAAACTGTGGGTGCTGGCGGAGCGTTTGCTGCCTGCTGACGGTATCCAGGCCTATACGCAAGGCATCATGGACTTGGGTGCCACCTTGTGCACGCGCAGCAAACCCGCCTGCATGAGTTGTCCATATGCGGACGATTGCGTGGCCTATCGCGAGGGTAGGACAGCCGAGCTTCCGGCGGCGAAGCCGCGCAAGCCGGTGCCGCAAAAGCGCACCGTGATGCTGCTGCTATGTGCAGGTAATGAAGTGCTGCTGGAAAAACGTCCCCCGACTGGCATCTGGGGCGGCTTGTGGAGCCTGCCGGAAATCGAGGCCGGGGCGGATGCCATGCAAGTGCTTGTCCAGCGTTTCGGTATCCGGGAGGCGGAAGTTGCTGAGCCGTTGGCCTCGCTGTCGCACAGCTTCAGTCATTACCGATTGGAAATCGTGCCGCAGCCGATACGTGTCAGGAGACCGCAGCATGCCGAAGAGAACGGGCGACTTTGGGTGGATCGGGAAGAGGCGCTGGGTGCCGCGATCCCGGCCCCGATCAGGAAAATACTGGAGCGCTTTGTCCTTGAAAAACCACTTAATTTTCTCAACAATTAGGTGTAGAGTTGATTCATCGCTGATACGTATGTCACGTATGGAGATTGCGACATGGACAACAAATACGGGCTAGGCAGTGCGAAGGTCGCCCATGTGCATCAGGATGCCAAGCGCGGCGCGGCCACGGTGCCGGCGATGACCTGCTACAACTGCGGCAGCGACCGTCTGATCCTGTGTCCGACCATGAACGACCACTTCTGCAAGGACTGCGGCGAGTACCAGAGCGATATTCCTGCCGGATATTCCACCGGCCGCAGCGCCGATTACTGATTTTCGCGGGAATAAAAAAGGGCAGCCTGGGCTGCCCTTTTTACTTATCCTGGGATGCTTACTTCTGATCCCAGCTGTCTTCCCACATGCAGTGCTTGATCGTGTGGCGGTTCTTGATGAGCTCTTCGATGGAAGGCTCGTCGTTGAGTGCGCGCTTGATGGCCAGCTTGGTGGCTTCGTAGTTGTTCTTGTACATGTCGGCCTTGTCCAGCGTGCCTTCCTTGGCCAGCGGGCCGCAGCCAGGGTCGATCCACACCAGGCTGATGATGCACAGGTCGTTGACCTGGTCGCGCGGGATGATGCCTTCGATCACGCAATCCAGGATTGCATCGGCAGTCGCGGCCTGCACCACGCCGCCGAACAGCTCGATGTTGATGGAATCCTTCAGCGTGACTTTCGGCACCATCATGGTGGCCGGGCGCACCATCTGGTTGATGTCGCGTACGGCGAACATGGCGCTGTGGCCCTTGTTCTGTGCCATCAGATTGGCAAATGCCTGGCCGACCGGGCCGTCCACGGCGCCGATGACGATTTCCGGCATGGCGGCGGTAACGTCCTTGCCTTCGCTGAAAATGGTGGCTTCGCCAGCCTTGAAAATGATCTTGTTGGACATGGATTGTTCCTTGGGGACGTTGCGAAAAGCCCGTATTTTATAGAAACGCCCCTTGCCCGGCAAATCAATCGCTTAGCGTCAACTGCATGTCGCGATGCGGGATGCCGGCGTCATCGTAGACATCGCTGCAGACGCGGAAGCCGAACTTTTCATAGAAAGGAATGGCATGCGTTTGTGCGGATAGCCTGATGCGCAAGAATTCTCGTTTTCTGGCGAGTTCGATCAAGGCTGTCAGGATTTCCCGTCCCACGCCGCAGTGGCGCCAGTCAGGCAATACCGCCATGCGGCCGATGCTGCCGTCGGGCAGAAAGCGCGCGCAACCGATGGGCTGTCCCGTTGCATCCTGCGCCAATACGTGCACTGCGGCATCATCCAGGCCGTCCCATTCCAGATTTTCCGGTACGGCCTGCTCTTCTATGAAGACGCGCCGCCGGATTTGCGCGAGCGCGTCTTCAGCTTCCTGCCAGCCGACCAGTGCGGTACTGAACTGCACTCACTGACTCTGTTGGTCGATTTGCTGCATCTGCTGGTCAGCTTGCTGCTGTAGGGTATCCTGAACGCCCTTCGCCTTCTCCATGTCGTTGCGCTGGCTTTCGAACAGCTTGGGCGGCGGCTGGCCGGTATCGCAACCGAACAGCGGCAAGGTCAGGGAAAGTAAAGCAATCAGGGCGGACTTGTTCATTTCTCGCTCCTTTCAATGCTTGCAGGGGTTCACGTTAGCGTGCATCATGTGCCGACTTTGTTTCGTTTAAGGATTGCATGAATGAATAAGTATATTCCCGTTGCCGCCCGTCTGCTGGTTGCTCAGGTGTTTTTGCTGCTGGGTTTGTTCAAGGTGGTGCTGGCAATGAACAACCCCAATTTCTATGCGCAGTTCGTGACTTACCTCGGCGCGTACGGATTGCCATATTTCGTCGCACCGTTGAGCTTCCTGATCGAAATAGGGGCCGGTCTGGCGCTGTTCCTGGGATTCAAGACGCGCGTTGCAGCCTGGATACTGGCGGCGTATAGCCTGGTGCTGGCTATCACGCTGGCGACGCACCTGCATGTCGACCCGATTGCGCCGGTGTTGACTATGCTGATGGTGGTTGAGCTCGGCGGATTGCTGGCGATGACGGCATTGGCGCCGACGGCATGCAGCCTGGATAATTTGCTGAAGAAGTAAGGTTCAGACGTCGGGGAGCGCAACGCTCCCCCATTTCTCGATTAGCTGGTGCTGGATATCCAGTTGGTCGAGAATTTTCGCCACGACGAAATCCACGAGGTCGCCGAGAGTCTTCGGCAGCTGATAGAAGCCTGGATTCGGCGGCAGGATCACGACACCGAGGCGCGACAGTTTCAGCATGTTTTCCAGATGGATGGCGGAAAACGGCGTCTCGCGCGGCACCAGGATGAGCTTGCGCCCTTCCTTGATCATCACGTCCGCGGCACGTTCGATCAGGTTATCGGAAAGTCCGTTGGCGATGGCGCCCAATGCGCCCATGGTGCATGGGCAAACCACCATCGCGTCCGCCGTGCCGGTGCCGGAAGCGATCGGCGCGTTCCAGTCCTCGCGCGCAAACACCAGCAGTTGCTCTGGCCGGCAACCGAAACGTTCGGCAAGCATGCGCTGCGCTTCCGAGGTTTTGCCGGGGAGTTGCAGGCTCATTTCCTGCGCGGCGACGAACTGGGCGGCCTGGGAATAGACCAGATACACCGTATGCCCTGCCGCCAGTAGCGTTTCCAGCAGGCGCATCGCGTAGGGCATGCCCGACGCTCCGGTCAGCGCAAGAGTGACGGTTTTACGCATGGGACGCCGTGAGGTTCTTGGGCAAGGGGAAAACGACGTTTTCGACGATGCCGTCCAACTCCTGCACTTCCTGGGCGCCGAGCGTACTCAACTTGGCGATCACGTCCTTGACCAGTACCTCGGGAGCCGAGGCACCCGCGGTGACGCCAATACGGGTCTTGCCAATGAGCCAGTCGGGATTCAGCTGATCGGCATTGTCGACCATATAGGCCGTGACGCCGTGATTTTGCGCAACCTCGCGCAGCCGGTTGGAATTGGAGCTGTTGGGTGAACCCACCACAATGACCAGATCGCACTGTTGTGCCATCATCTTGACCGCATCCTGCCGGTTTTGCGTGGCATAGCAGATGTCGTCACTCTTGGGCGCGACAATGTCCGGGAAACGCTGCTTCAGTGCGGCGATCACACGTGCCGCATCATCCAGGGAAAGCGTGGTTTGCGTCACATAGGCGAGCTGATGGGGATTCTTGACTTCCAGACGCTCCACATCCTCGGGCGTCTCGACCAGATACATGCCGTCCTTGGATTGGCCCATGGTACCTTCCACTTCTGGATGACCGCGATGGCCGATCATGACGATTTCGCGATCCTTATGCCGCAGCTTGCCGACCTCGACATGAACCTTGGTCACCAGCGGGCAGGTGGCGTCAAAGACACGTAAACCGCGGCGCTCGGCCTCGGCGCGAACATCTTTGGATACGCCGTGGGCACTGAAAATGACGGTGCTGCCTTGCGGCACTTCGTCGAGCTCCTCTACGAATACAGCGCCTTTGCGCTTCAGTTCGTCGACGACGAACTTGTTGTGCACGACTTCGTGACGGACGTAGATGGGCGCACCGAAGCGCTCCAGTGCCTGTTCGACGATGATAATGGCGCGGTCGACGCCGGCGCAGAATCCGCGCGGGTTTGCGAGAACGACTTTCATAGTGGTACTTAATTTCCTAGCCAATGGGCAAAAGTCAGCAGCAACAACAGCCCGACCATGACGACCAGCACACGCCAGATCAGCCCGGTGGCACTCTGCAGGTAATCGGCATCGGCCTCGTCGCCCATGCCGATTTCGGGACGGTATTCCAGCACGCCGTTGCCAGGCAACGCCTCGCCCAGCCTGACCCCGAGCGCACCGGCGCCGCTGGCCAGAATGATGCCCTGTGCCTCGTTGGGCCATGCGGCGGCTTGGGTGCGCCAGCAATACACCGCATCCTCGAAGTCGCCGACAATGGCGAAGCTGGCGGCAGTAAAGCGTGCCGGTAGCCAGTCGAGGATTTCGAATGCTTGCAATGCAAAGGCATCGAAGCCGTCATGCTTGCCGGCCCACTCGAGCTTCAGTAGATAGCTCAAGCGGTACAGCAGCGCACCCACCGGCCCGAGAAAGACAAACCAGAAAATAGGAGCAAACAAGTCGTGATGCGCATTCTGCAGCGTGGCCTCAATGCCGACGCGTGAAATCTGCGATTCGGAATAGTTGCGCGTTTCCTTGTCCTGCCAGGTGGCGAGGAGGGCGCGTGCCTCGTCCAGGTTATGGTCGCGTAGTCTGGCCGCGATAGCTTCCTGCGTGCTGCCGAATTTGCCTATGCCAAGCACACAGTAAAGCAATGCGGCAGAGAGGACGGCACCCAACAAATGGTTGAAGCGATGCAGGAAAAAATAGGCGATGCCGATCAGGAGAACTGGCAGCAAGACCGCTAGCAGCCAGGCGATGATGCCATGCTGTTTGCGGCCATCGTTGAAGTTGTGTTCAAGCACCCCCGCATAGGGTGCGAACAGTGGCCGCAACAGGTCGGCCTGCTGCGGTCGGTAATAACCCAGCGCCAGCGCCGCGAGCAGCGAGAGAAAACTCATGGATGGGTCTCCAGGGGCATTTCCACGGTCAGTACACTCGCATCGTAAAGCTCAACCGTGGGCAGATGCAAGGTCATACGGTGCAGTTTGGTATAGTCCAGCAGTGCGCCGTAGACTTTGCCGTAAGCGAATACTGGATGCGCCTTGATGCTGGCCGTGAGCACGTGCCGTGCGGGAATGGTGTCAACCAGCAATGGCGCACGCGGAGTAGCGCCGTCGGCGATCAGAAAGCCGGTTCGTGCACGCAGTTTATCAGGCGCCGTGGCGCGTGGATCATCGATGATGACGGTAATCGAGTGTTGCGGATTTATCCCTTGCTGGCGAAGCAGGCCTTCGACCTTGCCGCGGATGCTGGCCAGCTTTGAATACGGGCCTTCTGCACTTAGGTAGGCATAGCGGTAGGGGCCGTGTTCGGTCAGCGTGACCTGCGCCGAAGAAAACAGACCCCACCACCAGAGGATGCCGAGTATCGGTAGGGCAAATGCCAGAACAAAATAAATATGCTGTTTTTTCAATGGGCTGTATATGGCTCGTCTACGATGGGCAGCGGCGTGAAATCTATGCGGCTGTTGCCCGATTTAGCCGGAAAAGATACCACAATACGCCAGTTCTAAGCATGAAATCGGTATAATTGCCAGCTTTCGACGCCGTCCGTTAGCCATGAAATCAACCGCCACCTTATTGATTAATTGTCCAGACCGCAAAGGCCTGGTGGCCGCGATCGCCGATTTCCTGTATCGGCACAATGCCAACATCCTGCATGCCGACCAGCATCAGGATAGCGAACTTAACCTGTTCCTGATGCGGGTGGAATGGGACCTGCATGACTTCGGCATTGCCATCGACGACTTCGACCGCGAGTTCGCACCGATTGCTGAACAATTCCAGATGCAGTGGCAGCTCAAGGTGTCGGCGAAGAAACCGCGCATGGCGATATTTGTCTCCCATTACGATCATTGCCTGGCGGATCTGCTCTACCGTCATCAAAACGGCGAACTGGCTTGTGAGATCCCTCTCATCATCAGCAACCATCCCGATACTGCCCGTCTGGCCGAGTTTTACGGCATTCCATTTCACTACATTCCCGTCACCAAGGAAACCAAGGCACAAGTCGAGGCGCAGCAGGTTGCATTGCTGGAGCAGCACGAGATCGATCTGATCGTGCTGGCGCGCTACATGCAGGTGTTGTCAGGGGATTTCGTCGCACGCTACCCGCAGCGTGTCATCAACATTCACCATTCGTTTCTGCCCGCGTTCGTCGGTGCCAAGCCTTACCACCGCGCTTTCGATCGCGGCGTCAAGCTGATCGGCGCTACCAGTCATTACGTGACGGCGGATCTCGACGAAGGCCCCATCATCGAGCAGGATATCGCGCGCGTTTCGCATCGCGATCAACTGGAAGACCTGATCCAGAAGGGGCGCGATTTGGAAAAAATGGTGTTGTCGCGCGCGGTGCGCTGGCACATCGAGAATCGCATCCTGTTGTATGCGAACAAGACGGTGATTTTCGACTGATCGGATGATAGGGCAATAAAAAAGTGGAAGCCTGGGCTTCCACTTTTTTTGTCCAGAACCGGTTTAGTTCGCGTCGGGTGCTTGCATGGCCGGATCCATCAACGGCGGGAGATCGATAACCGTATCGTCCGCTGGAATTTCCGGCAGGTCTTCGGCATAAACCCAGGATGCGGCGGTCAAGGTGGATACGGCGAGCAGAGCGAGCAGTACTTTCTTCATGGTTCCTCCTGATTTATCGATGTCGTTATAGGTCGCGGAGCCTTCCCCCACGCAACGCTAATCTACGCCAAACCAGGAGTGCCCACAATAGAGGTAAGAGTTTGTTTTGTATAATAAATATTTGTACAAAACAATTAACTGGCTAGCAGTTTCTCACCGGAAAACAGCTGCTCTACCGACTCGCGCGCACGGACCAGGTGGCAAGCGCTGCCGTCCACCATCACCTCGGCCGCGCGGGGACGCGTGTTGTAGTTGGAACTCATGCTCATGCCATAGGCGCCTGCGGAGAGGATGGCCAGCAAGTCACCCTGTTGCAGCGCCAGTTGGCGGTCGTGACCGAGAAAATCCCCGCTTTCGCATACGGGGCCGACGATCTCGTATAACTGTTGCGCGGCGGCGCGAGAATGTACCGGGAGAATGGCGTGATAGGCATCGTAGAGTGCCGGGCGCATCAAATCATTCATCGCGGCATCGACGATGGCGAAGTTCTTTGTTTCACCATGCTTCAGGTACTCCACCGTGGTGAGCAGCAGCCCGGCATTGCCGACCAGCGCGCGGCCCGGCTCCATTACTAGCTTGAAGGTGCGGCCGGCCAGCTTGGCGCGAATGGCGTCGGCGTAGACGGAGAACGCGGGTGGCGTTTCTGCGTCATAGCGGATGCCGATGCCGCCGCCGATATCGAGGTGCTGAATCGCGATCCCGGCTGCTTCGAGTTGGTCGACCAGCGCCAGTACGCGGTCCAGCGCATCGAGGAACGGGGAAAGCTCGGTGAGCTGTGAGCCGATATGGCAGTCGATGCCGTGGACCACGAGGTGGGGCAAGGCCGCGGCGTGCTTGTACAGTGCCAGAGCCTCTTCGTAGGCGACGCCGAACTTGTTGTTCTTGAGACCGGTGGAGATGTAGGGGTGGGTCTTGGCATCCACATTCGGGTTCACGCGCAACGAGACGGGGGCTTGCTTGCCCATCCGGCCCGCGACCTCATTGAGGCGGTCGAGTTCGGGGGCGGACTCCACGTTGAAGCAGAAAATCCCGGCTTCCAGAGCCTGCCGCATTTCGGCTGCGGTTTTGCCCACACCGGAAAATACCACCTTGCCGGGATCGCCTCCCGCTGCCAGCACGCGTGCCAGTTCGCCGCCCGAAACAATGTCGAATCCGGCGCCCATCCGAGCAAACAAGTTAAGGATGGCAAGATTGGGGTTGGCTTTTACCGCGTAGCACACCAGATGATCATGACCGGCAAAGCCCGCATCGAAGCTGCGGAACGTATCTGTCAGGGCGGCGCGGGAATAGACGTAGGTAGGGGTGCCGAAGTCGGCCGCAATTTGCGACAACGGCACATCCTCGGCGTGGAGTTCGCCGTTGCGAGTATTAAAAGGAATCACGGGTTGCCTTGGGGGTACTGTTTTTCAGGGATATACAACGGACCTTTGGAACCGCATGCGGTTAATGTCAGGCATAGCAGAATGGTCAATAAAATCACGCGCATGGCTTCGTCCTCCGGAGGTGGGCTATGTTAGCACAAATGCCGTAGCGCCTCTCTCAGTAGAGCTGCTCGATCACTTGCGGCATCGGCAGTTGCGGTGTGGGAGGCTTGGCCGGAGGCGTCGCTGGCTGGGGATTGGGGGCGGCAGCAGCCGGAGCTGTGGCCGGTTGGGGAGGCGGCGTGGTCACATCTGTTTTTGCCGGGGACTTTTTGAGAGCAGAAAGCTCGGCTTCCGCGGCCTTTTGTTCCGCCTTGATGCGGGCCTCTTCCTGCTTGCGCCAGACCATGGGGCAAAGCTTCTGCTCGAAGACGTCGCCTATGGTGTCGGGGATGATAGGTGCGGCATCGGAGTCGTCCTTGGCCGTGTATTCCACGGTTTCGCCCGTGGTGGCGTAATATAGGTAGCTGACCAGTTTGGCGGTATGCTCGGCGCAATCGATGCGCTCGCGCAGCAGGCCGGAGCCTACTTCCTTACTGTTGATGGCTTGCGGCGCCGAAAATACGACTTTTTTCCAGTAGGTAATCTGGTCTTCCTTGATGGTGAGCTTGCTGCGATCGTAATAGTACTGATCCGCGGTTCCCGCATTGGCGAGCGGCACCCAGTCCGCCGCCTGCGATTGCGGACAGGATAGCAAGCCGGTCAAGCCGAGTATCAGGAAAAACCTGCGCTTCATTGCGATGCCGCCGGAAATGAGAAGGGACTATTATCGCGCAGTAATCTGGCGGCGATAAGCCCGTTGACTGTGCCGAAAAACAGCGCGGCAGCAGCGAATACCGGAACCAGATAGGCCACGCCAGCGTGCGGAATAAGCCAAAGCCGGACCACGAGCAGTTGCCCGGCGATATGCGCGAAGGCGGCGAATATGCTCAAGCTGACAGGTCCAAACCAACGCGTGGGAAGGTGGCGTGCCATCGCAAGTGTGGCGAGACTGGCGATGGCGCCGGTGAAGCTTAGGGCAAACGCCGGCGACAGAAAACTCCCCAGCAGCAGGCTACCGGCTACAACACGCAGCAACGAGACCCAGGCCGCGGTCGCGTAATCGAAACGGTAGAGTACGAACAGGGTGACGATATTGGCGATGCCGGGCTTGACCCCGGGGAGCGGCGACGGAATCACGGCTTCGACCAGATGCAGACCGATAGCAAATGCCGCCAGTTGCGCAATGCGGTGATCATCCGGTGTGGTCGAAATCTCAATAGTTGAGCGAGTCATAGGCTTTTTCACCGCCGAGCAGTTCCAGACTGACCTGGTTGGGCAGGCACATTGCCACTTGTCCGGCATGGGTGAGCCAGCCCTGTTTGACGCAATACTGGTGGCGGCCGGGATCGCTGGCCACGCGTGCGCGACCGCGATCGATCACGATCCGACTGATGCCGAGCGGGCCCGGCACATCCAGGGTGCGTTGCTGGTTCAGGCTCAAGGTGGCGAACACGCGGTCTCCGGCACGGACGCGCAGCTTGCCTGCCGGAGCGGCCTGCCAGAGTGTGGCGAAGAGCACCATCACAACGGTGAGACCCAGCAGCAGAACCAGCCAGTCGCCCGGCAGCGGCTTAGGGAAGGATGTCCAGCGCGACATGCTTATCGGTAAAGGTGAGGCGGTCCCGCATCGAACGGGTCAGGTGGATGCGTCCTTGCGCGTCTATCAGCATGGCGTTGTCGATACCCAGGCGTAAGGATGCATTGCGCCAACTATCGGGACCGGCAATGAACAGCGGCTTGGAATCGGCGTCCGAAAGCGTGCCGGCATGCGGTCCCGGCGGCACCAGGATGCTGACGGACTGCACGCCTTGTGCCGGCCGGCCGGTGCGCGGGTCGAGAATATGGCAATAACGTTTGCCGTCCAATTCGAAATAACGCTGATAGTCTCCGGACGTTCCCACCGCCCAGCCATCCGGCAGGTCGAGTGTTGCAATCGGGCCGGGCTGGCGCGGATGCTGGATGCCGATGCGCCACGGTCGGCTGCCGTGCTTGCCGATGGCGATGATGTTGCCGCCGATGTTGACCAATGCGCCCTTCACGCCCTGCTTGCGCAGGTAGTCGGCAGCCAGGTCGAGCGCCCAGCCTTTCGCGTAGCCGCCGAGGTCGATGCGTACTGCCGGGTTGGTGCTATGGATCTTGCCGCTGGCGATGACCAGGTCGGTCATGCGCGGCTGTGCGGTCAGCCAGCGCTGGATTTCCTCCGAGCTTGGATGCACCGGCGTGAATTCGTCGCGCTGGAAGCCCCATAACTGGATCAGGTGGCCGATGGCCGGATTGAACAAGCCCTGCGACTGTTCGGAAAGATGGGTGGCATCCGTTAGCATGGCGGCCAGTTCCGGAGAGACGTCGATGGTGTCTCCTTTGGCGAAGGCGGTGTTGAGTCGATCGAGATCACTGCCGGGCTGCCATGCGTGCAATTCACGATGCAGCTTCTGGAATTCCTGCAGCACATGTTCCGCCAACTGGCGTGCGCGCTGTTCGGGTTCGCCATAGATGGCGATGTCGACCAGCGTGCCGAATACATATGACTGCGACTGAATCACGGGTTCGCGTCCGCAGCCGCAGACCAGCAGCGCCAAGGCAACAATCAGCCACGCCCTCGGAAGGCGGCGGGCACGTTTCAGCATGCGTGTTCCAGCGCGTCCATAAACGCCGATGCCGGGTTGCAGTCGGTTTGCGCTGCAATTTCCACCATGCCGGTGGGGCTAGTGACGTTGATCTCGGTCAGCGAGTCGCCGATCACGTCCAGTCCGGCCAGGAAGAGACCTTCCTGTTTCAGCGCCCTTCCCACGGTTTCAGCGATTTCGCGGTCGCGCGGCGATAAAGGTTGGGCAACACCCTTACCGCCGGCTGCCAGGTTGCCGCGCGTTTCTCCCTGCTTGGGAATGCGTGCCAGAACGTAGGGAAGGGGGGTGCCGTCGATGACCAGGATGCGTTTGTCCCCGTCTTTGATTTCCGGCAAATAGCGCTGCGCCATCACAGTGCGGCGCTCGTAATGCGTGATGGTTTCGAGAATCACGCCGATATTGTGATCGGTGCGATGTAGCCGGAACACCCCGCTGCCGCCCATGCCGTCGAGCGGTTTGACGACAATATCACCCTGCTCTTCAAGAAATTCGCGGATGGCCTGGATATGACGCGTGACCAGGAAGGCCGGGGTGAATTGCGGGAAGCGCGCAACCGAGAGTTTTTCATTCCAGTCGCGGATGGCGCGCGGGCGATTGAATATGCGTGCACCTTGGTTTTCCGCCAATTCCAGCAAATAGGTGCTGTATATGTATTCGGTATCGAAGGGCGGGTCCTTGCGCATCAGGATGGCATCGAGCGATGCCGGGGCATAAGTTCGTTCCTGTTCCAGCTGGAACCAGGATGATGCTCCTTCCGCGAAGTGGAACGCAGCCGCTTGCAGCTGCGCTTGCCCATTGCGCAAGGCCAGTCCGCTCTGTTCCGCGACGAAAAGGCTGTGTCCGCGCTGCGCCGCCTCGCGCATGATGGCGAGGCTGGTGTCCTTGCCCGTCTTCAGGGCATCGAGCGGATCAAGGATAAAGGCGAGTTTCATGCGGCGAGCGCGGCTTCCGGGGCGGTCTTTTCCAGTTCAAGAGAGGCGGCCAGCAAGGCCAGGCGGGCGATAACGCCGTAGGCATAGAAACGGTTGGGCGCGGCATCCGGGCGACCGCCGCAATCGGGCAGCGAGCACGGAGTTTCGAAAGCGAGCGGGACGAAATGCATGCCCGGTGCATTCAGGTTTTCATCCACTCCGCGCCCGGTATGGACGCGATAAAAGCCGCCCAGGACGTAATGATCCATCATGTAGATCACCGGCTCGGCAACCGCATCATTGATGCTTTCAAAGGTATAGACGCCTTCCTGGATGATGACTTCCTGTACCTGCAATCCTTCCTTGACGACGGACATCTTGTTGCGTTGCTTGCGATTGAGGCCGCGCACATCGTCCGGGCTTTTGACCGTCATGATGCCCATGCCGTAAGTGCCCGCATCCGCCTTGACGATCACGAACGGGTCCTGCTCAACACCATACTCGCGGTATTTCGCCCCGATACGGGACAGCAGGTCGGAGACTTGCGCGGCGAGGCAGTCTTCACCCAGGCGAGCATGAAAATCGATCATGCCGCAACTGGCGAACATGGGGTCGACCAGCCAGGGGTCGATGCCGATCAATTCGGCGAAATCGCGCGCGACCCGGGTATACGCAGCAAAGTGCTGCGACTTGCGCCGCACCGCCCAGCCGGCATGCAAGGGCGGGATCAGGGATTGCTCCAGCCCCTTCAACACATCCGGGATACCGCCGGACAAATCGTTGTTCAGCAGGATGGCGCAAGGGTCGAAGCCGTCTACCGTCAATCTATTGCCTTTGCGTTGCACCGGTTCCAGTAGCAGTTCTCCGCCATGAGGAAGTGCCAGTGTGGTGGGTTCGGTGATTTCCGGCGAAATGCTGCCCAGCCTGACCGTCAGCCCGGCTTGGCGCAGAATGTTGAGCAAGGCGGCAACATTCTGCAGGTAGAAGGTATTGCGTGTGTGATTCTCCGGAATCAGCAAAAACCGCTGCGCTTCTGGGCATACTTTTTCAACGGCCGACATCGCCGCCTGCACCGACAGGGGCAGGAAGTCCGGGTTGAGGTTGTTGAATCCGCCGGGGAACAGGTTGGTGTCTACGGGTGCCAGCTTGAAGCCGGCATTGCGCAGATCCACTGATGCGTAGAACGGCGTGCCATGTTCCAGCCACTGGGTGCGCAGCCAATACTCGATGCGGGGCATCGAGTCGAGAATGCTTTGTTCGAGCGCGAGAAGCGGGCCGGTAAGTGCGGTAGTGAGATGAGGGACCATAGATGCTGATTGTAGCGCAAAAAAAATGCGGACCAGAGGCCCGCAAAGGGAGGAGAGGAGAAATTTGAAACTGAACTAAACAATTGCTTTGTTCGCTTTAATTATTAAGCAGTAATCGTGCCATTTTAGTAAATCTATATGTTTCAATGACCTGTGCTTCACTGGCATTTTTTTTCGTTTGCAGGTGCATCATTGTTGTGCGGAGCCTGCATCGATATGCACACAGCGTGGAAAGTGTCGGTACGCCGGCGCAGACAATAAAAAAGCGGGCACTTTACGTGCCCGCTCTTCAGTTGCTGATCCCTGAAGATCAGGAGTGGTAGGCAACCTCGCCATGTTCCGTGGTATCCAGACCTTCGCGTTCGGAATCTTCGCTGACGCGCAGGCCGATCACGACATCCACCACCTTGTAGAGAATGTAGCTGATGACGCCGGACCAGACAACCGTGGTGCCGGTAGCGATCAGTTGCTTCATCACTTGGCTACCCATGGTGACGCCATCTGCGTAGCCAACGCCGCCCAGGCCGGCATCCATCAATACGCCGGTCATCACGGCCCCCAGGATACCGCTCAGACCGTGCACGCCGAACACGTCCAGCGTGTCGTCGTAGCCCAGTGCGCTCTTGAGCTTGGTCACGCCCCAGAGGCTGACCAGGCTGGCCAGAAGGCCCAGCACGATGGAGCCCATCGGGCCGATAAAGCCGCAGGCCGGGGTAATGGCTACCAGGCCGGCGACAGCACCGGAAGCGGCACCCAGCATGCTTGGTTTGCCCTTGACGACCCATTCGGCGAACATCCAGCTCAGTACCGCTGCGGCAGTTGCCAGTTGGGTATTCACCAGTACCATGCCGGCGGTGCCGTCAGCAGCCAGTTCGCTACCGACGTTGAAGCCGAACCAGCCCACCCACAGCAGTGCGGCGCCAATCATGGTCATGGTCAGGCTATGCGGGGGCATGGCTTCCTTGCCGTAGCCAATACGCTTGCCCAGCAGCAGTGAGCCTACCAGTGCAGCAATACCGGCATTGATATGCACGACGGTGCCGCCCGCGAAGTCCTTCGCACCCAAGGTGCCCAGCCAGCCGCCACCCCAGACCATGTGCGCGATCGGCACATAGACGAAGGTCAGCCACAGTGCCATGAACAGCAGTACGGCAGAGAACTTCATGCGTTCCGCAAAACCACCGACAATCAGTGCCGGGGTAATGGCGGCAAAGGTCAGCTGGAAAGTTACGAACACATATTCCGGAATGACGCCGCTCAGGCTGTCAGGTTTGATGCCGGCGAGGAAGGCTTTGCTCAAGCCGCCGACGATGGCGTTACCCTCGGTGAATGCTGCGCTGTAACCGTAGGCCGCCCACAGTACGGACAGCAGGGAGAAGGTGACGAAAACCTGCATCAGAATGGACAGCATGTTTTTGGCACGTACCAGGCCGCCATAGAAAAGGGCAAGGCCGGGGATGGTCATCAGGATAACCAATACGGTTGCCGTGATCATCCATGAGGTGCTGCCAGCATCCAGCTTGGGTGCTTCGGCGGCCGGGGCCGGCGCAGCTGCTGGAGCAGCAGGGGCGGCTGCCTCGGGGGCCGCTGCGGGTGCTGCCGCATCAGGGGCTGCTGCAGGAGCAGCTTCAGTTGCGGCGGGTGCTTCAGCCGGCATTGCGGTTTCTTCGGCCAGCGACATGGCGCTGAACCCGAGCGTGCCCGCGATCAAGAGAGCGGTTAAAAATCGCTTCATGGCGTCCTCCTTAGAGCGCATCCGGGCCGGTTTCGCCGGTACGGATACGGTAAACTTGTTCGAGATCGAAAACGAAAATCTTGCCGTCGCCGATCTTGCCGGTACTGGCGGATTTTTCAATCGCTTCAATAACCTGGTCGAGCATGTCGTCCTTGACGGCTGCTTCCAGTTTGACCTTGGGCAGAAAGTCGACAACATATTCGGCACCACGATACAGCTCGGTGTGCCCCTTTTGCCGGCCAAACCCTTTGACTTCGGTGACGGTGATGCCCTGTACGCCGATGGCGGAAAGAGCCTCCCGCACTTCGTCAAGCTTGAACGGCTTGATGATTGCGGTAACAAATTTCATGAAAGTCTCCTGTTAAGAGTGTGGGTGTGCGGCGAACCGGGTTGCGCTCCGGGTCGCCGCGAGTTGTTGCCTTAGAACGTCTTTTGGATGAACACGGTGAAGTTTTTGTCACCCAGGTACTGGTTGGAAGCATCTGTCCAGAGGCTTTCCTTGGTGTTGGTGTCGGTGTAGTAACCGCCAACATTGATGCCGTTGCTCCAGGATTTGGTGGCGCCAATCTTCCAGTCGGTGTAGCTGAAGCGATCGTTGTTCACGCCGCCCACATCGCCATCAAACTCTTGGCGACCCAGATGCAGGTTGGCGGTGATGCCGGTATCTGCGATCGGGATGTTCGCGTTCAATTCGGCGTAATACGTGCCACGGCCATCTTCAACCTGGAAGGCGTTCTTGCTGACTACGTAGGAGACCTTGCCGGTCAGCCATGAATAACTCAGGGAGCCATAAACTTCGGTGGTGTTGGCGGTTACAAACCCGTTGTGCGCTTGCTCGTCGCCCGGGTAGTAGTACTGTAGGACGCCGACGTTGTAGCCGATACCGGTGTCGCCAATGGTGTTAGCAAACCCACCATAAAGGTCAAGCTCCAAGCTGGAGTGCTTGTAGGAGCCGTTGTCTTCCAGCCAGCTGATGTTCGATGCCCATGTGCCGGCATATAAGCCGCTGGAATGGGAGTAATCGACGCCGCCTTGAACAGCTGCGCGTTCAGCGGTTTGAGTCAGGCCGCGGAAGATGTATTGGCTAAACAGGCCTACGTTGTAAGTGAACGTATGAGGGGATGCCGGCTCGGCGGCTGCCTCGTCGGCATAGGCCATGCCTTGGGTGGCGAAACCGGCACCCAACAGAGCAGCCAGCAATAGGGATTTACGCATAGTGCATCCTTTCTTAACGGTACATAAAAGAGAAACAAGCAACGGGGTATAAGCAACACCCATGCCAAACAGGAGGGTTGTCATGAAAAATTCATGCGGAAGCCATGCTAAAGTAAAGTTTATTTTCCATCAATAAAAATATTATATTTATCAATAAGATAGATCGCACACTTGTGGTGCAAAATCAAACTGGTCATGCACCACGGTTCTGCTAAACTAAGCCGAATTCAGGAGGGATATCGATGATAAGCATCCAATTTATTGACGAAATTTCTAACAAAATCAGTCGTATGGTTGCGGAGTCGCCAGCCGGGGATCTGGAGAAGAATTTGCATGCACTATTACGGGGCATATTCACCAAAATGGAGCTTGTGTCGCGCGAGGAGTTCGATGTGCAAGCACAAGTGCTACTGAGCGCCCGCGCGCAACTGGAGGCGTTGGCAAGAAAAGTGGATGCGCTGGAAGCGCGCGCTAGGCAAGAATGAGCCTCGCTGTTCTGTATAGCCGCTCGTTGGCGGGCATGGATGCACCGCAAGTGACCGTGGAGGTGCATCTTGCGAACGGCTTGCCCAGTTTTCAGATTGTCGGCTTGCCCGAGACCGAGGTCAAAGAGAGCAAGGATAGGGTGCGAGCTGCGTTGCAGACGTCGCGGTTCGATTTTCCTGCACGGCGGATCACGGTGAATCTGGCACCGGCTGATTTGCCAAAGGAAAGCGGCCGCTTCGACCTGCCGATTGCATTGGGAATATTGGCTGCATCGGGGCAGATTCCCAAAGATAAGCTGGCCGACTATGAATTTGCCGGTGAACTTGCCCTGACGGGTGAATTGCGCCCGGTGCGCGGAGCCTTGGCGATGACGTGCAAGGCAAGCAGGGAAGGGCGTGCCTTCGTAATGCCCCAAAATAGTGCGCAAGAAGCCGCTTTGGTGAGTGAAGCCGTTATTTACCCTGCCCATTCCCTGCTGGAGGTTTGCGCCCATTTGACTGGTCAGGGGGTACTTGCCAGATATAACGAGGTGCCCGACTGTACCCGGGATGACTATCCCGATCTTGCCGAAGTGAAAGGGCAGGCATTGCCTAAGCGGACGCTGGAGATCGCTGCTGCCGGACAACACAGTCTGCTGATGGTGGGGCCGCCTGGAACAGGAAAGTCCATGTTGGCTTCACGGTTCCCCGGAATTCTGCCGGGAATGACTGATGAGGAGGCGTTAGAGTCCGCGGCAATCCAGTCGCTGGGAAGCCGTTTCCGGATTGAGCATTGGAAGCGGCGACCGTTTCGTGCACCCCATCACACAGCTTCGGGGGTCGCGTTGGTGGGCGGGGGCGGAACGCCGCGGCCGGGTGAGATTTCTCTGGCGCACCACGGCGTGCTGTTTCTGGACGAATTGCCCGAGTTTTCGCGATCCGTGCTGGAGGTGTTGAGGGAGCCTCTGGAATCCGGGAAGATCACGATTTCGCGCGCTGCGCGGCAGGCCGATTTCCCGGCTAGGTTCCAGTTGCTTGCAGCTATGAATCCCTGCCCCTGCGGTTATCTTGGGCACCATAATAATAAGTGTCGCTGTACGCCCGACCAGGTTGCCCGGTACCGTGCCCGTATTTCAGGGCCGTTGCTGGATCGCATCGACTTGCAGGTTGAGGTGCCGGCGTTGCGCGAAGACGAGCTGACCGGTGCGGCGACAGGCGAAGCCAGTGCGGTAGTGCGCGCGCGCGTAGAGGAGGCCCGCCAAGTGCAACTCACCCGACAGGGTAAGCCGAATGCCTGTCTGGAGGGTGAGGAAGTCGACAGCCATTGCACGCCGGACGAGGCGGGCGCCGCGCTCCTCAAGCAGGCCATCACGCGACTGAATCTTTCCGCACGCGCATATCATAGAGTTCTCAAGGTGGCACGTACGATTGCGGATTTGGCCGCAAGCGAAGCGATCGCGCCTCTTCATATTGCCGAGGCTATCCAGTATCGGCGCAACGACATCCAGTGAGCGAAACATGCACGAACTAAATAGCTGGAAAGAAGAAAAGCGTTCCGCGTATCTGTACCGCATCATTTCTGATCAAGAAAGCGGCACTCCGCGGCAATTGCTGTTTCTGGAACTGGCGCGGGAAGCGGATAGCCAGGCGGAGTTGTGGGCAACCGAGTTGCGCAAGTCCGGGCATGCGACGCCCCGCGCTTATGTGCCGGATTTCCGGGTGAAGATGGTGGCAGCGCTGGTGCGATGGCTGGGGCCTGCCAAAATCAGGCCTATCCTGGCGGCGACCAAAATTCGTGGCCTGTCGGTGTATTCCACTCGACGCCCTGGCCACCATCCAGTGCCGCTCACGATCGAAGATGTCGGTGCCAGCCACCGAGGTAGCAGCACCTCGGGAGGTTTGCGCGCCGCGGTTTTTGGCGTCAATGATGGGTTGGTATCCATTGCCTGCCTGGTCATGGGCGTGGCGGGGGCGTCGAGCGAACAAGGCGTCATTCTGCTAACGGGCGTGGCCGGATTGCTTGCAGGGGCATTTTCGATGGCCGCGGGCGAATACGTTTCCATGCGTTCGCAACGCGAAATGTTCGAGTACCAGATTGGACTTGAGCGCGAGGAACTGGCGCAGTATCCGAGCGAGGAGGCTGCGGAGCTTGCCTTGATCTACCGTGCTCGCGGCATGGCGGAAGATGAGGCGCGTGCACTCGCTGATCGCATGATCGCGGATCCGGAAATGGGACTGGACGCGCTGGCGCGTGAAGAGCTGGGCTTGAATCCGGACGAGTTGGGCTCGCCCTGGGCTGCCGCCGTATCGTCGTTTTTCGCCTTCATCCTGGGTGGGGCCATTCCACTCTTGCCTTATCTGTTAGGCATGCAGCGTCATCCAATGCTGGTTGCGATTGCCTTGACCGCGTCCGCATTGTTTGGCGTGGGTGCCTTGCTGTCGCTGTTTACCGGGCGCGGTGCGCTATGGGGAGGGGTGCGCATGCTGGCGATAGGTGCGGCGGCCGGGCTGGTGACCTATATGATAGGCGACGCTCTGGGCACGCATCTTCTTTGATTACGTCAAAACCTTGCGAAATCCGACGAAAAACCACTGAAAGCGCTACATTCGCTTAAGGTGTTCTATAATCATAGAGTTAAAAGCCGGCTCGCCTCGTCCGCGAGACCGGTTGTTTTCTTTATAGCAGCAGATGAAACAGGATTCGATTTTGCCTAACGCTTTTTCCCCGACTGAAACCCGCCTGCGTGAAATTCTCGTACGCCGCATCATGATTCTTGATGGCGCAATGGGCACGATGATCCAGCAGTACAAGCTGACGGAAGAGGATTATCGGGGAGAACGGTTCAAGAATTTTCGCGGTGACGGAACAGCGCATGCCGTTGTGCACGCGCCAGGCTGCGCTTGTGGCGATCATGAACCGCAGCAGGTGGGTGGCCGTGAGCTGTTTCTCAAGGGCAACAATGAGCTGCTGACGCTCACTCAACCCCAGATTATTCAAGAAATCCACGAAAAGTATTTGGCCGCTGGCGCCGATATCATCGAAACCAATACGTTCGGCGCCACGGCTGTTGCACAGGGCGACTACCAGATGGCGCATCTCGCCCATGAGATGAATGTCGAGGCAGCCAAGCTGGCGCGCGCTGCATGTGACAAGTATTCCACACCGGACAAGCCGCGCTTCGTCGCCGGCGCGCTAGGTCCGACGCCGAAGACAGCGTCGATTTCTCCGGACGTGAATGACCCGGCCGCGCGCAACGTGACCTTCGACGAACTGGCCGCCTCCTATCTGGAGCAGGTGCGCGGGTTGGTGGCCGGAGGGGCGGATATCCTGCTGGTGGAAACCATTTTCGATACGCTTAACTGCAAGGCTGCATTGTTCGCGATCGAGACCTTCTTCGACGAAACCGGCCAGCGCCTGCCGATCATGATTTCAGGTACTGTGACCGATGCTTCCGGCCGTATTCTCTCCGGGCAGACCGTTCCGGCATTCTGGAATTCGGTGCGCCATGCGCGTCCGCTTTCCATCGGCCTTAATTGCGCATTGGGTGCGACGCTGATGCGCCCCTATGCGGAAGAGCTGTCGCAGATCGCCGATGCTTACGTCAGCGTGTATCCCAATGCCGGTCTGCCTAATCCGATGTCTGACACCGGCTTCGATGAAACGCCGGATATCACGTCCTCGCTGGTCAAGGAGTTTGCCGCAAGCGGATTCGTCAACATCGCGGGCGGTTGCTGCGGCACGACGCCGGATCATATCCGCGCGATTGCCGATGCGCTGAAGAACATTCCGCCTCGCAGGATTCCGGAGATTCCGGTCGCGACCCGTCTCTCGGGCCTGGAACCGTTCACCATCGACGACAATTCGCTCTTCGTCAATGTCGGCGAGCGTACCAACGTGACGGGCTCCAAGGCCTTCGCGCGCATGATCCTCAACGGCCAGTATGAGGAAGCGCTGTCCGTCGCGCGCCAGCAGGTGGAAAACGGTGCGCAGGTGATCGACATCAACATGGACG
>CAMLDQ010000025.1 GCA_946478965.1 uncultured Methylobacillus sp. | reverse complement strand
GCTTGGCGATGTTGTTGATCAGTTCCATCATGTTCACGGTCTTGCCCACACCGGCACCGCCGAACAGGCCGACCTTACCGCCCTTGGCGAACGGGCAGACCAGATCGATCACCTTGATGCCGGTTTCCAGCAGGTCAACGGAAGGGGAGAGCTCTTCAAACGTCGGGGCCTTCTGGTGGATGGAGCGACGCTCTTCGGTCGTGATCTCGCCTGCTTCGTCGATCGGACGGCCCAGCACGTCCATGATGCGGCCCAGGGTACCGTGGCCGACAGGCACGGTAATCTGCGAGCCTGTCGCCTTGACTTTCATACCACGGCTCAAGCCGTCACTGGAGCCCATGGCAATGGTACGTACCACACCGTCGCCCAGTTGCTGTTGCACTTCCAGGGTCAGACCTGCTTCTGCCGTACCGCTTTCGTCCGCCAGCAGCAGTGCATCGTAAACCTTGGGCATTTGATCGCGCGGGAATTCGACGTCGACCACCGCACCGATACATTGAACAATCTTACCTTCACTCATTTTGAGTTCCCCAATCTATTTGATTCGTTACACAGCGGCCGCGCCGCCGACGATTTCCGAGATTTCCTTGGTGATCGCGGCCTGGCGAGCCTTGTTGTAGACCAGTTTCAGTTCGCCGATGACGTTCTTCGCATTGTCGGATGCGGACTTCATCGCCACCATACGGGCGCTCTGCTCGGACGCCATGTTTTCGGCAACGGCATGGAACACCAGCGATTCGATGTAGCGCACCATCAGCTCATTGATGACTTCAGGTGCTTCCGGCTCGTAGATATAATCCCAGTGGCCTTTTGCTACGCCCATCTGCACAACGCTTTCCACCACACTGCTGGCAGTAACCTTGTCGTTGGCATGGCTGGTTTTGCTGTCCGTCCTGACAAAGTCACCCGTCAGCGGCAGCAATTGTTCCATCACCGGCTCTTGCTTCATCGTATTGATGAAGCGGGTATAGCAGATGTACAGCTGGTCGATTTCACCGGCAACATAAGCATCCAGCATCACCTTGACCGGGCCGATCAACTTGTCCATGTGCGGCGCGTCGCCGAGTCCGGTCACTTGGGACTTCACGTCAGCGCCAACACGACTCATGAAACCCAGACCCTTGTTGCCGATCGCTGTAACCGCGATGCCAAGGCCTTCGCTCTCCCAGGTTTTCATCTGGTTGATCGCCATGCGCAGCACATTGGTGTTGAGGCCGCCGCACAAGCCCTTATCGGAACTTACGACGATGATGCCGACGTTCTTTACCTCGTCGCGCTTCACCACGAACGGGTGCTTGTACTCAGGGTGAGCATGGGAAAGGTGGGCCGCCACGTTGCGGATTTTCTCCGCATAGGGGCGGGCATGCCGCATCCGCTCCTGCGCCTTGCGCATCTTGGATGCGGCCACCATTTCCATGGCCTTGGTGATCTTGCGCGTATTTTCTACGCTCTTGATCTTGGTCCGAATTTCCTTGCTGCCAGCCATGTCGATCTCCGCCTTAGTAAGCGTTGGTTGCCTTGAAATCCTGGATCGCGGCTTCCAGTGCCTTCTGGTCGTCGCCGCCCAGATCCTTGGTTTCCTCGATCTTGTCCATGATGGCTTTGTACTTCGACTTGAGGAAGGAATGCAGCGCGGATTCGAAGGCCAGCACCTTGTTCACGGCGACGTCATCCAGGTAACCCTGGTTGGCAGCCAGCAGGGACACGGCCATTTCGGACACGGACAGCGGGCTGTACTGCGTTTGCTTCATCAGCTCGGTCACCAGACGGCCACGCTCCAACTGCTTGCGGGTCGCTTCGTCGAGGTCGGAAGCAAACTGTGCAAACGCGGCCAATTCACGGTATTGGGCCAATGCCAGACGCACGCCGCCGCCCAGCTTCTTGATGACCTTGGTCTGTGCGGCGCCACCGACGCGGGACACCGAAATACCGGCGTTGATCGCGGGACGGATACCGGCGTTGAACAGGTCGGTTTCCAGGAAGATCTGGCCGTCGGTAATGGAAATCACGTTGGTCGGCACGAATGCGGACACGTCGCCGGCTTGCGTTTCGATGATCGGCAGTGCCGTCAGCGAACCGGTCTTGCCCTTGACTTCACCCTTGGTGAAGGCTTCGACAAATTCCGGATTTACGCGTGCAGCGCGTTCCAGCAGGCGGGAATGGATGTAGAACACGTCGCCCGGATACGCTTCGCGGCCCGGCGGGCGGCGCAGCAACAGGGAGATTTGACGATACGCCCAGGCTTGCTTGGTCAGGTCGTCGTACACGATCAGGGCGTCCTGGCCACGATCGCGGAAGTATTCGCCCATGGTGCAACCGGCGTAAGGTGCGAGGAACTGCAGCGCAGCAGAGTCGGAAGCGGAGGCCGCCACGACGATGGTGTACTCCATCGCACCGTGCTCTTCCAGCTTGCGTACCACGTTGGCGATGGTGGAGGCCTTCTGGCCGATCGCAACGTAGATACAGGTCATGTTCTGACCCTTCTGGTTGATGATTGCGTCGACAGCCACGGCAGTCTTGCCAGTCTGGCGGTCGCCGATGATCAGTTCGCGCTGGCCGCGGCCGACCGGGACCATGGAGTCGATGGACTTCAGACCGGTCTGCACAGGCTGGGACACGGATTGACGGGCGATAACGCCGGGCGCCACCTTTTCGATCTTGTCGGTCAGCTTCGCATTGATCGGGCCCTTGCCGTCGATCGGCTGACCCAATGCGTTCACCACGCGACCAACCAATTCCGGACCGACGGGAACTTCCAGAATGCGCCCCGTGCACTTGCAGGTATCGCCTTCGGTGATGTGTTCGTAGCTGCCCAGAATCACCGCACCAACGGAATCGCGCTCGAGGTTAAGCGCCAGACCGAAGGTGTTGCCCGGGAATTCGATCATTTCGCCGGCCATTACGTTGGACAGGCCGTGAATGCGAACGATGCCGTCAGTCACCGAGATCACGGTACCCTGGGTACGCGCTTCGGCGCTGGTGGAGAAATTCTCCAGCCGGCTCTTAATCAGTTCACTGATTTCTGATGTGGATAACTGCATTACTTTCTCCTAACCTTTCAGCGTGTAGGCCAGCTCTTGCAAGCGGCCACGGACTGAAGCGTCGATAACCGTATCGCCGACAACAATTTTGATCCCGCCGATAATTTCGGGATCGACGTTAACGCTGGCTTCGACCTTTTTGCCGAATTTCTTCTGCAACTGGTCGACCAATGTCTTGACCTGGGCATCGGTGAGCGCCGCGGCCGCGGTGATTTCCGCGTCCAGCGTGCCTTCGTCCTGAGCCTTCAGCTCCTCGTAGATGCCGGCGATTTCCGGCAGCAGCGCAAGGCGGTCGTATTCGACCAGCAGCTTGATCAGGTTGGTGCCTGCTTCGTCCAGCTTGTCGCCGCAAACGGCGAGCACCAGACGCTCGACATCGGCAGATACGAACTTGGGATCGTCGATGACAGCCTGCATTTGCGGATCCGCAACGACGCCGCTGGCGAGGGCCAGCATGTCGGACCATTTCGCCAGCGCATTCTTTTCCTTGGCCAGGCGGAACACCGCCACGGCGTAAGGTCTTGCAATAGTGACCGCTTCAGCCATGATGTGCTCGCCTCGTCTTACAACTCGTTGGCGATCGCGGTGAGCATGTCGCTATGCGCCTTGGCATCGATTTCGCGACGCAGGATCTTTTCGGCACCGGCAACAGCCAGTTGGGAGACTTGCTGACGCAGGCCTTCCTTGGCGCGGTTCACTTCCTGGTCGATTTCGGCCTTGGCGCCGGTCAGGATGCGATCACCCTCGACTTTGGCATTGCCCTTGGCTTCTTCGATGATTTCGGCAGCACGCTTTTCAGCCTGCGCGATGATGGCGGATGCCTTTTCCTTGGCGTCATGCAGGTCCTGGGAAGCACGCTTGGATGCGAGCTCCAGTTCGTGCCTGCCGCGCTCGCCGGCCGCCAGGCCGTCAGCAATCTGCTTCTGGCGGGTTTCGATGGCGTTGAGCAGCGGCGGCCACACAAACTTCACCGTGAACCAGATCAGAATGGCGAAAGACACTGCTTGCGCCAATAAGGTCAGGTTGATATTCATTTGGACTCCTAGCGGCTAGCTAATAGCACGAAAGCGCGATTACTGTGCGACAACGCCCAACAGCGGGTTGGCGAAGGCGAACATCATGGCCAGACCGACACCGATAATGAAGGAAGCGTCGATCAGACCCAGCAGCAGGAATACCTTGGCTTGCAGGGAAGGGATCATTTCCGGCTGGCGGGCTGCGCCTTCCAGGAAGCTGGCGCACATGATGCCGATACCGATACAAGCGCCCGCAGCACCCAGGCCGATAATCAGACCGATGCCGATCCCGGTGTACGCCTGGACCATAGCCAGAAGTTGCATGCTTTCCATAGTGTTTCCTTTCGATTCTAAGAAGTGAATTAAAACGGTTTAGTGGCTTTCATGCGCCATTGCGATATACACAACGGTCAACATCATGAAAATGAACGCCTGCAGCACGACGATCAGGATGTGGAAGATCGCCCATCCGGCACTCAGCAGTGCGCCGAAAATCGTGCCCGCCAGGCCTGTGGCCGCCCACATGCCCAGCAGCAGGAAAATGATTTCACCCGCATACATGTTGCCGAACAGACGCAGCGAATGCGACAGCGGCTTGGACACATACTCGATCAGGTTGAAAAGGAAGTTGGCCGGCCAGACAAGCGGATGAGCTCCGAACGGCGCACAGAACAGTTCGTGAATCCAGCCGCCGATACCCTTGACCTTTATATTGAAGAAAATCATCAGCAGCCAGACCGACAGGGCCAGTGCAAACGTTGTATTCACATCGGAAGTCGGGACGCTGCGCCAGTGCTCCAGCCCGAGCAAATGGTAGAACTTGCTCATGATATCGACCGGCAGGAAGTCCATGGTGTTCATCAGCAGCACCCAGACGAACACCGTCAGCGCCGCCGGCGCAACAAAGGTATGGCGATTGCCGTGAAAAATGCTGCGCACCTGGCTGTCGATGAATTCCATCATCAACTCGACGAAGGCCTGACGCTTGGTCGGCACACCCGCCGTCACGCCGCGCACCACCCACCAGATCAAGCCGAAGGCAAATACCCCCAGCAACGCCGACATCACCAGCGTATCCATGTGCAATACCCAGAAACCGCCGTCGCCCACCGGTTTGACATTGAACGCCAGATGGTGCTCGATATAGCTCGAAGGTGTCATCAATTCGCTTGCCATGATTTCTAAATATCCCGTATTTACTCTAATCCGTTCGCCCGCATGATGCCCAAACCGGAAAGCAGGGCCGCTACCGCCAACCCCGCAATCAGCGCGGCCGGCACCACATGCGCCGCATACAGCTTGAAAACCAGCAACAACAGCAGGGCGATCACGACAATCTTGATCGCTTCTGCCCGCAACAGCACCAGCAATGCGCCGCCAGCATTGACGCCGCCCTTTTTGCGCATGCTGAGTGCCGCCAATTGCGTACCTGCCCACACTGCAAATCCACCCGCCAACGCGGAGAATGCGCCATGTGAACCCGCCAGAAAATACGCTGTCAGAGCTACGAACAGAATTGCGCCTATCTGCCAGAGCCCGATTTTCTTAGCCATTTCCATTCAGTCGCACCAGGCTATTGCATGCCAAACAGAGCGCTCCCGCCACTGCTCAACATCGCATAACCAAAGCCCGCGATTGTCGGTTCTTGCCACGCACAAGTCAAGTGAAAAATAACGATACGGATATCCGCTAACCCTGGCTCAAGTGCAGCCCCATCCGCGCCAAGATGCCTTCCAGCTCGTCCAGGCCATTGTAGTCGATCAGCAGCTTCCCCTTGCCGCGGCTTCCCTGGCGAATGATGACATGCGCCCCCAGCTGTTCGGCAATGCTTTCCTGCAAATTTTGCAAGTCGCGCGAGGCGCGCGGCTCCGCCTTTTTCTTTGGTTGTACAATGCGTTGCACCAAGCGCTCCGCCTCGCGCACCGACATTTTCTTGGCGGCAATCTGCTCTGCCGCCGCCACCTGGCGCGCGCCATCCAGCGAGAGCAGGGCACGCGCATGCCCCATATCGATCTGACCTTCCATCAGCATTTCCTGGACATGCGCAACCAGAGAGCGCAACCGCAGCAGATTGGTGACCGCTGTGCGCGAACGCCCGATGGCTTCCGCGGCGGCCTGATGGGTCAAGCCGAATTCGTCCAGCAATCGCTGAATACCGTTGGCCTCTTCAAGCGGATTCAGGTTTTCCCTCTGGATATTTTCGATCAACGACATCGCCAGCGCGGTTTCGTCGGCGAGTTCGCGCACCAGCACCTGCACTTCATGCAAGCCGGCCATTTGCGCCGCACGCCAGCGCCGCTCCCCGGCAATAATCTCATACTGCTCAGTAGCAATCTGCCGCACCAGAATAGGCTGCATAATGCCCTGCGCGCGTATCGAATCGGCGAGCTGCACCAGAGAATCGTGATCCATGTGCGTGCGCGGCTGATACTTGCCTGGCTGCAACTGCTGCACCTTCAGCACACGCAACGTATCGGTCGCCGAAACGGTCTCGAAGTCGCCCCCCAATAGCGCATCCAGCCCACGTCCCAATCCTTTGGCTTTAACCATGTGCCGCTCCGTCATTCGTTTTTCCATTCCTGTTAATCAGCTCGCCCGCCAGCGCGAGGTAGGCCTGCGCGCCCTTGGAGGCGCGATCGTAGGCCAGGGCCGGCTGGCCGTAACTGGGTGCCTCCGCCAACCGCACATTGCGCGGGATTACCGTGCGGTAGACCTTGTCGCCAAAGTGGCGGGTCAGCTGCGCGGACACTTGTTGCGCCAGCATATTGCGCGGATCGTAGAGCGTTCTCAGCAGGCCCTCGATCTCAAGCGCGGGATTGAGATAGGCCCGCACTTTCTTGATCGTATTGACCAGATCGGACAATCCTTCCAATGCATAGTATTCGCACTGCATCGGGATCATCACCGCATGCGCCGAGGTCAGCGCATTGACCGTAACCAGATTAAGCGCCGGCGGGCAATCGATCAGTACGTAATCGTAGGCGGCGTCGATTTGCGCCAGCGCGTTCTTGAGCCGCGTCTCCCGCGCCAGCTCGTTGACCAGCTCGACTTCTGCTCCGGCCAGCTCACGATTGGCGGGGATCACATCAAAGCTGCTAGGAGAGGGCACTCGCACCTCCTGCAGCGTCTTGTCACCAATCAGCACATGATAAATCGTGTGCTTCAGAGTCGCCTTGTCCACACCACTGCCGGTAGTGGCATTGCCCTGTGGATCGAGATCGATCAGCAAGACCCGCCGCTTGGTCGCGGCGAGGCTGGCCGCCAGGTTGACGCAGGTTGTTGTCTTGCCGACCCCGCCTTTTTGATTGGTGATTGCAAGGATTTTCATCAAGCCGCTTTCAGAAATACCAGATGCCGCTGCGCATCCAACCCGGGAACCGCCAGAGGCACAACGGCCGCGCTCAAACTTCCGACGCGCGCAAGCTCCTCATGGGGGTAGACGCCTTTCATGGCCAGCCACTCACCATTTACCGCAAGCAGATGTTGCGTAAGCTGTACAAAATCAGCCATCTCCGAAAAAGCACGGGAAACAATCATGTCGAAAGGCTGCTCCGGCCGGAAGTCTTCAACCCGCCCGCACATCACTTCCAGATTGCGAATATCCAACGCCGCCTTGGCTTGCCGCATGAAACTCGCTTTTTTGCGATTGGAGTCCATGACCGTGACCTGCAAATCCGGCCGTACAATTGCAAGCGGAATACCAGGCAAACCCGCGCCACTCCCCACATCCAGCAGACGCCCGTTTTTTATGTGGGGCAGAATGGATAAGCTATCCAGCAAGTGCAAGGTCACCATTTCTTCCGGGTCGCGCACCGCGGTCAAATTATGAACCTTGTTCCACTTTTGCAGCAGCGCAATATAGTCCAGCAGTTTCTGCTGCGCTGAGCGGTCAATTTCCAAACCCAGTGCGGATACCCCCTGGGCAAGCTTGTCTGCCAAACTCACGCGACGCGCTCTCCCGATTCGCCCACGCCCTTACTGTTGTGTTTTTTCTTGAGATAAACCAGCAACAGGGAAACGGCTGCCGGCGTGATGCCGGAAATGCGGCCCGCTTGCCCCAATGTCTGCGGCCGCTGTTTGTTCAGCTTCTGCTGGGCCTCGATAGAAAGACCGCGCACATCGGCGTAATTCAGATCTTCCGGCAGTTGCATGTCCTCATAATGACGACTCCGCTCGATTTCTTCCTGTTGGCGCGCAATATAGCCTTGATATTTCGCCGCTATTTCCACTTGCTGCCGCACTTGCGCATCGGCTTCGCCAGGCCCGGCATCCGGCAAGCTGAGCAGGGATTCGTAACTGACATCCGGACGCCGGAGCAGGTCGAACAGCGAATATTCACGCTCGATGACCTTGCCCAGCACCCGCAAAGCATCGGCTTCCGACAAGGCCCTGGGTTGTACCCAGGTATGCTTCAGCCGCTCCTCTTCACGGACAATCGCTTCCTGCTTGCGGCAGAACGCCTCCCAGCGCACATCATCCACGACCCCGAGTTCACGCCCGATTTCCGTCAGCCGCAGATCGGCATTGTCTTCACGCAGCATCAATCTGTACTCGGCACGACTGGTAAACATGCGGTAGGGCTCGCTTACGCCGCGCGTGATCAGGTCATCCACGAGCACGCCCAAATACGCCTGATCGCGCGTCGGGCACCAGCTGTCCCTGCCAGCGGAATAAAGTCCCGCATTGATGCCGGCGAGCAGGCCTTGCGCCGCAGCTTCTTCATAACCCGTCGTTCCGTTGATCTGGCCGGCAAAGAAAAGTCCCTGTATTGCCTTGGTTTCCAGAGAATCCTTCAACCCGCGCGGATCATAGTAATCGTATTCGATCGCATAGCCCGGACGCAGGATATGCGCATTCTCCAAGCCCCTGATCGAGCGCACGAGGGCATATTGCACATCGAAAGGCAGACTGGTCGAAATTCCGTTCGGATAGATTTCGTGCGTCTGCAATCCTTCCGGCTCCAGGAAAATCTGGTGCGCGTCCTTACCGGCAAAGCGCATGATCTTGTCTTCAACGGAAGGGCAGTAGCGCGGCCCGACACCTTCGATTACGCCGGTATACATCGGCGACCGATCCAGCCCTGATCTTATGATTTCGTGCGTGCGTGCGTTAGTTTGCGTGATCCAGCAAGGCAATTGCCGAGGATGTTGTTCTGCCGAGCCCAAGAAGGAGAAAACCGGCACCGGCTCATCGCCGGGTTGCACTTCCATTACTGAAAAATCGATGGTTCTGCCGTCGATGCGCGGCGGCGTGCCTGTCTTCAGGCGGCCCGCAGGCAACCCGATTTCCCTCAAGCGATGCGCCAGGGATACCGCCGGTGGATCGCCGGCACGTCCTGCCTGATAATTGGCCAGGCCGACATGCACCAAGCCCGCTAGAAAGGTGCCCGCGGTCAGCACGACCGATCGCGATTCGAAGCGCAATCCGAGCTGCGTCACCACTCCGGCTACGCGTTCGCCATCGAGAATAATATCGTCCACCGCTTGCTGGAACAGCCACAGGTTCGGCTGATTTTCCAGACGTCGCCGTATGGCCGCCTTATACAGAATACGATCGGCCTGCGCACGCGTCGCACGAACAGCCGGACCTTTGCTGGAATTCAGGATGCGGAACTGGATACCGCCCTCGTCGGTCGCGGCCGCCATCGCCCCACCCAATGCATCCACCTCCTTGACCAAATGCCCTTTGCCAATACCGCCAATGGACGGATTGCAGGACATCTGCCCCAAGGTTTCGATGTTATGCGTGAGCAACAGCGTGCGCCGACCCATACGGGCCGCCGCCAACGCCGCCTCGGTGCCGGCATGACCACCACCCACGACGATAACATCAAATTTTTCAGGGAATTGCATCGGAATACCACTTACCGCATTCGGGATGCGTATGTTACTGCAAAGGGCAGCTTTCGTCATGCCTCATGATGTTTCACGTGAAACCACTTGCCCCGTGTCATCCAATTGGCACGTTCAAACGTTAACCCCCGCGGCCGCTTCTTTTGCGCCCGTCGGGCATGATACAATCGACGCAATTTTTACCACCCATATTATTAACAACAGGAGCATCACCATGCGCAATACAAGTTTTGCCCTTCTCGCCGCCCTCGGCTTGATCAGCTTGTCCCTTAACGTCAGTGCCGATCCCGCCAGCGCTCAAAAGCTTGCCGACAAGTACGCCGTTATCGCCAAGCACATCGATCCCAACTACAAGGGCCTGGATGCTGACGCCGGCAAGGCCTTCTTCAACCGCGAGCTGACCATTCACGGCAAACAAATCGCTTGCGCTTCCTGCCACACCAGCAACCCGGCCAACCCCGGCAAGCACATCGTGACCGGCAAGCCGATCAAGCCGTTGGCACCGTACGTCAATAAAGAGCGTTTCGCCGAACTAGACAAGGTTGAAAAGAACTTCGAGAAGCACTGCCTGGAAATCATCGGCCGTGACTGCACCGCAGAAGAAAAGGGTAACTACATCGCTTACCTGCTGACCGTTAAGTAATCGATGCTGTATGTCTGGGATCGCTTCGTCAGAATATCCCACTGGTTACTCGTAAGCGCGTTCACGGTCGCATTCTGGACACACAATTCCATATGGGAGCGTGACATCCATGCTGAAGCGGGCTATGTAGCGGGCATCCTGCTACTGGTTCGCATCGCATGGGGTATCAAGGCGAAGGGTTACGCTGCATTTTCGGCGTTTCCCTTTCGGCCTGTCCATGGCGCACGTTATGCCCTAAGTATTTTCAAGGGTCATGCGCCGCGCTTCACCGGCCACAATCCAGCAGGCTCAGTTGTCATTTATGCGATGCTGGCCATCGGGCTGCTCGCTATCGGCTCCGGCCTCTGGGTCTATAACGACGGCTGGGTGCCGACGTTTTCGCTGCCGCTTGCAGAAATCCACCATGACCTATCCTGGATCTGGGTCGGTTTGGTTGTGATGCACATCAGTGGGGTCGCGCTGGAAAGCCTTGCCCATCGCGAAAACTTGATCCTAGCAATGATTACCGGTTACAAGAAAAAGTAAACCGCGTTTACTTGCCGATGCAGAACCGGCTAAAAATTTCTCCGAGCAGATCGTCCGAAGTAAACTCCCCGGTAATGGTATTCAATGCCTCCTGAGCCAGCCTCAACTCTTCAGCCAGTAGCTCCGGTTGAATCAGCAAGCTACCGGCGCGCACCAAGCTGGCGTTAACGGATTCCAAAGCTTGCAGATGGCGTTCCCGTGCCATGAAAACGCCTTCACCGCCCGGCTGCCAGCCAGCAATTTTCAGCAGTTCCTGCCGCAGGATGTCCATTCCCACCCCCGTCTTGGCGGAAATATATAAATGAGCTTCGCCAGCACGTTCTCGCTTTCCCGCACCCTCGTTCGTCAAATCAATTTTGTTATGCACCCAGATTTTCGGCAAATCCGTGCGTAATCGCGCCAGAATCGATTTTTCGGCATCGGTAATACCGCGGCTTACATCGACCAGTAATAACGCGACGTGCGCGTTTTCCAAGGCTCGCCATGTCCTTGCGATCCCTTGCTGCTCGACTTCATCGCCAGTGTCGCGCAACCCTGCGGTATCCACGATATGCAACGGCACTCCGTTGATCTGGATCAGGCTTTTCACGGTATCACGCGTTGTTCCAGCCACAGCGGTAACTATCGCGAGCTCTTCCCCGGCAAGCTGGTTCAACAGGCTGGATTTACCGACATTCGGTTGCCCCACCAGCACGATCTGTATTCCCTCGCGTAGCAGGTTGCCTTGCCGTGCCCCTGCAAAGACAGCATTCAACTCATCCGAAATGGCATCCAGTTTGGCTGCCACGCTACCTTGACTGATGAAATCGATATCTTCCTCGGGAAAATCCAGGCACGCTTCCACGAACATGCGCAGGTCGACGAGACGATTGCGCAATTGATGGATCCGTTGGGAGAATTCACCTGCCAATGACCGTACAGCACTACGCGCAGCCTCGGCAGTAGCCGCGCTAATGACGTCTGCCACGGCTTCCGCCTGTGCCAGGTCGAGTTTGTCGTTAAGGTAGGCACGCCGCGTGAATTCGCCCGGCTCGGCTTGACGTACCCCGAGTTCCAGGCATCTACGCAACAAAACCTGCATCAGGGCGGGGCCGCCATGAGCCTGCAACTCCAGCACATCCTCCCCGGTATAGGAATGAGGGGCAGCGTAATAGATCGCAATGCCACGGTCGATCATGCTGCCATCGGCATCTTGAAAACTCAGGTAGGCGGCATGTCGCGGCAGCGGACATTGGCCCAACACGGCCTCGGCAACCTGCCGGCAAGCCGGCCCGGAGACACGAACCACGCCGATGCCACCACTACCCGGCGCGGTTGCGATCGCGGCTATGGTGTCATGCTGTGCGGCTTTCATCGCTACCAGTATGTCACCCGTTTGGGCTAGCGCGGCTTCTTCTTATTCGCTGCCGCCTGGCCGATGGTCCGGTTGATGTTCCATTGTTGTGCAATCGAAAGCACATTGTTCACCAGCCAATACAATACCAGCCCGGCAGGGAAGAAGAAAAAGAACACGCTGAACATGAGCGGCATGATCATCATCACCTTGGCCTGAATCGGGTCCGGTGGTGTCGGATTAAGCCTGGTCTGGATGATCATGGAAATGCCCATCAGGACCGGGAGGACGTAATAGGGGTCGGCAGCGGACAAGTCATGAATCCACAAGACAAATGGCGCATGGCGCATTTCGATACTGCCCAGCAAGACCCAGTACAAGGAGATGAACACCGGAATCTGCACCAGAATGGGCAAACAACCACCCATAGGATTGACTTTTTCCGTTTTGTAAAGCTCCATCATCGCCTGGTGCATCTTCTGGCGATCGTCTCCGAATTGCTCCTTCATCCGCTGCAGCCGCGGCGCGAGTTCACGCATCTGCGCCATCGACTTGTAACTCTTGGCAGACAACGGGTAAAAAGCCAGCTTGATCAGAACTGTCAGCAGAATGATGGCTACCCCCCAGTTCTGCACTATTTTCTGGATCATGGACAGCACCCAGAACAATGGTGTCGCGATTACCGTCAGCCAGCCGTAATCCACAACATAGCGCAGACCGGGCGCGGCTGCCTCAAGCCTGGACTGCACTTGCGGACCCGAATAGAACTTGGCATCGACGGTAGCGGAAGCGCCCGGCTGTATCGTACCCAGATCGCCCTTGGTACCCATCGAAAACACCTTGTCGGACAGTTGCTTGGTGTAGTACTCCCGCGCAAAGCCTTGTTGTGGTATCCAGGCGCTGACAAAGTAATGTTGCACCATGCCAATCCAGCCATCAGCGGCATTCTTGGACAGGTTGGTCTTCTTCATGTCATCGAATTTGACCTTCTTGTACTTATCGGCTTCGGTAAAGTAGGCAGCCCCCGCGAAGGTCGGCATCATTTTGGATGCACGTGCAGATTCGCTGTCGTGAACGATCTGATAATAAACAGTCGGATCAAGCGCAGTGGAACCGCCGTTATGAATCTCGTACTTGAGGTCGGCCACATAGCTGTCACGACGGAAGGTATAGATCTTGTCCACCGTAACGCCTTGACCATTCTCCCAGTGCAGACGCACCTCAACCTTATCCTGGCCTTGCTGCAACACATAGTTGTCGGCATCCGCATGGAAAGTGCTTTTATGATTGGGGAGATCGTTGCCGATCAGCCCCGATTGAGCAACATAAACAGCGGGCTGTTTTTCATCGTCCAACAACACGAAATCCTTGTTGATATCGGCGCTGTCGCGATGCTTGAGCAGTTCCAGATGACGCAAATCGCCGCCTACCGTATCAATCTCGGCGACAACCAGATCGGTTTTGACATGAATGCGCTCGCCGCTCTGCAACGAAAACCCTTTGCTCTCCTGCACTTCTGCCGATTTTTTTGCGGTTGCTTGTGGAACATCAGCTGTTGCGGCGCGTCCTTGCAGGGCAGGCTGGGGAGTATGGTCGCGCTGCCACCCCTCCCACAGCATCATGATGGAAAAAGAAAAAATGACGAACAGAATGAGGCGCTTGGAATCCATAGGGTACTCTTTTGGCTACGGCAAAGGGTCATGACCGCCCGCATGCCATGGGTGGCAGCGTAAAAGGCGGCAAAAGGAAAGCCAGCAGCCTCGCAATGCGCCGTAGCGCTGCAAAGCCTGGCAGGCATAATGAGAGCAACTCGGGGTAAAACGACAGGCACTGCCGATCCATGGGCTCAGCAGATATTGGTATCCGTGTATCAGACCTACCAGAAAACGTGCCATCGTGTCAGTTATGTTTACCGTTGGTTCGCTTACGAAGTTTGTCAAGCAACTGCTTGAATTCCGATCTGATTTTATCGAAATCCGTTTGATCAAATGCTTTCAGCGGCCTGACCAGAATATCCAGACCGCCAACCGCTGCATTTTCCAACCTGAATATTTCACGAATGACCCGCTTCATGTAGTTACGTCGCACGGAAAGCCGGGCCGTTTTCTTTCCGACTATGACGCCGAGCCTGGCATGACCCGCCATATTGGGCTTGTAATGAAGCGCCAGCATTTCTCCTGAAATGCGCTTTCGGAAATTAAAAACGGATGAAAATTCATCCGTTTTCTTGATCTTGAATCGGCTACTGAAACCGAAACCGGCCACGCACTAGACTGCGAGACGGGTGCGTCCCTTGGCACGACGCGCGGCGATAACAGCGCGACCGCCACGGGTCTTCATGCGCACCAGAAAACCATGCGTGCGAGCGCGACGAACCTTGGAAGGTTGGTAAGTGCGTTTCATTTATGAATCTCCGATAACTTGGTGTATGCGGTAAAAAGGGCGTAATTAAACCGCGTTTTTCCTTGTTCTGTCAACCTATAATTTGTATTTCTGCTTGTGGATAAGTTGTCGTAAAAGGGCTAGAATTCAGTACCTCGCGCGACCAATCATTAGTTGTTACAACAAGAACGATGTTAGTCCGCCCACGTCGTGGACAACATTAAAACAAGTTGCCGCCCGATTCTTGCGCAACACTTGTCATTTCGGGGAGTCACTCAGGTATTCGATGGAAAACTTCTGGTCCACATGTCTCGGTCGCTTCAAGCAAGAGCTTTCGTCACAACAATTCAACACTTGGATCAAGCCGCTTCAGTGCGAAGTCCTGGAAAGCGGATTACGTCTATCGGCTCCTAATCGCTTCGTCCAGCAATGGGTGAAAGACCGTTTTCTCAGCAAGATTGAACAAATCGGCCAAGAAGTCTTCAATCACCCTTTCACTATTGAGCTCGTTTTAAGCGAAAACGGCAACGTCGCACCGGCTGAAAGCTCAGTCAAGGTTTCCGATCCAGCGGAAATACAACCGGACATCCCCAAAAAATCTGCCGCAAAAAACAAGCCTGCGCTGGATATTTCCGGGCTTAACCCGGCTTTCAATTTCGATAATTTCGTTACCGGTAAAGCCAACCAACTGGCGCGAGCCGCTGCCGTGCAAGTAGCCGAAAATCCGGGTGCCGGCTACAACCCGTTGTTTATCTATGGTGGAGTAGGGTTAGGCAAAACCCACCTGATCCAGGCTATCGGAAACCATCTGAAACAACGCAACCCCGAAGCGAAAATACGTTATCTGCATGCCGAACGATACGTGACGGACGTTGTTAAAGCCTACGAAAATCGTGCTTTCGACGATTTCAAGCGCATCTATCACTCCCTCGATCTTCTGCTTATCGATGATATCCAGTTTTTCGCCAAGAAGAGCCGCACCCAGGAAGAGTTCTTTTACGCATTCAATACCCTGATTGAGTCGAAGAAGCAAATTGTCATCAGCTGCGATACCTATCCGAAAGAAATCGCGGACATGGACGAGCGGCTGCGAACCCGCTTCAGCTGGGGGTTAACGGTAGCGGTAGAACCTCCCGAGCTGGAAATGCGCGTCGCCATTCTATTGAAGAAAGCGGAAGCGCAACGTGTTATCCTGCACGAGGATGTCGCTTTCTTTATCGCCAAACAAATACGCTCCAGTGTTCGTGAACTAGAAGGGGCGCTTAATCGCATCGTGGCAATGGCCCGCTTTACCGGCCACCCTATCGACGTTCCGCTGGCCAAAGAAGCTCTAAAAGATCTTATCGCTGTACGTGGCCGGCAGATTACGATCGAAAACATCCAAAAAACCGTGGCCGACTATTACAAAATCAAGGTTGCCGAAATGTATTCGAAAAAGAGGTCGCGCAACGTTGCGCGACCTCGTCAGGTCGCCATGACTTTAACGCGCGAACTGACAGATAGAAGTTTCCCGGAGATCGGCGAGGCCTTTGGTGGAAGGCATCACACCACCGTAATTCATGCCTGCGAAGAAATCGGCAAATTACGGCAGAATGATCCAAACCTGGCGCATGATCTGGCTTTTCTGACGCAGGTGATTCGAGATTAAGTATGTTGAGGATAAATTGACGAAGTACTGTGGGTAGAAGATAGGATAAGTTGGCTTAAGAAAAAATACCGAATTTAGCCAACAAACTATCCACAGCGATTCCGAAGCAAATCAAGCCGTAAATAATAAACGTAACAAACTGATTTTAAAATTAAATTTAGATTGTTCACAGTTTACACATACCTTATTAAATACTATTAAGGCTATTTAGTATCATGAACATAAAAATAGATCGCGAAGCATTACTGAAACCTCTTTCCTCGGTTAGCGGGATTGTTGAACGTCGGCACACCTTGCCGATACTGACCAATCTTCTATTGGAAGCGAAGCAGGGTAGCCTTACATTGACGGCGACAGATCTGGAAATGCAAATCTCGCTTTCCTTGCCTGCTGAGCCTGCCGGAGATATTGCAACTACCGTATCAGCACGCAAGATGCTTGATATCTGCAGGTCGTTGCCGGATCAGTCCCAAATTACTTTGGAGATTACCGACAACCGGATGCAGATTCGCGCAGGTAAAAGCCGCTTTAATCTGCAGACATTACCAGCTGCAGATTATCCTCTGATGGCCAAGGGGGGAGGGGAAACCAGCCTTGTTCTCACGCTTGGGCAAAGTCAGTTGAAAAAGCTTCTGCGCCAAGTTGAATATGCAATGGCGCAACAGGATATCCGCTACTACCTGAATGGACTGCTGTTCGAGGTAAATGCAAATCGTCTCAATGTCGTGGGAACTGATGGGCATCGTTTGAGCTTCACTTCGACCGAGCTTGCGCAAAGCTATGAAAAACAGGAACTGATTCTTCCCCGCAAAACAGTGCTTGAGCTGATCAAACTGCTGGACGATAGCGAAGACGATGTTTCTATCGAGGTGAGTGCAAACCAGGCAAACTTCAGTTTTTCTGGAATCCGGCTGATTTCCAAAGTCATCGACGGCAAATTCCCGGATTACACTCGGGTGATACCGACTGGCTACCAGAACAGGTTCGAGGTGGATCGTCAGACATTGCTTTTGGCAATGCAGCGTGCGTCTATTCTTTCCAACGAAAAATACCGCGGCATTCGCATGGTGCTCGGCAAGGATAGCTTGCGACTAATCAGCAACAACAGTGAACAGGAAGAGGCCGAAGAGGAGTTGGAAATTGCCTATGACGGCGATCCACTGGATATCGGATTTAATGTTACTTACATGATCGACGTTCTCACCAATGTCGGTACGGAAAAGGCTAATTTTTCCTTTGCCGATGCCAATAGCAGTTGCTTGGTGACCGTGCCGGATGATGACGACTATAAATACGTCGTTATGCCGATGCGGATCTGAAGCCCCCGAATTAACCGAATGTTTCACGTGAAACCATAAGATGACTGATTACGATTCCTCCAGTATTAAAATTCTTGAAGGGCTGGATGCTGTCCGCAAGCGCCCAGGCATGTATATTGGCGATACCTCTGATGGTTCAGGCTTGCACCATATGGTATTCGAAGTGTTGGACAATGCCATTGACGAAGCATTGGCCGGCCATTGCAATGATATCAAGGTCATTATTCATCCGGATAATTCCGTCAGCATTTCCGATAACGGACGTGGTATTCCAACCGATGTAAAGAATGACGATAAACACGAGCCCAAGCGTTCAGCTGCAGAAATCGTAATGACTGAATTGCATGCTGGCGGCAAGTTTGACCAGAATTCCTACAAGGTTTCCGGTGGCTTGCACGGCGTGGGTGTGTCGGTTGTGAATGCACTTTCGGACTGGCTCCGCCTCAAAATATGCCGTAACGGCCAAGTGCATCAAATGGAATTTCGTCGTGGTGTGCCAGTGGCACCTTTAGCTGTCACTGGCACAACAGAGCGCCGCGGCACCGAAGTGCATTTCATGGCGGCAACAGAAACATTCACGAATATTGAATTTCATTTCGAGATACTGGCGAAGCGCATTCGTGAGCTGTCTTTCCTGAATAACGGCGTCAAGATTGAACTGATCGATCAGAGAACTGGAAAGAGCGAAAACTTCGCGCACTCTGGTGGTGTGCGTGGTTTTGTTGAGTACATGAGCCGTACCAAAACGGTACTGCACCCAAAAGTGTTCTACGCAATGGGGGAGAAGGACGGCATTACAGTCGAGGTGTCCATGCAATGGAACGATTCCTATGCGGAAACCGTGCAATGCTTCACTAACAACATTCCGCAGCGCGATGGGGGAACGCACCTGACCGGTTTGCGTACCGCGATGACGCGAACACTCAACTCGTATATCGAACAGAATGAGCTGGCGAAAAAGGCCAAGGTCGACACCACCGGTGACGATATGCGCGAAGGCCTGACGTGTGTGCTGTCAGTGAAGGTGCCGGAGCCGAAGTTTTCTTCCCAGACAAAGGATAAGCTGGTTTCAAGTGAAGTTCAGCCTGTCGTGCAAGAGGTTGTGGCTGCCAAACTCGCGGAGTACCTGCTTGAGAATCCAAACGATGCCAAGACCATTTGCGGCAAGATTGTCGACGCAGCACGTGCCCGCGAGGCAGCGCGCAAGGCACGAGAAATGACACGACGCAAGGGCGCGCTGGATGGCATAGGTCTATCGGCCAAGTTGGCCGATTGCCAAGAGAAGGATCCGGCGCTGTGCGAACTTTATCTGGTAGAAGGGGACTCCGCTGGCGGCTCGGCCAAGCAAGGGCGCGACCGCAAGTTCCAAGCGATCCTTCCGCTCAAGGGCAAAATACTGAATGTGGAGAAAGCGCGTTTCGACAAGCTGATTTCCTCACAGGAAATCGTCACCATGATCCAAACGTTGGGTACCGGTATCGGCAAGGACGATTTCAATGTTGAAAAGCTGCGCTATCACCGCATTATCATCATGACGGATGCGGACGTTGACGGCGCTCACATCCGTACCTTGCTGCTGACCTTCTTCTATCGCCAGATGCCGGAAATGGTCGAGCGCGGGCATGTTTACATTGCGCAACCTCCGCTCTACAAGGTTAAGCAAGGCAAGGACGAGCGCTATCTCAAGGATGAGCACGAGCTCAACGAATACTTGCTGCAATCGGCACTGAACAATGCAGAACTGCTGACTAGCGAAAGCGGTAAACCCATCAGCGGTGAGCCCCTGGCGCAAATGGCCAAGGAAATGGTGCTCACCGAAGCTGTGGTCAAGCGCTTGGCGCCGCTGTATGACGAAGTGGTGTTGCGGTCGCTGCAGCATATTCCTGCCGTTGACCTAAGCAGCGAATCAACGGCAGACAAGGCCGCCCAGGAATTGCGTCGTCAGCTGGCCAGTTACGGTTGTGAAGTGAATATCGGGTTTGATCAGGAGAGTGCCAGCTACCGCCTGGAAATCAATAAATACATGCACGGCAATTTGCAGTGCAGCGTTATTGATCCTGAATTGCTCGGCAGCGGAGACTACAGGCAGATTCGCAAAACAGCGGATATGCTCGAAGATCTGCTGGGCGAAGGGGCCACGATTAAGCGAGGAGAGAAGCAGCAAGTGATCTCCAGCTTTAAGCAGGCACTCGACTGGCTGTTGAACGAAGCCAAACAAGGTTTGAATATCCAGCGCTATAAAGGTCTGGGCGAAATGAATCCTGAGCAGTTGTGGGAAACCACGATGGATCCGCAAGTGCGTAGACTACTCAGAGTACAGATAGAAGACGCTATCGCAGCAGACGAGATATTCACGACACTGATGGGCGATCAAGTGGAACCGCGCCGCGCTTTTATTGAGGGAAATGCATTGCGGGCAGGTAATTTGGATATTTAATTATGTTGTAGGTTTTCAGAATAAGTGACATTTTTCGCACATGTGACAGTTTTATTAAAAATCAAACGGTTAACGAAAAAATGGCCCTTGTGACCGCATATTTTCATTGGGTGAATATTCAACCCTTAATAAGAGAAAAAAATCGCCCCAAGCTTCTTAAAGAGGCTTGGGGCTTTTTGTTTTATGAAAGAGACTTTCCCCACCGGTATCCTGGGGATGAAATAGAAAAATGGGCGGAAGCGGGCAGCCCTCAGTTCGACAGCATGATATTGAGTTTTCTCGCGTAGGATAATGAAATATTCAATCGATTCTAAATAACAAGAATTGCAATGAGCGAAGACTACGATTTAGCCAATCCAAATCCCAGTGCATTGGTAGAGTCACTCCGATCCGTCGGTTATAGCCTTCCTACGGCTATTGCTGACATCATCGACAATAGTGTCACTGCAAAATCCTCGGAAATACACATCAACTTCCATTGGGCAGGGCCTGGCTCATGGATCAGCATTCTCGATAATGGACTTGGAATGTCTGAGCCAGAACTCAAAGAGGCAATGCGTCCTGGAACTAAGAACCCAACTGCTGTAAGGGACCCATATGACCTTGGAAGATTTGGACTTGGCTTAAAAACAGCATCGTTCTCACAGTGCAGAGAACTGACTGTCTGGTCTAAAACCGCTGAAAATGAAATATGTGGCAAGAAATGGGATCTAGATTACGTTGCCAAACTCAACGAGTGGCGTCTTCAAAAAGTTGCTGCATACAGTAAGTTTCATCCCCTTCAGAAATTACAACAGTCGAAGTCTGGAACAGTGGTTCTCTGGGAAAATCTCGATAAACTGGTTGACGATAGTCATGTGGATTCTGAAGAGGCTCACCAGAGATTCCTGCAACTCATTTCCGATGTTAAGGATTATCTGTCTATGATTTTTCATAGACATCTGTCAGGAAATACAACTCCTCGCCGAGAGCCACTAAAAATCTACGTTAACGGAATATCGCATCAGCATTTATTGGCTCCATGGAATCCATTTGAGGTAAGCCAAACAATTTCTTCCCAAGAATCGCCAGTTGAAGAAATCACACATCACGGCTATCAAATAACAATCAAAGGTTATGTACTTCCGCACAAGGACAGAATTACGGAAGATGAATACAGGCACGGTGGCGGACGAAAAGGCTGGATTTCTCAACAGGGGTTCTACGTATATCGAAATGATCGGATTCTGCTTGCTGGGGACTGGTTAAAACTCGGCAGAGGGCGTCCTTGGCCAAAAGAAGAGCAATATAAACTTGCGAGGTTAAGCGTTGATATTCCGAATGCTCTCGATCTTGAATGGTCATTAGATGTAAAAAAGTCTACAGCAAGGCCACCAGCGAGGCTTCGATCAAGGCTAACGGGGTTGGCTGAAAAAATCAGAGCTGACGCGAAAAAGGTATTTACTCACCGTGGTCAATATGGCCCGAGGCCAAACGATCCAACACTGGTGATTGAAAAACCTTGGGAAACGAAAGAAAGAAACGGGCATCTTGTCTACAAGGTAAACAGATCCCACCCGTTGGTTAAAAGCATAACAAAAAAACTTGGCCCACTTTCCTCCGAAGTCGAAACTCTGCTTCGATTAGTAGAAGAAACTGTACCAGTCCAAAAAATCTGGCTTGATACTGCTGAATCTGAAGTTGACCATGCCATCCCGTATGAAGGCATTGATGAAAAAATACTCTTCGAAGACATGAGAAAGACCTTCGATTTTCTACGTCAATCTCTAAAGGATTCTGATTCGGTACGTGCATATATGTCAGCAACCGAGCCTTTCAATAGATATCCCAATTTGATCAATAAGCTGCTGGATGAGAAATAACGGTGAGCATATTTGATACCGCTTTAGGTATGTGCCAAATGTCTCTCTCAATGGAACGGGATGCAACAGGGAACCCCCTAACCAGCGAGCAAATCATCTCCAAGGTTGAGGAGCTTCTTAGCATGCCAACCTTCTCCATGGGGGTGGATAAGGAAAGGCTAATCAAAGAACTCGAGGAGCTATTCACAACTTGGTCCAATGACCCAACAGCCATTGGCAACGACGATGACCATGAACCTTGGTTGTCTGCGGAACGTGCAGCAATCAAGTGGCTCTTCTGGTCCAGATATAAAACTTATCTTATACAAAAAGTAAAACTTGGTCCCATAGCTGTTGATAACATCGAAAAAGTAACTGATGAAGTACTTGGCAGAATCGAGAATCCATTAAGAGATGGCCCATGGGATCGTCGTGGCTTGGTTATGGGGCATGTTCAATCTGGCAAGACTGCAACTTATACAGGCTTAATATGTAAGGCAGCAGACTCTGGCTACAAAGTAATTATTGTTCTAGCTGGGTTACATAACAATCTGCGTAGCCAGACACAGATTCGACTTGATGAAGGGTTCCTTGGATACAAAGCGGTACCTCCAGGAAAGGATGGAGCCAGCTTCGAAAAAACAGGTGTAGCGGAATTCGGGACTGGACCTAAGGCCGATTCCGTAACAAATCGGCATGAAAATGGCGACTTCAGTAAAAAAGTTGCGAATCATTTCGGTATACATCCTGGCGGCAACCCTTTGCTGTTTGTGATCAAGAAAAACGTGACCGTACTCAGGAACCTTCTTGGGTGGATTCATCATTCTGCTGACTCAAAGGACCCGGAAACTGGTAGGAAATTTCATCGGAATGTCCCACTGCTCGTAATTGATGATGAGGCTGATCAGGCTAGCGTTGACACCAAAACCATGGCTTTGGATGAAAACGGACTCCCCGATGATGAGCACAATCCAACGAAAACCAATGAACTCATTCGACGTCTGCTATTCGCATTCGACAAATCAGCTTACGTCGGCTTCACAGCCACCCCGTTTGCCAATATTTTCATCCATGAGCAAGCAAGAACAAAAGAGCTTGGCGACGACCTATTTCCACGAAGTTTTATAGTAAATCTACCTGCCCCAAGTAATTACACGGGGGCTGCCCGAATTTTTGGCATTCAGGAAGATCCGGACGTTGGTTTACCTGAAGTGGAATCTGTTCCTATCATCAGAATTGTGGACGACTATGCGGCTTCCAATGAAAAAAATGAGACCTCGGGATGGATGCCCCCAAAACTTCAGGATAAGACAGCACACGTCCCACTGTATGAAGGTGAAAGAAAGCTACCGCATTCTTTAAGAGAAGCGATCATGGTTTTCCTGATCTCGACTTCTGTCAGGAAGCTCAGGGAATCAGCTCCACAATTCAATTCCATGCTAGTTCATGTTGTTCGTTTCACTAACGTCCAAGCAATAGTGCAGGAAGAGGTTCAGGCGGAGATTAGAGCAATTACAAGCCGACTTCAAAATGGCGATGGTAGCAGACGACCAACTATTGAGGAGGAGTTCAGGAAGCTATGGGAAAGAGATTTCATACCCACAAGCAAGGCGACAGGCTACAACTATAAGTTACCTGATTGGGAGGCGGTTCTTTTACAACTTTCTGGTGTTGCTCATAGCATTGAAGTGCGAGCTATTAACGGATCAGCACTCGACGCACTTGATTACGAACAGCACAGAGGGGTCGGCCTGAACATCATTGCCATTGGCGGCGATAAACTCTCCAGAGGATTGACCCTAGAAGGTTTGACCGTGAGTTATTTTCTCCGATCTTCAAGAATGTATGACACATTGATGCAAATGGGTCGCTGGTTTGGATACAGGGAAAAATATCTGGATGTTTGCAGGCTTTATACAAGCTCCGAACTGGCTGGATGGTTTCAATACATCGCCGCATCAACAGAGGAGCTTCGCCTAGAATTCGACCACATGGTCAACATCGGTGCTACGCCAAAACAATATGGCTTGAAGGTTAGAGCACACCCAGCACTTCTGGTGACCTCGGCAGTAAAAATGAAATCGGGCACCAAAATGAGCCTTTCATATGCGGGGGATATTAGCGAAACGATCATTTTTGACACGAACAAGTTGGTTCTTAATAAGAATCTGACGGCCGTGAATGACTTGCTGAGCAGACTCCCAACCGCCGTTGGCGAAAGGAGTGGTGGGTATTTATGGGAAGGTATCAGCTGCGATGAGATTCTTGAATTCCTAGCCTCTTACGAATCTCATGAGGAAGCTAGAAGAGCAAATACGAAGCTGTTGACACAATACATCCGAAAGCAGAACGAACAGAATGAACTGACTTCATGGTCGATCAAACTTGCATCATCTGGGCTTAAGGATGCACTGGATTTAAGCAGCTATTTCACTGGCATTCAGATCGGTGCAATTCGACGTGAACGCTTTGGATCCTTTGATGGTGGTGATAAAAGGTTCACTATCAGAAGGCTGGTCAGCCCATCCGACGAAGGTCTTGATCTTCAGATTCCAGATGAGTTTAACAAGGCTCTTCAGGAAACCCAGCGATTATGGGCTGAAAGTAAGAGAAAGAATAAATCCGAAACTCCACCAGACAGGCCATCTGGCCAAGGCATCAGATTTGCCCGTCCTAAGGAACGGGGAATGATGATTATCTATCCACTTGATAATCGGGAAGCTGATTTAGTAGACGCCCTCCCCTTAATCGGAATAGCCCTGAGCTTTCCCCAAAGCGATACGGCCAAAGAAATATCCTACACAGTAAATAATGTGTTCACCCAGGCTGGGGATTATGACGACTTCTGATCTTTTAGCAGAAACATGGAAGGCACTCGAGAATGAAGGCTTCGACCTGCCAGGTAACTACGAAAGACGAATTCTTTCTCATTCTGCATATTCAATTTTTGCTGGAATAAATAGGCCCTCTAAGCTCATTCAATTGAGTCTGGCTGTATCAGTTGTTCAAGCTGCCAAGGTTCATGATCAGGAAGTTAAGGGGTTCAGGCTTTCACGAGAACACCTTCCGACGGAGGCATCTGTTCGATTGCGAATAGAGCTGACCGACCTGTCCTATGGAGACATTTTTCTTCTAGTCTCATCTGACATTCTTGATAAGCTCTTGGAGGTTAATGATACGAGTCAGACGGTAACAATTCTTGAGTCAAGAATTGAGCATTGGAAGAAATTCATGCAGGCATCTGGTCTTGGGGGGCTAACAAAACCACAGCAGATAGGTCTGTTTGGTGAATTGTTGATTCTGAAATCATTGCAATCTGTACACGGGATGCAGGAGTGTTCAATACACTCGTGGTGTGGGCCGAGTCGCACCAATCAGGATTTTGTGAATAGCGACACTGCACTTGAGGTAAAAACTACAGCTAGTAATGAAATTTCACGAGTGAGAATTACAAACGAATTTCAATTAGACCAAGTAGGCCGGGATAAGCTTTTTCTATGTCACATCTGCTTAGATGAAAAGAAACATGCTGGAATAAGTTTGCCGACGCTGATTGATGAAATCAGTAATGGCTTACCTAGCCATTTGCAGGCTGTATTTTTAGATTCTCTTGCAGAGGTCGGATACCATGGCTCCCAGAAGAATTTATATGAGCAAGTTGGCTATACCGAACGAAGTCGCATTTACTATCGAGTATCTGATGACTTCCCCAGAATCGTGCCGACAGGCCTTATGGATGGGGTTAGTGAGGTAAGCTATCTTATTGATTTGTCCTCCGCCAAAAACTCGAAAGTTTCAGAAAGCGATGTGTTTTTCTCATTTTTCGCAGGTACCCCATGAGTGATATTCAATCTTTTTATGAGGAATTGCAGGCAGATGTCATTGCAGAAGCTGGCGGAGCTGAGGATGGAACAATGGGGGATGGCCCAGACTTCAAGGAAAACGCCTTTACCAGAATTGCTATTGAAGACTTGGCATCCGCAGGTGTTTTGGAATCACCCATTGAGTGTCATTATCAAACCACGATCAG
>CAMLDQ010000024.1 GCA_946478965.1 uncultured Methylobacillus sp. | reverse complement strand
CAGGTAGCCGTTCTTGTAGATTTCGCCGAGGCTGCGCATGATGTCGGCCTCGGTCCTGAAATCCATCGTCAGGTAAGGATTGTCCCAGTCACCCAGCACGCCGAGGCGGATGAAATCGGCCTTTTGCCGCTCGACCTGCGCCTTGGCATATTCGCGGCACAGTTCGCGGAACTTCGCCGGCGGGATGTCCTTGCCGTGCTGCTTTTCCACCATCAGTTCGATCGGCAGGCCGTGGCAGTCCCAACCCGGCACGTAGGGCGCATCGAAGCCGGACAGCGTCTTCGACTTGACGATGATGTCCTTGAGGATCTTGTTGACCGCATGGCCGATGTGAATGTCGCCGTTGGCGTAGGGCGGGCCGTCGTGAAGGATGAACTTGGGACGGCCTTGCGCCTTTGCACGTATCTTGCGGTAGCGCTGCTTGTCCTGCCACGCCTTCACCCAGGCCGGCTCGCGCTTGGCGAGGTCGCCGCGCATGGGAAACGGGGTATCGGGCAGGTTCAGCGTAGTTTTATAGTCGGTCATGATTCGTTGTTAAAAAAGTCTCTTGCCATCCGTTCGTCGATGGCGATCTGACGCTTCAGCGCCTCCAGGTCGGGGAATTTTTCTTCGTCACGCAGCTTTTTCAGGAACTGCACCTGCACATGGCGTCCGTATATATCCTGCTTGAAATCAAACAAGTGGACTTCCAGCGTCGGCTTGCCGTTTTCCTTGGTGGTCGGCCGCACGCCTAGGCTGGCGACGCCCGGCAGCGCCTCATCGGCAATGCCGCGCAATTTTACCGCATAGATGCCCAAAAGCGGCGGGCGCTCGTGCAACATATGGACATTGGCCGTAGGGTAGCCGAGCAAGCGGCCGAGTTTATCGCCATGCGTGACATGCCCGCTCAGGCTGTAAGGCCGCCCCAGCAGCGCCGCGGCATGAGCGAGGTCGCCGACGGCCAGCGCCTGGCGTATCGCCGTGCTGGAAACGCGCTCCCCCGCCACTTTGACATCCGCTACGCTGGCAACCGCAAAACCCGCCTCGCGCAACAGAACGATATCGCCGGTACGGTCCGCCCCAAAACGGAAATCATTGCCGACCAGGATCAGGCGTACGTCCAGCCGGCGTAGGGTTTCGTCCATGAAGGCCTGCGCGCTCACAGCCGCAAACTCGGCATCGAAGCGGCACAGGTATACATTCTGGACACCTGCCTGTTCGAACATTTCCAGTTTCTCGCGCAACGAAGTCAGCCGTGCCGGCGCGGTATGCGGCGAGAAAAATTCGCGCGGATGCGGCTCGAATGTCATTACCGCAGGCGACAAACCTTGCTCGGCCGCACGTTGGCACAAACTGTCGAATATCGCGCGATGGCCGCGATGCACGCCATCGAAATTGCCGATGGCAAGCGCGACTGGCGACGGGGACGTTGGGATATGGCGAAATACTTGCATTGATAGATTATTGTACTGTCAGGCAGCCACCCTGCGCATAAAGTCGTTCACCCGCAGCCCCTGCAGCCATAAGACCGCGAAATAGGTGGCAGCCCCACCAGCGACGAGCAGGCTAAGGCGCAGGATTTTTTGCAGGAATGCATAGTGCAGCCAGCTTTCCGTATCCCCCATGCCAAACCACAACACCAGCGACATCGCCCCGACCGCAACCAGCAGTCTGCGCAGGAACTTCGCCCAGCCGGGCTGTGGCTGGAAAATTCCGCTGCGCCGCAGGTGATAATAAAGCAGGCCGGCATTCATGCATGCGCCGAGTCCGATCGCCAAGGCCAAACCGGCATGCTTGAGCGGCCAGATAAAAATCAGGTTCATCGCCTGCGTCGCCAGCAGGGTCGAAATCGCGATCTTGACCGGGGTCTTGATATTCTGGCGGGCATAGAATCCCGGTGCCAGCACCTTGACCATGATGAGGCCGAGCAAGCCCAGGCTATAGGCCACCAGTGCCTGCTGTGTCATCCACAGATCGTGCGTCCCGAAGCGGCCATATTTGAACAATGCGGCGATCAGCGGCACCGCCAGCACCGCCAGCGCCGCAGCGGCCGGCAAAGCAAGCAGGAAAGTCAGCCTCAAGCCCCAGTCCAGCAGTTTGGAGTATTCGCCATCGGCGCCGTCCGCATAGGTCTTGGACAGACTGGGCAACAGGATCGTCCCTAGTGCCACGCCCAGCACCCCGGTAGGGAACTCCATCAACCGGTCGGCGTAATACAACCAGGAAACGCTGCCGGTCTCGAGGAAAGAGGCGAAAATGGTATTGATGAGCAAGGATATTTGCGCGATGGAGACGCCGAACATCGCCGGCCCCATCAGTTTGATGATGCGCCAGACGCCTTCATCCTTCCAGTCCAGGCTGAACCTCAGCCGGAACCCCAGCTTGAACAGATAAGGTGCCTGAAAAAACAATTGCAATATACCGCCGATGAATACGGCCCACGCCAGCGCCATGATAGGCGGGTCGAAGTAAGGCACAAAAAACAGCGAAAACACGATGAAGCTGACATTCAGAAAGGTCGGCGTAAAAGCCGGAATTGAAAAGCGCCCGTAGGTGTTCAGCACGGCACCCGCCAGCGAAGCCAGCGAGATAAATACGATATAAGGAAACGTGATGCGCAGCAGGCGGACAGTAAGGTCAAACTTGTCTGGACTGGTATGAAATCCGGGAGCACTGATATATACCACCCATGGGGCGGCCAGAATACCCAGCACTGTGATGAGCAGCAGCACCAGACTGAGCACGGTGGCAACATGACTCACCAGCACCTCGGTGGCTTCATGTCCGCGCCGCTCCTTGTATTCCGCCAGCACGGGGACGAATGCCTGGGAAAACGCCCCCTCGGCGAACATGCGGCGCAGCAGGTTGGGAATCTTGAATGCAATAAAGAAAGCGTCGGTATAGATGCCTGCACCGAATACCCGGGCGACCAGGGTATCCCGGACAAAGCCGAGAATACGCGAAAGGAAGGTCATGCTGCCGACCGTGGCCAGCGCTTTCAGCAAGTTCATGAAAAATGGCGGAAAATCAAAGGGGGCTATATTACCACGGCATGCATGGACGTTCTTGCAAAAGCTCGCATGGCCCTGTATGATTGCGCGTTTCAAATTTTGCACAACGTTCAGGAGTTTTCATGGCTAACAGCGCACAAGCAAGAAAACGCGCCCGTCAGGCGGTCAAGCAGCGCGCCCATAACGCGAGCCTGCGTTCTACCCTGCGCACCGCGATCAAGAAGGTCATTAAGGCCGTTGAAGCGGGCGACAAGGCTGCCGCGCAAGCCGCTTTCAACGAAAACGTCAGCGTGATCGACCGCATCGCCGACAAGCAAATCATTCACAAGAACAAGGCCGCTCGCCACAAGAGCCGCCTGTCCGCCGCCGTCAAGGCGATGGCCGCTTAATCACAAGCGCTTGTGTCGTAAAAAGCCAGCCGGGTGGCTGGCTTTTTTATTGTCCTGCGGTCAGCTCGCCGCCGGCCGTGCTTTCGTCCGCCGCCATGCCCGCCCACAGCGTGGCCTCGCGCTGCACTTCCATGACCCGCGCCAATGGAATGTGGAAGCCGGAAGCCAGTTCGGCTGCCGTGTCGAAATCCGCAATCTCTAGCGCTTCGCACAGCCGCAGCAGCACACCGAGCACCCCAATCCGGCCGAGGATGGCTTGCCGAATTTCTTCCGCCACGGCTATCCTGGATAGCACCGTTTCCATGGGCATGCCAAGCAGTACGTCCACGAGCGACAGTATCCCGACGATAAACCCGCGATCCTGCTGCGAAGCACTATACTGATGAGTCACATCCTGCACCAGCGACTCGATCATCCGCCCACGCTTGGCAGCCAGCTCTAACAGCGCCCACCCACCGGTATCATCTTCGCTGGCAATAAACAGCAATATCTGTAGCCATTTACCCAGCTTGTAGCGACCGAAAATGTGCAAGACCTCGCGCATGGAAGCGACCTGGGTACGCATGCCGAACGCCGCCGAGTTGACCAGCCGCAACATATGCAATGTGAGATCCGGGCTCAGTTTGAGCGCCTCTTCGATCTCCCTGTCACCCGCTTCCAGGTCAAGCCGCGCCAGCAGGTCGAGTATGTGCGTCCGCCTGGGGTCAGGCTTTCTGTCGACCAGTACTTTGGGTTGGGCAAAATGATAGCCCTGGAACAGGTCGAACCCAAGCAAGCGGCACGCCTCAACCTGCTGCGCCGAATTGACATTCTCCGCCAGCAGCTGGAGTCCCGGCCTGCGCAAGGCATGCACGACCTCAGCCAGCATTTCAGGCGGCATCGCCGCCACATCCACCTTGACGATAGCCACCAGATCCAGCAGCGATGCCATGCTTGTTGTTGGAGTTCCGCTGCCCAGGGCGAACGTGTAGCCCATGCGCATGTAACCCATGCATAATTCCCGTACCTCATCCGGGAATTCATCACACGGCACCAGTTCAAGAATCGTTTTCCGGGCGGGAAGCATGGAAATCATCCCACTGCGCAGAAGGGCAATATCCACCTTCACGAACACTTTGCGCGATCCCAGCAATTCGATCACTTCGGCATTCATATAGGCGTTCACGATGATGCGCGCCGCGGCAACTGCATCATCATCATCCTGGCGCAGTCCGTCATCATTTTGGTGGATGATCGCAAGCGCCACCACTCGGCCCTGCTGATCGAGCACGGGTTGGTAGGCAAACAAACAATCTCTGGGTGGAGGCATCATTTCCTGTCTTTCTCGCTGGAAGACAAAGGCAAATCGATGCTGCCAGGGTCGGCGGCCCCGCTATCGTATGACCGAAGTCATGTAGACCGGAAGCTTTGCGCCCTCGCCTTTCGGTCGAGTTTGCCTTTGTCATAGAAGCCGCATTCCGCATGCGGCTGTTGGAAATTACACAGAAACGCCAGGCTCCGCAACCGCTGCGGAGCCTCAACCGACGAAAGACTTCCCACTAGCGACAAACGGCACGCTACCAGGGCAATCAGCGCTACGCGCCGCCGTCCTCTACCTTGATTCGTGTGCGTGCCGACATGGCATCCCGCAAGACAGCCTCGGCCTCATCGCCGATGACGGTGAAATGCCCCATCTTGCGCCCAGGGCGCGCCTCATGCTTGCCGTACAGGTGCAGCTTCAGGTTGCGCTGCTCGAACAGCAGGTTCCACTCCGGCTCGCCCTCGCGCCAGATATCCCCCAAGAGATTCACCATCACCGCCGGGCTGTGCAGGCGCGCATCGCCGAGCGGCAGCCCGCACAATGCGCGGATCTGCTGTTCAAACTGATTGGTGACGCAGGCATCGAGGGTGTAGTGCCCCGAGTTGTGCGGGCGCGGCGCCATTTCGTTAACATAGAGGCAGTTGCTGCTAACGAAGAACTCCACCCCCAGGGTGCCGACATAATCAAGCTTTTCGGCGACGCCGCGCGCGAGCGCACGCGCTTGCTCGCGCACTTCGGCACTACCGCGCGCAGGAACAATGCTGATGTCGAGAATGCCGTTGCGGTGGATATTTTCCGCCACCGGGAATGCCTGCACATTGCCGCTGGCATCGCGTGCCAACACGACCGAGACTTCATAATCCAGCGCCAGCATCTGCTCCAGCACGCATTGTTCGCCCTGGAAGACGCGGAAAGCCGCTACCGCCTCCTCGCGGTTGCGTACACGCGCCTGCCCCTTGCCGTCATAGCCGAAGCGCGCCACTTTCAGGATACCTGGATACAGGCCGGCACCGTCAGCAGGAATATCGTCTTCGCGATTGATCTCGGCATAGGGCGCATGCGGGAAGCCGTTGTCACGCAGGAAATTCTTTTCCGACACGCGATGCTGGCAAATCGCCACCGCCGCCGCCGCCGGATGCACCGGGACGGACCGCGCCAGCGTGCTGAGGGTGGTCGCCGGCACATTCTCGAATTCGGTGGTCACCGCGACGCATTCGCCGGCCATACGCGCCAGTGCCTGCGCATCGTCATAGGCGGCGCACAGGTGCACATCCGCCAACAGCCCTGCCGGGCTGTTCCTGTCCGGATCGAGCACCATCACGCGGTAGCCCATCTCGTGAGCGGCAATGACGAAAAAGCGGGCAAGCTGCCCGCCCCCGAGCATGCCGAGCATGGAAGGCGGCAGAATCATGCATCCCCCTCTAAAGACATGCCGAGGACTTTATCGGTCTGCGCCTGGCGGAACGCCTGCAGCTTGGCCGCCAATGCGTCGTCGGTCGCCGCCAACATGGCGACGGCAAACAGTCCGGCATTGGCCGCACCTGCTTCACCGATGGCGAAGGTAGCTACCGGAATGCCCTTGGGCATCTGCACGATGGAGAGCAGGGAATCCTGGCCCTGCAAGTGCTTGGATGGAACCGGCACACCCAGCACCGGCAGGGTCGTCTTCGCCGCCACCATGCCCGGCAGATGGGCAGCACCGCCGGCCCCGGCGATAATCGCGCGGAAGCCACGCCCGGCCGCCTGTTCGGCAAACTCAAACATCAGATCGGGCGTGCGGTGAGCGGAAACGACACGCGCCTCATAAGAAACCCCAAATTCATCCAGCATGGCGGCAGCAGCCTTCATCACCGGCCAGTCACTGTTGGATCCCATAATGATGGCAACAAGCGGTTGAGTAGTTGTCATGTTGTCCCTTCGTTAGAGAAGCACAAGATTATCGCGGTGGATCAGCTCCGGCTCATCCACGTACCCGAGGATCTTTTCAATATCCTGACTGGACTTGCGCAGGATGCGCGCCGTTTCCAGCGCAGTGTAATTGGCAAGACCACGCGCGATTTCGCGACCGTGCTCATCCAGGCAGGTAACCAGTTCGCCACGTTCAAAATCGCCCGACACCGCCGTCACGCCAATGGGCAACAGGCTTTTGCCGCCTTCACGCAAGGCTCTTGCCGCGCCGGCATCCAGGGTCAGCTTTCCGCGCACCTGCAGGTGATCGGCCAGCCACTGTTTTCTCGCCGCAGTCTTCATTTCGGCCGCGTGCAGGTGGCTGCCAATCACTTCTCCCGCGGCCAGCCTGACCAGCACGTCAGCCTCTCGCCCGGAAGCAATGATGGTATGCGCTCCACTGCGTGCAGCGCGCTTTGCCGCCAGCACCTTGGTCAGCATCCCGCCCGTGCCGACGCTGCTACCCGCACCTCCGGCCATCTTTTCCATTTCCGGATCGCCAGCCATCGCCTGTTGGATCAGTGTTGCGTCCGCATTCTTGCGCGGATCCGCAGAGAACAATCCCGACTGGTCCGTCAGTATGACCAGAGCATCCGCCTCAATCAGGTTGGCCACCAGCGACCCCAGCGTATCGTTATCGCCAAAGCGGATCTCGTCCGTCACCACGGTATCGTTCTCATTGATGATCGGGATGACATTCATGTCCAGCAGCGTGCACAGCGTACTGCGCGCATTCAGGTAACGCTTGCGGTCGGCAAGGTCATCATGGGTCAGCAACACCTGTGCGGTATGCAGCTTGTGGCGGGCGAAGCAGGATTCGTACATCTGCACCAGTCCCATCTGCCCTACCGCGGCGGCGGCTTGCAGCTCATTGATGGCGGTCGGCCGCTTGGTCCAGCCCATGCGCTGCATGCCCTCCGCCACAGCGCCGCTGGAAACCAGCACGACTTGTCGCCCATGGTGCCGCAAGCGGGCGATCTGATCGGCCCATGCGGCTATCGCGTCGCGGTCGAGGCCGCGCCCTTCATTGGTCACCAGGCTGGAGCCGACCTTGACGACAATACGTCGGGCGTTGGCAAGCAGGGATTTCATTCTAGTTCGTCATCCTGACGGGTTTCGGACTCCGGCTCTGCTTCAGAGCGATGGCTGTCGAGATAGTCCATGATGGCATAGGTCAGTTTCTGGCAGCCTTCGCCACTTAATGCGGAAATGCAGAAGGACGGTGCATCCCACCCAAACGCGCGCAGGAAAGCCACGCGCTTCGCATCGCGCTCATCTTCCGGCAACATGTCGATCTTGTTCAGCACCAGCCAGCGCGGCTTATTGTATAGGCCCTCGTCGTACTTTCTCAATTCCTCGACGATGGCGCGCGCTTCTTGCACCGGGTCGACTGCATCGTCGAATGGGACGATATCGACAATATGCAACAGCAAACGGGTCCGTGCCAGATGCCGTAAAAACTGATGACCGAGCCCAGCGCCTTCCGCCGCCCCTTCGATCAAACCCGGGATATCGGCGATGACGAAACTGCGATTGGCGTCCACACGAACTACTCCCAGGTTGGGGTGGAGTGTTGTGAACGGATAGTCGGCCACCTTGGGTTTAGCCGCAGAAACTGAACGAATGAAGGTCGATTTACCGGCATTCGGCATCCCCAGCAGGCCGACATCAGCCAGCACCTTGAGCTCCATATAAAGCTCGAATTCTTCACCGGGCTCGCCTTTGGTACATTGGCGGGGCGCCCGGTTGACGCTGGACTTGAAATGAATGTTGCCTAGACCACCGTTACCGCCCTTGGCCAGCAAGGACCGCCGCCCATCTTCTGCGAGATCGGCGACAACCCGGCCAGTACCCTTGTCGGTGATCACGGTGCCTACCGGAACACGCAACACCATATCCTCGCCCTTGGCACCGTAACAGTCCGAACCGCGGCCGTTTTCGCCGCGTTGGGCACGAAAGGCACGGGTATAGCGATAATCGACCAGCGTATTGATATTGCGGTCCGCCACGGCGTAGATGGAACCACCGCGACCGCCATCGCCGCCGTCGGGACCGCCCATGGGTTCGTATTTCTCGCGGCGGAATGTCGCGACACCGTTGCCGCCATCGCCGGCGTAAACCTTGATCGTGGCTTCGTCAATAAATTTCATGTACAGGCTCCGGCAGTCGGCTTAAAACAAAAAAGCCCTATCACGTCGATAGGGCTTTCCGTTGAGTCATGATCGCGCGTTAGGCGGGAACGACGCTCACAACCTTGTGACGCAGGGCACCCTTGACGGTGAAGGCAACCTTGCCATCCACCTTGGCGAACAGGGTGTGATCCTTGCCCATGCCCACGTTATCGCCTGCGTGCATCTTGGTGCCGCGCTGACGAACGATGATGCTGCCAGCGGAAACCAGTTGGTCGCCGAACACCTTGACACCCAGTCGTTGCGCGTTGGAATCGCGACCGTTACGGGAACTACCGCCTGCTTTTTTATGTGCCATTGCTAACTCCTTTTACTTCGCAGCAATCTGCTGGATCTGGATTTCAGTGTAATTCTGGCGATGACCCTGAGTCTTGCGATAGTGCTTGCGGCGGCGCATCTTGAAGATCATCACCTTGTCGTGACGACCATGAGACAGCACCGTAGCCTTGACACTTGCGCCCTTGACCAGCGGAGCACCGATCGTGACGTTATCGCCGTCCGCGACCAGCAGCACCTTATCGATAACCAGTTCGCTACCGACTTCGCCCGTCAGTTGTTCAACCTTCAGCTTGTCGCCGGCGGCTACGCGATATTGCTTCCCGCCAGTCTTGATGACCGCATACATGTTAAGCCTCGTTTACTATGCTTTTCCAAAGAACCGCGCATTATACGTAAATAGCCGGGAATTGCAAAGTCGATTTTGCACCCGGCAGCCCTATCGGCCTATGCTAGAATCCGCACACGATTTTACTTGAAATTTTCACGTGTCCATCGAATTCATTCAAGCCGTTGTCGCTGACGACATGCAAGCTGTCGACACGGTCATCAGGAAGCGCTTGCATTCGGAAGTCATGCTGGTCAACCAGGTATCCGAGCACATCATCAATAGTGGCGGCAAACGCCTGCGACCGGCACTGGTCCTGCTGGCAGGCGGAGTATTGGGGCACATTTCGCCGCAACATCATATTCTGGCGGCCGTCGTGGAATTCATTCATACCGCCACCCTGCTACATGACGATGTCGTCGATGATTCCGGCATGCGCCGCGGACAAGCCACGGCCAATGCCCTGTTCGGCAACTCTGCCAGCGTACTGGTGGGAGACTTCGTCTACTCGCGCGCATTCCAGATGATGGTCGGCATACAGAATATGCATGTCATGGAAGTGCTGGCTGATGCAACCAATATCATTGCCGAGGGCGAGGTATTGCAACTGCTCAATTGTGGCGACGCCGACATCAGCGACGACACCTACCTCAAGGTGATTCGCTACAAGACCGCCAAACTGTTCGAGGCCGCCACTCGCATCGGCGCCATCCTCAACGGCGCAAGCAAGAACGACGAAACCGCATTGAAGCAGTACGGCATGCACTTGGGCACGGCATTTCAGCTGATCGACGACGTGCTTGATTTCAGTGGAGAGAGCAGCGACATCGGCAAGAATGTCGGCGATGACCTCGCCGAAGGCAAACCCACCCTACCTTTGCTTCATGCATTGCGTCACGGCACTCCGGAGCAAAAAACACTGATTCGTCATGCCATCGAACATGGCGGCCTGGACAATCTCACCCAAGTCCTTGTTGCAATAAGGGAAACGGGCGCGCTGGAGCACGTGAGACAACTGGCGCGAGCCGAAGCCGACCTGGCAAGCCAAACAATTGCGCATTTGCCGGCTTCAAAATACAAAGAAGCTCTGATAGAATTGCTGTCCTTTGCGGTCAGCCGCAATTTCTAGCACACATTCGGGGTGTAGCTTAGCCTGGTAGAGCGCTACGTTCGGGACGTAGAGGCCGGAGGTTCGAATCCTCTCACCCCGACCAGAATCATTTCCCTACTTATCAACTTAATTCGATTGATACGGAACGCGGTATTCCGCAGTCTGTGATATTGAGCTGGCCCGGAACCATTGATGCGTTCCAGCCCAGCTCCAGCCCGCAATCTGCAACCCTCATCTCCATACGGATCGCAGAACAGGAGCCTGAGCGGCTCCTTTCCTTGCCGTCTTGATTAGTTGACGGCGTCCTTCAGCGCCTTGCCGGCGGTGAAAGCTGGGGACTTGCGAGCAGCGATCTTGATTTCCTTACCGGTTTGCGGGTTGCGGCCGGTACGTGCGGCACGCTGATTCACCTTGAATGTGCCGAAACCGATCAGGGCAACGCTATCTCCCTTTTTCAGGGCGCCGGTAACAGCAGCGGTGAATGCGTTCAGCGCCTTGCCTGCGTCAGCCTTGCTGATCCCTGCTTCGCTTGCGATGGCGTCGATAAGTTCAGTCTTGTTCATGCGGTTCTCCGTGTTTAAGTTGAGTTACTTGCTGCTACAGGATTCATACCTGCAGGCCGGAACTGTATCGCCTGTTGCGCCTCTTGGCAACGCAATTGCACATGGAAATGCCCATTTCGGCCAAATTTGTTTGCCGCAGCGCGGCGGGGATGCTTGTCAGCCTGGATTTTTGCGCGTAAATTGATTTCGTTACAAAATCAAGATATCGACATGCAAAACAATCATGGCGGGCGCCGGCCCGGGGCAGGCCGTAAACCGATCGCCGACGGCCCGACGATCGTCATGCGCGTCCCGCGCAGCCAGGCAAGCGCAGTGCACGACCTTCTCGCCACATTACGCGAAAGACGGTCGCACGAGGCACGAGACAATGTCGTCGCAGTCATGGAGTTCGCGCACGCCGAACAGGAAGCGCGGCTCCCGCTATTCACTTCGAAAGTCGCTGCCGGCTTTCCTGCCTCAGCCGACGATCACGTCGATAAACGCATGAACCCGAGCGAATATCTGGTGAGCAACGATGACGATACCTTCTTTGTGCGCGTCAGGGGAGACTCGATGATCGATGCAGGCATATTCGAAGGCGACGTTCTAGTCGTAGACCGTGCCCGCGTGCCGCAGATTGGAGATATTGTACTGGCCGTACTCGACGGCGAGTTTACCGTGAAGACCCTGGGGAAATCGAAGCAGCATGCCCGGCTGATCCCGGCCAACCGGCATTATCCGGTGATCGAAGTCAAGGCCGAGCAGGCTTTCGAGATATGGGGCGTGGTTACCGGCTCCATGCGGAAGTTCAAATAAGCACACAACAAACGACGGCCCGATCAGTTCAGCAGAACCGGCTCGCCGCTTTCCGCGTTGTAATACTGCAGGCGTGCGTATCCGGGCTTGAAGCTGAGCTGCCCGTCATACAGCGTGTGATCCCCCACGTCCACGGTGGCATAGCCACTGTGATACAGCACCACCTGCGCTTCTTCACCGCCGCGCGTGTACGAATAAAGGTCACACGCATCGGCCTCCTCTTCAGATGTCAGGCGCCAACCGGACTGGCCGGTCAGCTCCCGCAACCAGGAAGGCAGGTCCACCTCGGCATGGCAGACGACCGCATAGTCAAATGTGGATGCTGGAGAGAATTCAAGCATGTCCTGTTACCTCACTTTGTTCCTTACCCTCTATATCGGCAACATGGCGTCGATTTTTAGTATTTCAAGTCCACCCTTCCTTGCCAAGGCCGATTAACGATGGGATGATGACCTTCGTTTTCATGCATAGATCATGCCATTCACCATGCAGGAACTGTTCGAAACGCTCCGCACCCAGCCCTCTATCTGCATTGCCGCAGCCACCGCATTGGGATTGATGGTTGGTAGTTTTCTCAATGTCGTCATCCATCGCCTGCCAAAAATGATGGAACGGGAATGGCATCGCAACTGTGCTGAACTACGCGGGGAAGAACCCGCCGCTCCGCAGCCTACCTATACTCTTGTCTCGCCACGCTCCGCCTGCCCTGCCTGCGGCCATGCCATCCGAGCCTGGGAGAACATCCCTTTGGCCAGCTACCTTGCGCTGCGTGGGAAATGCTCGGCTTGCAAGCAGGTCATCAGCCCACGCTACCCTTTCGTGGAAGCCATCACGGGCCTTGTCTCCGGACTGATCGCCTGGCATTTCGGCTTCTCGATGACCACCCTAGGCGCCTTGGTATTTTCATGGAGCCTGATCGCCCTGACGTTCATCGATGTCGACACCCACCTCCTGCCTGACGACATCACCTTGCCGCTGCTGTGGCTGGGACTGATGTTCAACCTCGGCAACAGTTTCACCGACCTCGGCTCGGCAGTCGTCGGAGCCATTGCCGGCTACCTTGCGCTATGGACGATCTACTGGCTGTTCAAACTCGTTACCGGCAAGGAAGGCATGGGCTACGGCGACTTCAAACTGCTCGCCGCCATCGGCGCATGGTTCGGCTGGCAATTGCTGCCTGCGGTCATCCTGCTGTCTTCGCTGGCGGGATCCGCCATCGGCATCGGCATGATCCTGTTTGCCCGCCACGGCAGAAATACGCCCATCCCGTTCGGCCCGTACCTGGCGCTGGGAGGCATTGCCGCACTATTCTGGGGCGCCCAGATGGCTCAGTTTTATTTACCGCCAAACTGATGTTCGTCGTTGGCCTCACCGGTGGCATAGGCAGCGGTAAAAGCGCCGCCGCTGAAATATTCGCGGCGCTGGGCACCCCCGTCGTCGATACGGACGCCATCGCCCACGCCCTGACCGCACCCGGTCAGCCAGCCTTGCAGCGCATTGCCTCGGTATTTGGCGGCACCGCGCTCACACCGGACGGATCACTCAACCGCCCTTGGCTCCGCCAGCAGGTTTTTGCCGGTAGCAGTTCCAGGAAACAGCTCGAAGCCATTCTGCACCCGCTCATCCGGGCGCAGGCGCAAGCGCGCCTGGCGGAGCAGGCCGCGGCACCGTACCAGATCCTGGTGGTCCCGCTACTGTTCGAAACCGGTGCATATGCCAGCATCATCCAGCGTAGCCTGCTGATCGATTGCGAAGAAACTCAGCAAATCCATCGCGCCATGGCCCGTAGTCACCTGACGGAAGCCGAGGTGCGGGCCATCATGGCGGCACAGTATTCCCGCACGCAACGCCTCGCCTTGGCGGATGATGTCATCCATAACGACGGCACGCTGGAGGAATTGGCGCAAAAGATCAGGGAGTGCCATGAAAAATACATTAAGGCTTGCATGGTTAGCTAATCAATCTCATAATTCACGGCAACTATTTCTCCTACGCTACGATAAACTGATAAGTCCTTGGCCAGCTACGATTACCCCTTCAACGAGCGTATACGCACACTGCTGCGACTCGAGGACTTGTTCACCAAAATCCTGCATTACCTGCCCGGCGAGCATGAACTCAGTCACCACTGTGCGCTAATCGGCATCTTCCAGGTGCTCGATGTGATCGACCGCGCCGAACTTAAAACCGACCTGCTACAGGAACTGGACCGGCAGAAGGTCGTGATGGAAAGCCTGCGTGGCAACCCCGCCATCGTCGAAAACATTCTCGATGACGTGATCGGCGAAATCGAAAACACGGCACATGCCTTGCGCACTTCCCCGGGGAAAATCGGCCAGTCGCTACGCGACAACGAGTGGCTGATGAGCATCAAGCAGCGCGCGGGAATTCCCGGTGGCGTCTGCGAATTCGATGTGCCGTCCTACCATTTCTGGCTTGGATTGCCTGTGGAGCGTCGCAGGGAGGACTTGAATGGCTGGCTGGAACAGCTGACTCCCCTTTATGACGGCCTGCGCATTATCCTGCACATTCTTCGCGGCAGCGGATCTTCGACGACACTGACCGCCCAGCAGGGCGTCTATCAGCAGATGCTGGGCGGCGCCAAGCCCGCCCAGATGCTGCGCATCATCGTCGATGACAACCTGCCTTGCTTTCCGGAAGTGAGCGCCAACAAGTACGCCATCAATATCCGCTTTAACGCACTGGAAGGGGTACAGAAACCCAGGCAATGCGAGCGCGACGTCACTTTCGAGCTGATGCTGTGCAACTTGTGAGTTTTCTGGTTCAGTAACTTTTACGTTTCGGCACCTTCATGGTTACTTTGGTCACCTGCCCCAGTTGCGGCGAACAAGCAGAATACTCGCCCCGCAACCCTTACCGGCCGTTCTGCAGTGAACGTTGCAAGCTGATCGATCTTGGCCAATGGGCCAACGAAGGCTATCGTATTCCCCAACCCGACACCCCGGAGATTCCTGAGGATGAGCACTAGATTCATCAATCATATTCTCGCCTGCTGGCTGTTCTGCATCACCGCCACGGCTCTAGCTGCCGACCCGGTCGTGATTGACCATGCCTGGGCACGCGCCACCGCGCCCGGGCAAGAGGTTGGTGCCGCATACATGGAGCTGAAAAGCAGCGAAGACTGCATACTGACGAAGGTTGAAACACCCGTAGCCGGCAGCGTTGAGATTCACAAAATGTCGATGAAGGACGGCGTTATGGGAATGCGCATGCTGGAAGCGCTCGACCTGCCAGCCGGTCAGACCGTAAAGCTGGAACCTGGCGGTTTTCACCTGATGCTTTTCGACCTGAAGTCACCGCTCAAGACAGGTGGAAGCGTGCCTGCCACCTTGCATTTCAAGACCAAGAACGGCAAGACATTGATGCTGAAAACCGTATTGCCGATCTTGCGCAACCAGGACTAACGGCTGGTAAACGGTAGCTCATACCTGGTATCGCCGCTCTCCAGCACCATCCGCCAGTCCTTGCGGCCCTGGATGCAAGCCGGCAGGATCACTTCAGCCTGCCACCTGTCCGCCCCGACTCCGATAAAGCGGTAGCGATTCATGCCCATCTCCATTCCCTGCATGTGAAAACTGGCGTGCACTTCCGCCGCATGCGGCCATATGACGAAAATGCTGAACCTCTCCAACGCTGCGGGCTGGCGGTCAAACCGAACCAGCAAGCCACGGCCTGGAACCTCGCACCCCTTGACGATATCCGGGCACGCCACAGAAAGCGCGGCCTCGTGCCGTAGCATGTACGGCAAGGCCAAAGCGCATGCTACGGCGATGGCCGCCAATACCCACCAGCCATGACGTTTCAGGGCGTCCATACCGCCCTTTGCATCGCAATGCCATGCGCACCGCGTACCCAAGCCTCCTCCAGGCACTGCGGCTTCATACCGCCAAGCGCATAGACCGGCAGCGAATACCCGGCAATCCGATCGGCAAATACCGGCCAGCCCAGCGCAGGCACGTCGGGGTGACTTGCGGTTGCCAGCACGGGCGACAACAGAACGAAATCCATGCCCAACCGCTCGGCACGCGCGAGTTCTTCCGCATTGTGGCAGGAGGCCGCGCACAGCATTTCGCCAGGTTTCTCATGCAATACAGCCAGGTGGGCCGCCGAAAAATGCACGCCATCCGCCCCCACACGTCGCGCCATGTCAACGCTGCCATTCAGCAGCACGCGTGCACCATAAGGTCGTGACTTGGCGATGACTGTTATCGTAAATTGCTCAAGCTCAGTTGCTGGCAGATGCTTCTCGCGCACCTGTACCAGTCGCAGACCGTTTTCAAGCGCGGCGTGCAGGCCGGCAAAAAACCGCTCGTGTCCCATTTCCTGCAGATTGGTAATCGCATAGACGGGAGGCAACAGCAATGCATCCAGAATCGGTGCGTTCGCGGGCAGCAAAGGCCCCACCTGCACACTCGCCGGGGACTGCCAGGCAAGCTGCTGGTTCTCTCGCCCGTGCGGCTCCCCGCGCCATCGGCGTACAGTAAAAAAACTCAGTTTTACCGTGCGCTCGGGATAATCAAACGTGCGCGTCAACCATGGATAAGCCAACTCGGCCTCGACACCGAGCTCTTCGTGCAGTTCGCGCTGCAAAGCATGAAAGGGCGACTCGCCAGCCTCAATCTTGCCGCCGGGGAACTCCCACCAGCCCGCCCAGGGCTTGCCCGCGGGGCGCTGGCCGAGCAGTACCTGCCCATCCGCTCGCTGCAGCACGGCAACGGCGGCTTCGACGTAGGGTTTGCTCATGTCCGGCGCATCGCCGCGCGCCCGGCCCAGTCGCGCGCGAACTGCAAGGCGACGCGGCCGCTACGCGAACCGCGCTGTAACGCGAACTGCAAGGCAGCCTGCCGCGTTTTCGGCGTGATGCGTTTGATGCCGAAATGCGTCAGCCAGTGACGCACAATGTCCAGGTAGGCATCCTGATCAAACGGGTAGAAGGTCAGCCACAGGCCGAACCGCTCGGAGAGCGATATTTTTTCCTCGACCGTATCACCCGGCCGAATTTCGTCACCCACATACTGGGTTTCCAGATTTTCCTTCATGAATTCCGGCATCAGGTGCCGGCGATTGGAAGTGGCGCAAATCAGCATGTTGTCTGCCGAGGCGGCCACAGAGCCATCCAGTGCCACCTTGAGCGCCTTGTAACCGGGCTCGTCCGCGTCGAAGGAAAGATCGTCGCAGAAAATCAGGAATCGCTCCGGCCGGCTGCGCAACAGGTCGGCGATATCGGGCAGATCGACCAGATCGGCCTTGTCCACTTCCACCAGGCGCAGGCCGTGCGCGGCGAAATCCGTGAGCAGCGCCTTGAACAGGGAAGACTTGCCGGTACCGCGCGCACCGGTGAGCAGCACATTGTTGCACGGCAGGCCATGCAGAAACTGCTGAATATTGGCAACCAACTGGCGTTTCTGTGCCTTGATGTCCTGCAAGTCGCCCAGGGTAATGCGGTGCGGGTGCTTGACTGCCTGCAAATAGCCGCGCCCCTGCTGACGCCGCCAGCGATAGGCATGGGCAGACCAGTCGGGTTCCGGCAATGGCGCCGGCAGTACGCCCTCAAGCCGTACAAGCAGGCGTTCCGCGCGCGCCACAAGTGCGTCGAGATCGTGCGCCATCAGGTGCGGTAATCCGCGTTGATTTTCACGTAATCGTAGGAAAAATCGCAGGTCCAGAGTGTCACCTCGGCTGCGCCGCGACCCAGCTCGACACGCACGGTAATTTCCGCTTCTTTCATCACGCGCTGCCCATCGGACTCCCGGTAACTGGCAGCGCGTCCGCCGTTCTCGGCGACCAGCACATCGCCCAGGTAGAGCCTGATCCGGTTCACATCCAGATCCTCCACACCGGCATAGCCTATGGCCGCCAGAATCCGGCCGAGATTGGGGTCGGATGCGAAAAATGCAGTCTTGATCAGCGGAGAATGGGCAATGGCGTAACCGATCTGGCGGCATTCGGATTCGTCGCACCCACCCTGGATGTTGATCGTCATGAATTTGGTCGCGCCCTCGCCGTCACGCACAATGGCTTGCGCTAACAGGGCGGCAACCTCGGTCACGACTTCGCGCAAGGCCACATAGTCCGCCCCCTGTGTCTCTACGATCTGGCTGTTTCCGGCCTGGCCGGTGGCAATCAGGATCAGCGAATCGTTGGTCGAAGTATCGCCGTCCACGGTAATGCAGTTGAAGGAACGATTCACGGCATGCCGTATCATTTCTTCCAGCGCCGCCTGGCCGATCGCCGCATCCGTCGCAATATAGCCCAGCATGGTTGCCATATTCGGGTGGATCATGCCGGAGCCCTTGGCGATGCCGGTCACGGTGACGCTACGGCCGCCAATTTCGACTCGGCGCGACACGCCCTTGGCAACGATATCGGTGGTCATGATCGCATGGGCCGCGTCGGCCCAGTTGTCTTCCTTGAGATTCGCCACACATGCAGGCAGGCCTGCGATGATACGCTCGACCGGCAGCGGTTCCATGATGACGCCGGTGGAAAACGGCAGCACCTGCCGCTCGTCACAATCGAGCAAACCCGCCAGTGCTTGGCAAGTCTGGCGCGCACGCTGCATGCCTTCATCGCCGGTGCCGGCATTGGCATTGCCGGTATTGACCACCAGCGCCCGGATTGCATCGCCAGCCGACAGATGCGCCTTGCACAGGGTAACAGGCGCGGCGCAAAAACGGTTTTGCGTGAACACCCCGGCAACGCGGCTGCCTAGTGCAAGCTGCATGACCAGGAGGTCCTTGCGGTCGGGCTTGCGGATATTGGCCTCAGCAACACCGAGCATGACGCCACGCACCGGCAAGAGCGAATTGGGAGCTGGAGCAGTAAGATTCACAGGCATAGTGGGTTTCCGAATATATAGATGCTGTCTGGTTATACAGGCCATTTTACTCTATCCTTAATGAAGGTTGCCGCCTTGCTCATGTTCGCAAGACGCCTCCGAATACTCCAAATGGGTTATGGACAGAAACCTGGCTTGACCCAAGAATTGTCTCAGTATAGGCAATCCGCTTATGCAGTCCTTGTTGTAATTACCAATCATCGTGCATACATGACCTCTACTACCGCCCTTCAATCCAGGGGCTCCGCCAGCCTCGCAGAAATCGGCAGCGAGCTTGCTTTTACCAAAAAGCTGCAGGCCGTCAGCCATAAGATTCACGCCACATCCAATATCGACCAGATCATCCTGGATGTCAGCCACGACATCTGCCAGGTATTCGAAGCCGAGCGCATTACCATTTTCACGGTCAGCGAAGACAAATCGATGCTGATTTCCAAGCTGAAAACCGGGCTGAGTTCCTACGACGACGTGCAACGCCCGATCAGCCGCCTGAAAATCGGCAAGCAGAGCATCGTCGGCTATGTGGCCGCCAACAAGACGCTGGTCAACATTGCCGATGTCTATGATGAGGAGGAACTGCAGCGCATCAGCCCGGAAATCAACTTCCTCAAGAACGTCGACCAGCAAACCGGCTACCGCTCGCGCCAGATGCTGGTATTTCCCATCCTCGACCCGAAGAACGGCGAGTTAATCGGCGTCGTGCAGCTGACCAACACCCTGTCCGGACTTCCTTTCCCGCGCATGGATGAGCAGGGCGCAGAAGAGCTCGGCAAGACCATGGCGATCGCCTTCTGCCAGCGAAAATCCGCGGGGGCAATCAAGACGAAGTTCGACCTGCTGATCACGGAAGGCGTTCTATCGACCGCCGAAATGGAACTGGCGCAGCGCGCAGCGCGCAAAAAGAAAACCACGCCGGAGGACATCCTGATCGAGGATTTTCAGGTCAAACCGGCTGATATCGGGCGCTCGCTTGCGGCTTTTTTTGGTGTTCCCTACGAATCCCATCGCCCGGACCGCATTCGCCCCTCCAACCTCCTCAAGCATCTGAAGAAGGAATATGTACAGTCGAATGGCTGGGTGCCCATCGACGAGTCGCGTGAAGAAGGCCTGGTCGTGCTCACCCCGGACCCGGAAAGCGTGCGCAGCTCGCGCATCGTGAACAACGTGTTTCCCAAATACCAGACGATTACCTACAAAGTTTGCCTCAACCGCGACTTCGTCAACACGGTCAAGCTGTTCTATGAGGACGGCCTGCCCGACACCAACATCGACGACCTCATCTCGAACATGGGAAACGAGGAAGACGAAGAGAACGAATTTACCGCCGAGGACATTTCGGCTGCCCAGGACAACGAACTGGTCAAGCTGGTCAACAAGATCATCATCGATGCCTACACCCAGGGCGCCTCGGACATTCATATCGAGCCCTACCCGGACAAGAGCAAGGTTATCGTCCGCTTGCGCCGCGACGGCAGCCTGATGCAATACATCGAGATTCCTCCCAGCTATCGCAATGCGCTGTCCGCCCGCATCAAGATCATGGCGGAAATGGATATTTCCGAACGCCGTGTCCCGCAGGACGGGAAAATCAAATTCCGCAAGTTCGGTCCGCTGGATATCGAGCTGCGCGTAGCCACCATCCCCACCGCCGGCGGCCTGGAGGACATCGTGCTGCGCATCCTGGCTTCCGGCAAGCCGATTCCCATCGACAAACTTGAGCTCGCGCCGTTTACGCTGGAGAACATCAAGCACCTTTTGGAAAAACCCTATGGCTTGTTCCTGGTTTGCGGTCCGACAGGATCTGGCAAGACCACGACGCTGCATTCGGCAATGAGCTACATCAACACTCCGGAAACCAAGATCTGGACCGCCGAGGACCCGGTCGAGATCACCCAGCGCGGGCTGCGCCAAGTGCAGGTCAACCGCAAGGCAGGGCTTACTTTTGCCACCATGATGCGCGCCTTCCTGCGGGCCGATCCGGACGTGATCATGGTGGGTGAAATGCGCGACAAGGAGACCGTTTCGCTCGGCATCGAAGCCTCACTCACCGGCCATCTGGTGATGTCCACGCTGCATACCAACAACGCCCCGGAATCGGTGGTCCGACTGCTCGACATGGGCATGGATCCGTTCAACTTCTCCGACGCCCTGCTCGGCATCCTGGCTCAGCGCCTGGCGAAACGCCTGTGCGTCTGTAAACAACCCTATACCCCATCAGCGGCGGAACTCGACAGTCTTCTGACGGAATACTGCCGGGAACTGGAGAACACCACGGCCTGGAAACAGAGCCCGGAGACTGCACGGCAAGCCATCATGGACGAGTGGGTCAAGAATTTCGCCGACAAGGATGGCGCGTTCACGCTCTACAAAACCGTCGGATGCGACAAGTGCAGCGGCGGTTATCGCGGGCGAGTAGGCTTGTTCGAACTGCTTGAAGGGACGGAGTCCGTCAAGCGCGCCATCCAGGAACATGCGCGGGTTGCGGAAATTCTCGCCATTGCGTTGGAGGACGGCATGCGCACCCTGAAACAGGACGGCATCGAAAAAGCGCTGAAAGGCATCACCGACATGAAGCAGGTCCGCGCGGTCTGCATCAAGTAGGGCAAGCCCGGCCTCCGATCAGGCCACCTCCGGGATCAGCGCCGCGGGGATGTCGCTGAGGCGGTATTTACCTGTCAGCACGGCCTCGCTCAAGTTGGCGAGCGTTTGCTGCGTCAGCATTGCGATCACCTCCTGCTTGATCGGCTGCCAACGGTGATGCATGGGGCATGCCGTCGCATCGCTGCACACCTTCAGGCCCAGCACGCAATCCTTGGTGAATTCCGGTCCTTCGGTAATCAGCAGGATACGCATCAGGTCGATTCTGTCTGGACTTTCGCGCAGGCAGAACCCGCCCAGGCGGCCGCGGTAGGAATTCACCAACCCGCCCTTGGACAGCGTCTGCATGATTTTTGCCAAATAGGCGGCAGGCACGTGCAAGCGCTCGGCAACCTCCCTGCTAAGGATGGGAATGTTCTGCTCCTGTGTTGCGATATAGATCAGCGACTGGATTGCATACTGGCTGGTACGGGATATCAGCATAACGGCATTCGATCGTCAGGTGGAAAGGAACGGAAACTTGGATTGGATTATGGCACGTATCCTGGAATCTTGCTGTCGTCCACCACGTCGATCTGCTCCGGCTCCAGGAATTGCCGTGCGTATTCTAGATAAACCTTCTCGCGGATGAACAGATCGAACAGGTCGGGGTCGACATGGTTGTCGAGCTTCATCTTGCCAAGAATAAATAGCGACTCGGACAATGTCTTGGCTTTTTTATAAGGCCGGTCGCGCGCAGTGAGGGCCTCGAAGATATCGGCGATGCCCATGATGCGGGCCGGGATCGACATCTGTTCGCGCGTCAATCCACGCGGATAGCCTTTGCCGTCCATACGTTCGTGGTGCCCGCCCGCATATTCCGGTACGCGGCGCAAATCCTTGGGGTAAGGCAGCGCTTCCAGCATATTGATCGTCACCACGATGTGGTTGTTGATGATTTCCCGTTCTTCGGCCGTCAGCGTTCCCCGCGCGATATTGAGGTTGTACACTTCGTTTTCGCTCAGGAAGGAAATCGCCTGACCCTCGGCATCGAGCAACGGGTAGGCGGCGATTGCCCGAACCCGCTCCTGGTGCTCCGGGGTCATGAATTCGCCACCGATATTCGCGTTGCGCAAGAAATCGCGATCCTCGTCCCATTGCTTGACCTGTGCCTGGAATTCCGCCTCGACGGCAGCAATCTCAGCAGAATCGCCTGCCTGTAGCAGGGCGATCTGACGACGCAGCATATCCGTTTCCCTTTGCTTCTTGAGCAATTCGAAGCGCAGGTCGATCAGCTGGATACGATCAAAGATGCAAGACAGCTTGGTTGCCTTGTCGACTACATATTCCGGCGTCGTCACCTTGCCGCAATCATGCAGCCAGGCCGCTATCCGCATTTCATACAATTCCTTGTCGCTCATGCGAAACTCGGCGAGCGGTCCCGCCTTGCAACCATTTGCCGAATTGGCCAGCATCATCGCGAGCTCGGGCACGCGGCGGCAGTGCCCACCGGTATATGGTGACTTTTCGTCGATGGCGTCGGCGATAAGTTCGATAAAGGACTCGAATAGCTGCTTCAGGCCTTCGATCAGCTTGTGGTTGGTCAGGGCCACCGCTGCCTGCGAGGCCAGCGATTCCACCAACTGCTGGTTCTCGGCAGAAAACGGAATGATCGCACCCGTATCGCCGTCGATGGCATTCAGCAGTTGCAGCACTCCGATGATCTCGTTCTCGTGATTCTTCATCGGGATGGTCAGAAAAGACTTGGAGCGGTAGCCCGTCTTCTCGTCGAATTTGCGCGTGCCGGAAAAATCGAAGCCTTCTGCTTCGTAGGCATCGGCAATATTGACCGTACAATCGTGCAGCACGCTATAGGCCGCTACCATGTTTTTATTGGGCGCACCGTCCTCGGCATAGAGCGACAGCGGCGCAAACGGTATGTCCTTGCCCGTGGTCCCCCCCAGCGCAATTCCCAGCGAATCGGTGCGCATGATCTCGAACTTGAGCTTTTGGTCCTCGGTCACGGTATACAGCGTTCCGCCGTCGGCCCCGGTGATCTCCTTGGCGCCCAGCAGGATCATTTCCAGCAGACATGCGGTATTTCGCTCGGCAGATAGTGCGATACCGATCGCATTGAGGCGCTCCAGACGTCCGAGCAGTTTTTCCTGTTCCGTCATCACAATGCTCATTGTTCCGCGAGATAAAATTCCATCTTGGTCCCGGCCAGCTCGATGACATCATGATCCTGCAGCAGGTGCGCCTGCATCCCTATCGGAGTGCCGTTGACGCCGGGACTCTCTTTTCCTTCAACGTGCGTAATGTAATAACCGTTGGGGCGGCGGGTAATGACCGCCACCTGCACGCCAGGTTTTCCCAGCGTCGTCAGGGTTTTGGTCAAAGGCAATTCCTTGCCGACGGCAGGGCCGCTCAATATCTGGATGTGTGCCGGCACCAGAGCGGAATCTGCAGGTTGATCCTCCGGATCCGACATGACGGAATCGCCTTCCGGGCTGGCTGGCTGAACAAGAATGGTGTTCTCGAAATCGGTGGGATGCACGCCGCCGGCCCCGAGAGCGGCCTCGTTCACGTATCTGAGCTCGTATTTGCCGATGCCGATGATATCGCCATGCTGCAATGGCTGTTTATGGGCGGCGTGCCCATTCACCGTACTGCCGTTGGTGCTGCCGAGGTCCTCCAGCACAGCGCCGCCGCTGACGGTGATGACACGAGCATGTTCGCCGCTGACAGCCAGATTGTCGATCTGGATATCGTTGGTTTCCCTGCGACCTATGGTCAGATATTTCTGTTTCAGGGGGAATTCCCCAAGAAACGCGCCATCGAGCGTAAGAATCAGTTTCGACATACCAACCCCGTATTTGTCTGCAGTTTGGGCTTCCTTTTTGGAATTTTGCAGAATTCGGCAACAGCAACCCTTATATCCGGGTAAATCTTACACTGGATTGATAACCGCGTTGGGATTTTAATGCAGGTGGACTATCGTGCGGAGCCCTCGCCGGGCCGCGCTTCGGCAGCCAGCTTGTCGAGCACGCCATTCACGTATTTGTAGCCGTCCGTCCCGCCATAACGCTTGGCCAACTCCACCCCCTCGTTAATGGCAACACGGTAGGGAATGCTGAGGTCGTGGATCAGTTCGTAGCCGGACAAACACAATACGGCATGTTCGATCGGGCTCAGTTCGCCGATATCACGGTCCAGCAAAGGACTCAGGCGCGCATCCAGTTCCGCCACACAACCGGTGACGCCGTCGAAAAGCTCATGGAAATATGTCGTATCGGCACGGGCGAAATCCTCATCCTCTTCGAGGTCGGCCAGAATATCTCTGGCGGCCGCGCCTCCAAGAAACAGGCTGTAAAGCCCCTTTAGCGCCAGTTCACGCGACTTGCGCCGGTTCTTGCCCGGCTTGGCTGATTTTTTGTCGTTGCTCATAGCGCCCTCAGCAGGTTCACCATTTCGACCGCAACCGATGCCGCCTCGGCGCCCTTGACCGACATGCGCACCAGCGCCTGGTCATCGTTGTCCGTGGTCAGGATTGCATTGGCGATAGGCACGCCCGTATGCAACTGGACCTCGGAAATACCGCGGGCGGACTCGTTGGAAACGACCTCGAAATGGTAGGTGTCCCCGCGAATGACCGCGCCCAGCGCGATCAGGGCATCGAAATTGCCGCTCAATGCCATCTTCTGTAGCACCAGAGGTGACTCCAGGGCACCTGGCACCGTCACCAATGTTATCGCCTCGTCAGCCACACCCAGTTTGCGCAGCTCGGTTTTACAGGCGCCGAGCAGCCCATCGCCGACCTCGCTATTGAAGCGCGACAATACGATCCCGATACGAAGGCCGCGGCCGGCCAGGTTCTGTTCAATCTCTTTCACGATATTCCCTAATGTAAGACGAGCGGCTGCGCATGCGCCAGATGGCGCTGCCAGTTGACCACATATTGTTGTGCCAGGGCAGTGCTACCGCCGATAAACACGACATTTTCCGCGTTTTTGTACTGCGCTGCACGCGTAAAATTGAAAGAGCCGGTTATTACCTGCACCGAAGGCAGTCCGGCATCGATCACCATGACCTTGTTGTGTGCGCTCTGGTGCGCGCCATCCAGCCAAATCGGCAGCCCAGCGCGCACTAGTCCCGGCAAGAGGCTGTGCTCCATTTGTTCAGCCTGCTCGCGATCAGCGATGATGCGCACATCCACGCCGCGCCGGTGCGCTTCCAGCAAAGCATGGGCGATGCCGGCATGCGTAAACGAATAGGCCTGCACCAGCACTTGTCGGCGCGCCTGGCGCACGGCCGCAGCAATCTCGCCGGCGCCATCATCTCCCGGAGTAAAAAGTACGCGCACGTTCGCGACCATGCCAACGGCATGCACATCCGTGTCGCTGTCGCCAAGGGCCTGCCCGCCGCAGGTCAGCGCCAAGCCCGCGCACAGCGTTAGCATAGGCGCAATACGCGTCAACACCACGGAGCTTATTTGCCCGGCACAGGCGGTGTAACGATGGGAACAGGCTTGGGCGCGTTCGGATGTGCAGCCCGATAACGCCGGGCAACACGATCCTGCGCCTTCGCCAGCGCTTGTTTCGCGGCGTCATCCGCCGCCGCTTTCTTTTCTGCGGCCGCCTGCTTCTTGGCCGCTTCCTCCGGGGTCGGGGCGGGCAATTGCGCAGCGACGGTCACGGCCCAGAACAATAAGCCACACAGCGCCAGCACCTGCATCAGAAGCTTCATGATTTCTTCTTCATTTCCTCATACCACAACTCGTGATGCTCCCTGGCCCATGCCTCGTCCACCCGCCCGCTCTGCATCGCTTCAAGCGCACCTTCCGCACCCAGCGTCCCCATGTAGATGTGGCCAAACGCCGCGGCGATGAACAGCAACGCCCCGATGCCATGTAGCGCATTGGCGATCTGCATCACCTGCCGGCTCTGATCGAATACCGGAAAATCCATCACCAGGCCGGATGCACTCACCAGCAGGCCGAGCAGGGCTACTCCGCCCCAGAACCAGGCTTTCTCGCCGATGTTGTACTTGTATGAAGGGACATGCTTCCTGCCAGTCACCACCATGGGTGCATTCAACAGCCACTGCAGGTCGATTTTCTTCAGCAGATTGTCGCGTACGAACACAACAAACATGCTCAGTACGGCCAC
>CAMLDQ010000023.1 GCA_946478965.1 uncultured Methylobacillus sp. | reverse complement strand
GCGTGGAAGCCTTGAGCCGTATCGCGATTGGCGACCTGAAACTGCCGGAGGATTTGCCGGTAGGGGAATGGCGGTGGTTGAGTGATGAGGATTTGGAGAAACTGCAGCCGATATAGACTAGGGAATGTTTGGTTGCATGGGAGATATCCAAGGATTATTCTGCAAGCAGAAAATAGTAGTCATCTTAATAATTATGTCCTTCTATCGTCCGGTCAAATTCCTCCTTTGGGGCTTGCTTGCCTTAACGTACACGTTTTCTCTTATCGCCCAATTTAGTCCTGTTTCATTACTTTTACTGGCTGGCAGTGCAATTGCTCTGTCTCTATGGCTGGCTCGACACACTGGTGAATTGCGCAAGACCTACTTATCCATAAAATCAGCGCCATTGGACCAAAGTTCACGCGGCAAGCTCCTTTGGGGCAACAGGCGCGAACGCAGGCCAGCAGATGTTGCGCCAGGAATCGTGCTCTTAGGCCTGTGCAGTCTCTACGTCGCCTATGCGGTAAGTCTGGGCGAAGAAGCACCGAAATTAGTCAAGTTAGCTTACGAACTATTTGGCATCACTGGAGCGATTGGCATCTGTTCGTTCATAGGCGTCATCTTGCTCGCTGCTGGAGTTGAAATCATTCTTGGCAGCAAGGCGCAGTGATACATGACGCTGTATTCAACCGCCCCCTTTCAAGGCTCGAGTATTACAGCAGATGAAACCACGATTAACAGTCATCACCCTCGGTGTAAATAACCTCGAAGCCTCATTGCACTTTTACCGCGACGGCTTGGGCTTCGCCACCGAAGGCATCGTCGGCCAGGAATTCGAGCATGGCGCCGTGGTGTTCATTCAGCTCCAACCCGGTTTGCGCCTGGCCTTGTGGCCGCGCACGAGCATCGGCCACGACACGGGGTTGGCGGTCGGTCCGGCTTGCCCCACGGAGATGACACTGGGGCACAACGTGGCCTCGAAAGCGGAGGTGGATGCCGTGATGGCAAAAGCTGCAGCAGCCGGGGCGAAGATCGTCAAACCCGCGCGCGATACTTTTTGGGGTGGCTACTCGGGCTACTTCCAGGATCCGGACGGCCACCTGTGGGAGATCGTCTGGAACCCGGAATGGTCCGAGTGACTGCCCGGCAGTTCAACTGCCTAGGGCGTTAGTCACTTCTGGGCGTTGACCCAGCGAATAATATCCTGTGCCCCCATCGCCCCGGCCTGCCGCGCCACTTCGCGCCCGCCCTTGAACAGGATCAGCGTGGGAATGCTGCGGATGTTGTATTGCGCGGCGATACCCTGCTCCACGTCGGTATTCACCTTGGCGAGCCGCACGTAAGGCTCCAACTGAGCAGCGGCCTGGGCAAAAGCCGGCGCCATCATTTTGCAGGGGCCGCACCACGGCGCCCAGAAGTCCACCAATAACGGCATATCGCTACGTGTGAGATGGGCGGCGAAGTTCGCGCCGGTCAATTCCAAAGGGTGGCCGGTAAACAGCGCCTGGTGGCATTTGCCGCACTTGGGCTGCTCGGCGAGGCGCGCGGCGGGCACACGGTTGACGGCGTTGCAGTGCGGGCAAACGAGATGGGGGGCGTCTTGCATGAAAATCTCCTGAACGGGTTTCATTCAAGATGAGGCCGCCACCGGCCATTTTCAATGGCGGCGCGAAATTGTCTTGTACCGCGCGGCAGGCCGCGTATAATGCGCGACTTCCGTGCGCACTACCAATCTGCGTACCGGTCCGTTTATTCACCGGCCTTTCGGCCCTTTGGTTTCGCCCGCCTCGATTGGTGTCCCCCACGGGACTGGCTGTCGCAGGAGCTTTAACTTTGTCTGATGCAGTAACCTTTGCCGACCTCGGTCTGGCACAACCCTTGTTGCGTGCCGTGCAGGATGCCGGCTACACCCACCCCACCCCGATCCAGGCGCAGGCCATCCCGCAAGTGCTGAAAGGCGGCGACCTTTTGGCCGGCGCACAGACCGGCACCGGCAAAACCGCCGGCTTCACGCTGCCCATCCTGCAGCTGTTGAGCGAAAAGCCCGTCACCCTCAAGCCCGGACGCCCGCGCGTGCTGGTACTGGTACCGACGCGTGAACTGGCCGCGCAGGTGGAAGAATCCGTTAAAACCTACGGCAAATACCTGAAGCATAGCTCCATGGTGATGTTCGGCGGCGTCGGCATGAACCCGCAGATCGAGCGCCTGAAGAAGCCGCTGGATATCCTGGTGGCGACGCCCGGCCGCCTGCTGGACCATGCCGGGCAGAAGACGCTGGACCTCTCCGGCGTCGAGATCCTGGTACTGGACGAAGCCGACCGCATGCTGGACATGGGCTTCATCCGCGATATCAGGAAAGTGCTGGCAATGCTGCCGAAGCAGCGCCAGAACCTGCTGTTCTCCGCCACCTTCTCCGACGAAATCCGTGAGTTGGCCGAAGGCCTGCTGCACAACCCGGGCTTTGTCGAGGTTGCACGCCGCAACACCGCCGCGGAGAAGGTCGAACAGACCGTGCACCTGGTGCAGCAAAGCCACAAGCGCGACCTGATGAGCCACCTGATCAAGGTCAACGACTGGAAGCAGGTGCTGGTCTTTACCCGTACCAAGCACGGCGCCAACCGCCTGGCGGAAAAACTGGTCAAGGACGGCATCCCGGCCATGGCCATTCACGGCAACAAGAGCCAGTCGGCCCGCACCAAGGCACTGGCACAGTTCAAGGACGGCAGCATCCCGGTGCTGGTCGCCACAGACATCGCCGCGCGCGGTCTGGATATTGACCAGCTGCCGCAGGTGGTCAACTTCGAGCTGCCCAACGTGCCCGAGGACTACGTGCACCGCATCGGCCGCACCGGCCGCGCCGGCGCCACGGGCGCTGCCGTCTCGCTGGTGGATCACGAGGAAATCAAGCTGCTGAAGGGCATCGAGAAACTGATCAAGCGCGATATCCCGCGCGTGCCGGTGGAAGGCTTCACCCCGCCGGAGAAACCCGAGCCGGAAGCGCCGCGACCGCCGCGTCAGTTCCAGCAACGACGCCCGCAAGGCAGCACTGGCAAGAGCCGCGACCGCGGCGAGCACGGCCCGCGCAACGAGCAGAAGCCGCATGGCCAGCCACGCCAGAAAGGCGCTAATGCCAAGGCTCAACCCGCACAGGCCCAGGGCCAGCACAAGGCGCAAAAGCCCATCTCGGAAGCGGCGCGTCACCAGTCCCTGCCGCAGACACCGTTGTTCAATCCGAAACCGGTACACCGCGGACAACGCCACAAGTAAGCCTGCTAAGATACTTTCTGCCCGGAAGATATTCCCGGGCGGAAAGGACACCCGATGAGCATCAAGGCCCAGAATCTCCCGCATGCCTGCGCGGTGTGCGGCCGCCCCTTCCCTGAACGGCAATTGGTCCGCGGCGCCGTCGTGCAGAACAACATTGCGGAACGCATCCAGCGCGACCATCCCGATTGGTCGGCCGAATCCTACATCTGCCGGCCGGACCTGGCTCGTTACCGCGCGGATTACGTGCAGGCGCTGCTTGAATCCGAGCGCGGCGAGCTCAGCTCCCTGGAAACCGAGGTGCTGGAAAGCATGCGCGAGCACGAGCTGATCGCGACCAACGTCGAGGAGGAATCGGACAAGGCCTGGACCTTCGGCGAGCGGTTGGCCGACCGCATGGCGGATTTCGCCGGCAGCTGGACCTTTCTCATCTGCTTTGCGCTGTTCATGGCCGCCTGGATCGTGATGAATTCGCTGGTGCTGTATTTCAAGCCGATGGACCCCTTTCCCTACATCCTGCTCAACCTGCTGCTCTCCTGTCTCGCCGCCATCCAGGCGCCCATCATCATGATGAGCCAGAACCGGCAGGAGGCGCGCGACCGCCTGCGTTCGCAGCACGACTATCAGGTCAACCTGAAGGCCGAGCTGGAAATCCGCCACCTCAACGAAAAGCTCGACCACCTGCTTTCGCACCAGTGGGAGCGCCTGGTGGAAATCCAGCGCGTACAGATCCAGATGCTGGACCAACTCGAAAAGCATTGATGCCGGCCAAGCGTATCCTCAACGAAATTTTCGGCTATACCGCCTTCCGCGGCGCGCAGGAAGCCATCGTCGGCCATGTGGCGGCAGGCGGGGATGCGCTGGTGCTGATGCCCACCGGCGGCGGCAAGTCACTGTGTTACCAGATTCCTTCTTTGCTGCGCCCCGGCGTGGGGCTGGTGGTCTCACCCCTGATCGCGCTGATGCAGGATCAGGTCGATGCCCTGCTGCAACTGGGCGTACGCGCAGCCTTCCTCAATTCCAGCCTGGATGCGGACGCCGCGCGCGACGTCACCGGCCGCATGCTGCGCGGCGAACTGGACATTCTCTATGTCGCGCCGGAACGGCTGCTGATGCCCAATTTTCTCGCATTGCTGGAACAGGTGCAGGACCATGTCGGCCTCGCCCTGTTCGCCATCGACGAAGCGCATTGCGTTTCCCAGTGGGGCCACGACTTCCGGCCGGAATACCGCCAGCTCACTGTGCTGCACGAGCGTTTCCCCGCGGTGCCGCGCATCGCCCTCACCGCCACTGCCGACGCGCCGACGCGCAGTGAAATCATCGAGCGGCTGGGGCTGACGGAGGCACGCCAGTTCGTCTCCAGCTTCGACCGGCCCAACATCAAATACCGCATTGCGCACAAAGCCAACGCGCGTAGCCAGCTCGAAGCCTTTCTGGAAGCCGAGCATCCCGATAGCGCCGGCATCGTCTACTGCCTCTCCCGCCGCAAGGTGGAGGAAACCGCCGCATGGCTGAAGTCGCGCGGCTGGGATGCGCTGCCCTACCACGCCGGGCTGGACGCCGCGACGCGCAATGCCAATCAAACCCGCTTCCTGCGCGAGGAAGGCGTCATCATGGTGGCGACGGTGGCCTTCGGCATGGGCATCGACAAACCCAACGTGCGCTTCGTCGCCCACCTCGACCTGCCCAAGAGCATGGAAGGCTACTACCAGGAGACCGGCCGCGCCGGGCGCGACGGCCTGCCCGCGGACGCCTGGATGGTGTATGGCCTGGGCGATGTGGTCAGCATGCGCCAGATGCTGGACGCCGGCGATGCGCCGGAAGAGCGCAAGCGCGTGGAACGGCAGAAGCTGGACGCGCTGCTTGGTTTCTGCGAGTCCACTGCCTGCCGCCACCAGACCATCCTGCGCTACTTCGGCGAGGAACATCCCGGCGACTGCGGCCAGTGCGACAACTGCCTCACCCCGGTGGAGACCTGGGATGGCACCCAGGCCGCACAGATGGCGCTTTCCTGCGTTTACCGCAGCGGCCAGCGCTTCGGCGTCGCCCACCTGATTGACGTGCTGCTCGGCAAACCCACCGACAAGATACGCCAGTTCGGCCATGACAGCCTCTCGACATACGGCATCGGTAAAAGCCTGAGCCAGGCGCAATGGGGCAGCGTGTTCCGTCAGTTGGTCGCCGCCGGCCTGCTGCAAACCGATATGGAAGGCTATGGCGGTCTGCGCCTGACCGAAGCCGCGCGTCCGGTACTGAAAGGACAGCAGGAAGTCTGGCTGCGGCAAGACCCGGAGCCGCAGCGCCGTACCAGCAAAGCCGAGCGTGCGGTGCGCGCCAAAGAGGCGTTTGCCGGCGCCAGCGACGACCCGCTGTGGCAGGCGCTCAAGGCCAAGCGCCTGGAGCTGGCGAAAGACCAGGGCGTGCCGCCTTATGTCATCTTTCACGACAGCACGCTGCTGGAAATCCTCAACCAGCGCCCGCAGACGATAGACGCGCTGGGCCGCATCGGCGGAGTCGGCCAGGCCAAGCTGGCGAAATACGGCGATGAATTCCTCAAGGTGCTGGAAGATTCCGCAGCTTGAACGCGCGGCATTGACGGGCCGCAAGTGAGCCACGTATAGTCTCAGGCCATGAATCCGGATTGCCGCATCTTACCCATGCTTCCCGCCAAACGACTGTGGCTGTGGGCATACGCCCATGACCAAGCCGCGATCCTGTTCTGAATTTCTGTTTAACCGGGCACGCGGGTCTGAACCGCGTTGCTCCGTCCAGACCCGCAGCCGCTACTGACTAAAGGGTCGAATTCATGTCCGTCCATGCTCCGCACATCCGGCGCGATGCCATCCTCGGCGTCATTTTTGCGCTACTGGCCGCCGTCGGCTTTTCCGGCAAGGCCATCCTCGTCAAGCTGGCCTACCTGAGCCAGGTCGATGCCGTTACCCTGCTGGCGCTGCGCATGCTGTTCGCCGTACCGGTCTTCATCGGCATCGCCGTGTGGTCTTCCTATCGCCATGCGAAACCGCTGGACAAGCATGACCGCCTGCTGGTGATAGGCCTGGGCCTACTCGGCTACTACCTTTCCAGCCTGCTCGACTTCCTCGGGCTGCAATACATCTCCGCCGGGCTGGAGCGGCTGATCCTGTTCCTCTACCCGACCATGACGGTGATCCTGGCGGCCGTAATCTACCGGTGCGCAATTGGGAGCAAGGTCCTGGGCGCGATGGCGTTGAGCTATGCCGGCATCGCGCTGGTGTTCCTGCACGACGTCGGCGTGCGTGAAAAAGGCCTCATGCTCGGCGCCACGCTGGTTTTCCTCAGCACGCTGTCCTACTCGTTGTACCTCGTCGGCGCGGGACATGCGATCCGGCGCATCGGCACGACGCGCTTCACCGCCTATGCGATGATCGTCGCCAGCGCCGCCTGCGTATTGCAGTTCGGCATGACGCATCCGCTCGCGGCGCTCGACCTGCCCGCACGCGTGTACGGCCTTGCTTTGGCGATGGCGATTTTTTCCACGGTACTGCCGGTATTCCTGCTGTCCTATGCGATTCGCCGGATCGGCTCCGGCAGCGCCTCGCTGATCGGCTCCGTCGGTCCGGTCAGCACGATAGGCATGGCGTATGTTTTTCTGGGCGAGCACATCTCGCTGCTGCAGATCGCCGGTTCGGCGCTGGTGCTGGCCGGCGTAGTCATCGTCAGCATGAATACCCGGCGAGAAGCCGGCTAGGATTTCCCGGCGGATGAAACCTACCGAAACAGGCCCTGAATCGGGCCATGCTCCCGGCTGCCTAGCGATCGAGGGATCTCACTTCGATTTCTGCAACCAGCGGATCAATCTCGTCCCGTACAAACAGCTCTGTTCCAGGATGTCGTGCCGTAGCGCTGCCGCAGGCAATGCCAAGCTTCAACGCGTCCTCCGCCGATTTTCCGCGCGCAAAGGCAGCCACCAGGCCGGCCACCATGGAGTCCCCCGCCCCAACAGTGCAATTCACCAATACGGGTGGCGCACTGGCATACAAGGCATCATCAGGACCGACCAAGACAGCACCGTTATCCCCGAGTGAAACGCAGACATAATCGGCACTTTCACGCTGTATGCGCCTGGCTTCGGCAACGATTTCATCCAGGCTGGGAAGCGGCTTGCCGCAGTATGTCTCCAGCTCATAGAGATTGGGTTTGATCAGGAAGGGATGCGCCTGCAAGGCATGTTCAAGCAGCGATCCGTGCGTATCCACGACTGCGCGCCCGCCTTGCTCACGAATGCGCGCAGCAAGCAGCCCGTAGATATCGTCGGGCACCCCCGGAGGCACCGCCCCGGTCAGCACGCCTATCCCTTGACCGCATGCGTTGATGAATTCGCCCACAATGTCCATCAGGCATTCCGCCGTCAGCATCGGCCCAACGCCGCTGATCTCGTATTGCCCCGGGCCGCTGCGGTCCAGCAAGGTGAAATTGATACGGGTTTCACCCTCGGCATACACATAATGGATATTTTCGAGGTGAGCTTCCAGCATCCGTTCAAGAAAACGTCCGATCTCGCCCGCGATCACGTAATAGTGCCTTGCGCTGGCCTCAAGGGTTTTGAGTGCGCGTCCCACATTGACGCCGTTGCCGCCCGGATCGTACCGCGTGGTCAGGGCGTGAACCTTTTGATTTTCCCTGAGCGCCGGCACCTCGTAGGTCAAATCCACGGCAGGGTTGAGCGACAACACGAAAATGGGGCTGGCTTCAGTCATTTGAGGCAAGATTTATCTCTCTTTTGATAAGGTATTACAGCACAGCCGGCAAGACCACGGGGTAGAAAAACATCACGCTATCCTGCGGAAATGATATAAACCAGCCCATGCATATCTGGGTCGATGCCGACGCCTGCCCTGGCGTGATCAAGGACATCCTGTTCCGCGCGGCGGAACGGACACAAATCATGACGACGCTGGTCGCCAACCAGCTGCTGCGTGTGCCGCCTTCGCCGTTCATACGCGCGCTGCAGGTGCCGGCGGGGTTCGACGTGGCGGATAACCGCATTGCACAGGAAGTGCAGCCGGGCGATCTGGTGATTACCGCCGATATTCCGCTGGCGTCGCAGGTGATTGAGCGCGGCGGCTTCGCACTCAACCCGCGCGGCGAGTTCTACACGCCCGACAACATCCGTGAGCGCCTGGCGATGCGCAATTTCATGGAAGAGCTGCGCGGCGGCGGCGTGGACATTTCCGGCCCGTCAACGTTCAGCCAAGCCGACCGGCAGGCGTTCGCGGCCCAGCTCGACCGCTTCCTGGCGCGTCTGTCACCTAGGTAACAGACGCGTACAACGCCGTCTCGAAGTCCGCCAACGGCATGGGCTTGCCGTAGTAATAGCCCTGGAACAACGGGCAGCCAATCGCCAGCAGATAGCCGCGCTGCTCTGTTGTTTCCACCCCTTCGGCAATGACTTCCATGCCCAGGGTGTTCGCCATCGCGACGATGGTCTGCACAATGGCGTCGTCACTCGCCGTATTGCCGACATTCTGCACGAAAGCACGGTCGATCTTGAGTTCGTCCAGCGGTAACCGGGTCAGGTAGGAAAGCGACGAATAACCGGTGCCGAAATCGTCCAGGGAGAACCGCACACCCAAGCCCCTGAGCTCGCGCATCTTGGCAATCGTATCGTCCAAATCATCGAGCAGGAGACTTTCCGTCAATTCCAGCATCAACATGTCGGGATTGGCCTCGGTCTGCTCCAGCAGCTGCCGCACCTGCGCGACGAAATCCGGCTGCCGGAACTGCCGCGCGCTGACATTGGCCGAAAGCCGCAGATAACGCGTGTCGATGCTGGACTCCCATAGCTTGAGCTGGCGACATGCGCTCTCCAGCACCCACCGGCCGATGGCAAGTATCATTCCACTCTCTTCCGCCAGCGAAATGAATTCCAGCGGAGAAATCATGCCGCGCTGCGGGTGCGCCCAACGCAACAGCACCTCCGCCCCAAGTACGACGCCGGTGTGATAGACCTGCGGCTGATAATAGAGGCGGAACTGCTGCTGCGCGAGCGCCTGCCGCATATCCGCATCCATGTTCATGCGCTCCTCGATCGCCCGCTGCATGGCGGGGTCGAAAAACCGCAGGGTGTTGCGGCCGGACTGCTTGGCCTGGTACATCGCCATATCGGCGCGCTTCAGCAGTTCGTCTGCCTGGATATCCAGGCCATGGAAGATGCTGATGCCGATACTGGCAGTATTCTGGAATAACATCCCTTCACCGAGCGCAAACGGCTCGGCCAGTGCCTGCAGCAGCTTTCTCGCCACGGCCTCGGCCTGGCCGGCGGCATGCTCGGCGTGCTCGTTCAGATCCTCCAGGATCACGATGAATTCGTCGCCGCCGAAGCGGGCGACCGTATCGCACTCGCGCACGCCGGCCTTGAGCCGTTGCGCCACTTCCACCAGCAGGCGGTCGCCCAGATCATGACCTTTGGTATCGTTGAGCATCTTGAAATCGTCGAGGTCGATGAACAGCAAAGCACTGTGCGTGGCTTTGCGGCCGACTGACGAGACGCCTTGCTGCAACCGGTCCATCAACAGCCGCCGGTTGGGAAGCTGCGTCAAGGGATCGTAAAAGGCCAGTTCGTGAATGGCCTTTTCACTGTTCTTGAGTTCGCTGATATCCGAGAATGCGGCAATGTAATGGGTAATCCTGCCGGCGTCGTCCGTCACTACCGTCACCGTCAGCCACTCCGGGTAGTCCTCGCCCGATTTGCGCCGATTCCAGATTTCCCCTTGCCAGTAATGATCGCGCGCCAGCGTTTCCCGCATTTCCTGATAGAACTGCTCGTCCTGCCGGCCGGAGTTGAAATTCTCCAGCGGGGATCCGACCACTTCTTCCGGCTGATAACCCGTCAGGCGCGTGAACGCCTGGTTGACGCGCAAAATGGTCTGGTTGGCATCCGTCACAACAATGCCTTCCTGCACGTCGAAGGCGATCGCCGCGATGTGCGTTTCCTCAATCAGGCGCACCTGCTGGATGGCCAGTGCCGCCAGCAGGATGGTTTCCCCGATCAGCCTGAGCTCATTTTCATCCGGGTATTTCGGCTCCCGATGATAGATCGCAAACGTGCCCAGCACTTGTCCGAACTGCCCCAGTATCGGCTCGGACCAGCAGGAAGCGACGCCGGCCAGGTCCGCCAGATGCAAATAGGGCTGCCAATAGGGGTGGTGCCGGATATCTTCCACAATGACCCGCTGGCCGGTAGCGGCTGCGGTACCGCAGGAACCGGCCCCATCGCTGATGGGCAAGCCATCGAGCGCATGGTTGTAGGCATCGGGCAAGCTTGGGGCTGCGCCATGGCGGAGATGAATGCCATCCGCATCCAGCAGCAGCACCGAACACAGGGCGCCTGGCAGCATCTGTTCCGTGAACTGCACCAGGGTCTCCAGCACCTTGGCGAGGGAGCGGCCTTCCGCGATCTGCGCCAGGACCTGGTTCTGGCGCAGCAGGCTATCGTTCATGAAACGCAGCATCTGTTCATCGCGCTTGCGCTCGGTGACGTCGCGCTGGACGCAGACATACTGCAGCGTGCGCTGCTTGCCATCGAAGATTGGGGTGATCGAAAGATCGCTCCAGAACGCCGTTCCGTCCTTGCGATAATTCAGAACCTCGCCGCTGAACGGCTGCATGGCATTCAATGCCTGCTCGATCCTTTCCACCGTCTTCGGGTCGGTGCCAGCTCCCTGCAAAAAGCTGGCGGAGCTCCCGAGAAGCTCATCCATGGAATAACCGGTCAACTTGAGGCAGGCGCCGTTCACATAAGTGATACGCTTATCGCTATCCGCAATCATCAAGCCCTGCGATGTCGCCCCCAGCGCATAGTTGCGCTGCGCCAGGTGCGCCTCGCTTTCGCGCAACCGCATTTCATTTTCGCGGCGCAGCAGCATGTACTGCATCAACCCATAGGACAATGCCGCAAGCAGCAAACAGGCGACCAAGCCAACGCCACGCAGGATTTCCAGCGCCGCCGGATCCGCACCGCGCCAGCCTTGACGAGGTCTGGCCGCAATTTCCCAGGTGACGGCCCCACCCGGCAACTCGATCTGGTCTACCAAAGCATTGTGACGAAAAACATTCGCATCGCCAAGAAAAGCATCTCCGCGCTGACCATCCGCATGGCGGATCCGCAGTCCCAGATCCATCATTTCATGCAGTTCGCCCACGCCGGAACTATTGAACAATCGCTCCAGGTGAATGGGCATCGCAATCGCGCCAATATAATTCCGCGTTGCCGGCTGCATTATGGGGGTTCGCACAATGATGCTGACCTCGCCCTGGATAAGCTTGACCGGCCCAGCCACCGTCGCCTGCCCGGTTTCCATCATGTGCTTGTAGGCCGGCCACTGATCCGGAAGCTTGCGGTAATCCACCCCGATCACCGAGCGATTGGCCGCTTCAGGATAGGCATCGACGATAACCGTCCCCTTGACCAGGGCAAAGTTGCGAATCGCCGGGTTATGGCGCATCAGGCTTTCCGCCAGCACATCGAATTCGGCCTTGCTGAACCCAGGGTGCGCCAGATATGCGCCGGCCATACCGCGCGCGGAAGCGACTGCGGCATTGAGCGTACCTTCCAGCCTGGCGCGCACGGCAGACAACTGCTGCGCCACCTGCAGGCGCTGCTCCTGCTCCAGCATCGCCTGTTCGCGCTTGTCCAGTACGGTCAGCACGAGCAGGGACAGCATGCCCACCAGAAGGGCCACGGCCAATGGAAGAAATCTGACGGGCGATTTCATGGGAGCATGTTACCTCGCATGAAAAAGGCTTGCACCAAGCATTACAGCGGCACAGAAAAGCGTTCAACGGTAAAATCCCGTTTCACAAGGAACATTCATGGAAAAAGTCCGACTTTCAAAACTGATGTCCGAGCAGGGAATCTGCTCCCGCCGCGAAGCCGACAGCTATATCGAGCAAGGTCTGGTGTTCGTCGATGGCGAGCGTATCAGCGAGCTTGGTACCAAGGTATTCCCTTCCCAGAAAATCACGCTCGCCAAAGGCGCGCAGGCTCAGCAGCAGTCACGCGTCACCATCCTGCTGCACAAGCCGGTCGGCTATGTTTCCGGGCAGGCGGAGGATGGCTACCGCCCGGCCGCTTCGCTGATCAGCGCCGCTTCCCGATTCGCAGAAGACCAGGCACCTTTGCGCTTCACGCCCGCACACTTGCGAGGCCTGGCACCTGCCGGCCGCCTCGATATCGACTCCACCGGCCTGCTGGTGCTGACGCAAGACGGGCGCATCGCAAAACTGCTGATCGGCGACGATTCCAGAATCGAAAAAGAGTATCTCGTACGCGTGCAGGGCAGCTTGTCCGAACAGGGCTTGAAGCTCCTCAACCACGGACTCTCGCTGGACGACAAACCGCTGAAGCCGGCCAAGGTCAGCTGGCAGAACGAAGACCAGCTCCGTTTTGTGCTGCGCGAGGGCAAGAAGCGCCAGATCCGCCGCATGTGCGAACTGGTCGGCCTTAAAGTCGTCGGCCTGAAACGCGTACGCATCGGCCAGGTCAAACTGGCCAACCTGCCGCCCGGAGAATGGCGCTACCTGAAGGAAAACGAGCGTTTCTGAGGCGCTTGCATCCCACCTCCTACACGCGCAAAATGAGTTGACACCGGAAAATTTGGTGGAGGAGGTGGATATGCACCCGCATAAGGAAACCGTCCACAAGTTTTACGAAGCGGTCTGGAATGAGGCCGACAAGGAAGTCATCCCCGAACTGCTGAGCGAGGACTTCGCCTTTCGCGGCTCGCTGGGCCATGTCGAGCACGGCCACGCCGGGTTCTGCAATTATCTGGACCAGGTACACCAGGCGCTCGGGGAATACCGCTGCAAGGTTGTCGACGTGGTCGCCGAAGACAACCGCGCCTATGCCCGCATCCTGTATACCGGCATCCACCGCGGCGAACTGTTCGGCTTCGCCCCGACGCATGCAAAGATCAAATGGGATGGGGTCGCCATTTTCACGTTCACCGATGGCAAGATCGCCGAGCTATGGGCCCTGTGGGACGTGAATGGCGTGATGAAGCAGCTCGCCCGGTTCGTGGACTAAGAGCCTATTTCAATAATGGCGCGGCGCCGGCTTTTTGTAGCCGCGCACCTTGGGCACGCTTCCGCGCGGGCCGTGCTTGGCTTCCGACGGTTTGGCGGTGGCCGGCTGCCAGCTCGGCACCAGATGGCGCTTGCCGTTTCCGATCAGGTCGGCGCGCCCCATTTCCTTCAGCGCCTCACGCAGCAGCGGCCAGTTGGCCGGATCGTGATAGCGCAGGAAAGCCTTGTGCAGGCGCCGCTTGCCCCCGGCCTTGGGCACGGCGACATCCTCGCTGGATTTGGTCACCTTGCGTAGCGGATTCTTGCCGGAATGGTACATCGCGGTAGCCATGGCCATCGGCGTCGGGGTAAAGGTCTGCACCTGGTCGAGGCGGAAGTTGTTGGCCTTGAGCCAGAGCGCGAGGTTCAGCATGTCCTCATCCGTGGTGCCGGGGTGCGAGGCGATAAAGTACGGGATCAGGTACTGCTCCTTGCCGGCCTCTTTCGAGAATTTCTCGAACATGCGCTTGAATTCGTCATAGGCGCCCATGCCGGGCTTCATCATTTTCGAAAGTACGTTTTCCTCGCTGTGCTCGGGCGCGATCTTGAGATAGCCGCCGACATGATGCTGCACCAGTTCCTTCACGTATTCCGGCGACTTGACGGCAAGATCGTAACGCAGACCGGAACCGATCAATATCTTCTTCACGCCGGGAATCGCACGCGCCTTGCGGTACAGCTGCACCAGCGCCGAATGGTCGGTATTGAGGTTGTCGCAGATGTCCGGATAGACGCAGGAAAGCTTGCGGCAGGACTGCTCGATCTTCTCGCTCTTGCAGGCGAGGCGGTACATATTGGCGGTCGGGCCGCCGAGGTCGGAGATGGTGCCGGTAAACCCTTCGACCTTGTCGCGGATTTCCTCGATCTCGTGCAGGATGGATTCTTCCGATCGGCTCTGGATGATGCGGCCCTCGTGCTCGGTGATCGAGCAGAAAGTGCACCCGCCGAAACAGCCGCGCATGATGTTGACCGAGAAACGGATCATTTCCCATGCCGGAATCTTCGCCCCTTGGTAAGCCGGGTGCGGCGCCCGTGCGTAATGCAGGCCGTAGATATAGTCCATTTCCTTCGTTGTCAGCGGGATCGGCGGAGGATTCAGCCAGACCTCGCGGTCGCCATGACGCTGCACCAGAGCGCGCGCATTGCCGGGATTGGATTCCAGATGCAGTACACGCGACGCATGCGCGTACATGACCGGATTGACCGAGACCAGTTCGTAATCCGGCAAGCGCACCACCTGCCGCTCGCGCGGCGCGCGCGCGGGGCGATGAATGACGATCGGTTTGGCATTTGGCGCATCCGGAACACCATCGGAAGCACACGCGGCGCCCTCGCTCATCTGCATCGCGTACGGATCGGGATGCGGGTCCACCCGGCCCGGGCGGTCCATCATTGCGGAATCGACTTCCAGCCAGTCCTCCGGAATGGATTTGCGCAGGAAAGCCGTACCGCGCAAATCGGTGATATCGCGGATGGCTTCGCCGGCCGCGAGGCGGTGCGTCAGCTCGACCAGCGCGCGTTCGGCATTGCCGTAAATCAGCAAGTCGGCCTTGGAGTCCACCAGGATGGAGCGCCGCACCTTGTCCGACCAGTAATCGTAATGCGCAATGCGCCTCAATGAAGCCTCGATACTGCCGATAACAACAGGGACGTCAGCATACGCTTCGCGGCAGCGTTGGGCATAGACCAGAATCGCCCGATCCGGGCGCTTGCCAGGGGCGGCGTTCGGTGTATAGGCATCGTCAGAGCGTATCTTGCGGTCGGCGGTGTAGCGATTGACCATGGAGTCCATGTTGCCCGCGGTCACGCCGAAATACAGATTGGGTTTGCCCAGTTGCCGGAACGCCTCGGCAGACTGCCAGTCAGGCTGCGCAATGATGCCGACGCGAAAACCCTGCGCTTCCAGCAGGCGCCCGATCAGCGCCATGCCGAAGCTGGGATGGTCGATATAGGCATCGCCGGTGACGAGAATGACATCGCAGGAATCCCAGCCGAGCGCATCCATTTCGGCGCGCGACATCGGGAAAAACGGCGCGGTGCCGAAACGCTTGGCCCAGTATGGGCGATAGGAGGTGAGCTGCTTGGGCGATTCCATAACCGAGTATTTTACTATGTTAATCAAGCGATACCGAACTTTTGTTTGAACGCTTGCGTCCATTTTTTAGATACCGCGAGAACATGACGCCATGCAATATGTGCAAAATCTACCGCCCATCGTCAAACCCGTGCCCGACGCGGGAGACGTCAAGCCCACCGAGCGTGTCGCCGCCGCACACCCGGTACAGGAGCGCACCCTGCCACCGATGATCTACCGTCAGCACCAGGAAGCGCCCGCAGAGCCTGCTATCCGCCCGCGCTTTGCCCCCCGGCAAGCAACCGCCGGGAACGACAGGCGCAAGGTCTGCCGCCGCGTGCGCAACGAGCCGGTGCTGGACGAATTGCGCGCCGGGACCGATCGGCGTCATCGCAACCAGCGCAAGAGCGACCTCACCACCGCCGTCGACGAAACCATCTGAAGTACGGCTTCCAGAAAGGGCGAAATAGGCACAAGCCTGCCCACCAAGGGGGAATTATGGGAAAATGCCGGCTCGCCCCCAGGGTGCGCTGGAATTCATCCCAAGATAATGAAAAAACAGTTTTCCACACTTTGGCGCTTCCTTTTGCCGGTTCTGATATTGCTGGTGGCGGGAACCGCATTCCTGAGCCGGCAGCAAACCTCCCAGCAGATCGAGAGCATCCAGGCGGCGGCGCGCGTTCAGGCGCAGACGCTGATCCGCATCCTCAATGTGACGGATGAACTGGTCGGTGAACAGGTCTACTCCTCAATGCGCCTGCTCAAAGGGCGCGGCGAGGAAATCGGCATTCCGACCATAGACGGCACTACCCAGGTGGCGGGGATGGCCGTCCCACGGTTATTGCTGGGCGCCACTTCCGAAACGAACAACTTCGCACTCGTGGATGGAGTCACCGACATCCTGGGCGGCACCGCCACGCTGTTCGTCAAATCCGGCGACAAGTTCGTGCGTGTCGCCACCAATGTGCGCCGTAACGACGGCAGCCGTGCGGTCGGCACTCTGCTCGCCCCTCATGGCAAAGCCATCGCCGCACTCCGCGAAGGTCTTCCCTTCCAAGGTGAAGTAGACATCCTGGGCAGCCCCTACATTACCCGCTATGAACCGATGCGCGATGCCAGCGGCAAGGTGATCGGTGCCTGGTATGTAGGCTACAAGGTCGACATGAAGGTCTTGCGCGAGGCGGTCGAGAACACCCGTTTCATGCAGGCCGGCTTTGCCGCCGTGCTGGACGACAAGGACAAAATCCGTTTTCTCTCCTCGCACATCCCCTATCCTTCCGCAGAGCACGTTCTGAATGGATTGGATCCGGAGTGGGTGACCGTGCGGGAAGACATTCCCAGCTGGGGTTTCAGCGTTGCCATCAGCTATCCGAGAAGCGAAGCGCGTACGGCAGGCCTGGCGAAATCCCTCTTCGTGATACTGACAGGCGCGGTGATCGCCGTCATGCTGATCGGGCTGATCCTGTGGCAGATGCGCAGACTGATTCTCGATCCGATCGGGGACGATCCGGCCGTCGCCATTGATGTCGTGCAGCGGATTGCGGCGGGCGATCTGGAGAAAGACAACCTGCACGCCGCGCCGGGAACACTGATGTTCAATGTGCTCAGCATGCGCGACAAACTGGGCGAGATGGTCACGACCCTGCGCAAGAATGCCGAGCGCATGAGCCTGTCGGCCAGCGTGTTCGACCATACGCACGACGGTATCTTCATCGCCGACCCGAGCACCCGTATTATCGAAATCAATCCGGCCTTTACCCGCATGACCGGCTACTCGCGCGGGGCAGCGCTGGGGCGCACCCCGGGGGAGCTGGGTTTTTCCGTGCATGACGACAGCTTCTTCCAAACGCTCTGGCTGGCCTCCGACACGCCCGGCGAGTGGCGCGGCGAGATATCTTGCCGGCGCAAGGACGGCGAACTCTTTGATGCCGCGCTGGAACTGTTTGCGGTAACCACAGAAGAAAAGGCCGTTGCGTTCTATGTCGGCGTATTCTCCGACGTCACCCAGGCAAAGCGACAGCAGCAGAACCTCGAGCACATGGCTTATCACGATGCGCTCACGCAACTACCCAACCGGGCATTGCTGGACGATCGACTGCATCAGGCTGTGGCGCGCGCGCAACGATCCAAGGAAATCCTCGCCGTCTGTTATTTCGACCTTGACGGCTTCAAACCCGTTAACGACAACTTCGGTCACGACGCGGGCGACCGGCTGCTGGTGGAACTGGCAAGCCGGGTACGCAGTTGCCTGCGCGAAAGCGATACCGTCGCCCGTCTGGGTGGGGACGAGTTCGCGCTGCTGTTATGCAACCTGCAATCCGCCCAGGAGTGCGAACAAACGCTGAACCGGCTGCTGCAGGCGATCCGGGCACCTTTCCTGGTGGCGGACAAGGCCATGCACGTTTCCGCCAGCATCGGCTATACGCTGTTCCCCTTCGACGACAGCGAACCGGACACCCTGCTGCGGCATGCGGACCACGCCATGTACCAGGCCAAGGTCAACGGCGGCAGCTGTTACCATCTGTTCGACACCGAACATGACCGCCAGACGCGCGGATTGCGCCAGGAACGCGAAAACATCGAGGCCGCCTTGCCTAACGGTGAATTCCGCCTGTTCTACCAACCCAAGGTCAACATGCGGCACGGCACCGTCGTCGGCGCCGAAGCGCTGATCCGCTGGCAGCATCCCGAGCGCGGGCTGCGTTCGCCGGCCGAATTCCTGCCGGTCGTGGAAGATACCGACTTCGCCATCCCCCTGGGCGAATGGGTGATCCTGGAAGCCCTGCGCCAGATCGAAGTATGGCACCAGGCCGGACTCGAATTGCAGGTCAGCGTCAACATTGCTCCGCGCCACATGACGCGCCCCGACTTCGCCGCCCGGCTGACCGAACTGCTTGGTCAGTTCCCGGGCGTGCCGCCGCAGCGGCTGGAACTGGAGATTACCGAAACCGCCGCCATTGAGGACATCGCCAGCGTCGCCCGCACCATCAACAGCTGCAAACTGCTCGGCGTCAGCTTCGCACTGGACGACTTCGGCGTCGGTTATTCCTCGCTCACCTACATGCGGCGCCTGCCGGTGGAGGTGATCAAGATCGACCAGTCCTTCGTACGCGACATGCTGCACGACAGCGACGACCTCGCCGTGGTCGCGGGGGTCATCAGCCTCTCGCGCGAGTTCCAGCGCCAGGTCATTGCGGAAGGCGTGGAAACGGCCGACCATGGCCTGCACCTGTTGCGCATGGGTTGCACCATCGCGCAGGGTTACGGCATTGCCCGCCCGATGCCGCCGGAAGCGCTCCCTGCCTGGGTGGCCGCTTACCAGCCGGACGAAAGCTGGGACGAAGGCTCTCTGTAACCCCGCCATCCTCATACCCCCGAAGGCCTGCTACGGCTGTAGCAGGCAAGTCTATCGCCCCTGACTGTTTCGGCGCATTTTCACGCGCCTCCCTCCGGTTTCAGCGAGTACTGCTTTACCAGGGCATAAATGGCTGGAATAACAATCAAGGTCAGCACGGTAGACGACACCATCCCCCCCACCATAGGCGCGGCGATGCGCCTCATCACTTCCGACCCGGTGCCGCTGCCCCACATGATGGGCAACAAGCCGGCCATGATCGCCACCACGGTCATCACCTTGGGACGCACCCGCTCCACCGCACCTTCCATCACCGCGGCATAGAGGTCGGCGACGGTCAACGGCCTTCCCTCCTGCTCGCGCGCTGCCCTGATTTTGTCATAGGCATGATTCAGGTAAATCAGCATAATGACACCGGTCTCTGCCGCCACACCGGCCAGCGCGATGAAACCGACCGCTACCGCCACGCTCATGTTGTACCCCAGCCAATACATCAGCCAGACGCCACCGACGAGTGCGAACGGCACCGAGAGCATGACGATGAGGGTTTCCGTCATGCGGCGGAAGTTAATGTAAAGCAGAGCGAATATAGCCAACAGCGTCAGCGGCACCACGAGTTTGAGACGCTCCTTGGCGCGTTCCATATATTCGAATTGGCCGCTCCAGGTGATGTAGTAGCCGGGCTGGAACTTGACCCGATCCCGCACGGCCTTCTGTGCATCGGCCACATAGCGGCCGATATCGCGACCGCGAATATCGACGAAGATGTAGGCGGACAGTAACGCATTCTCGGTGCGAATGCTGGGCGGCCCTTTCTCCAGGGAAATGTGTGCCAGCTGTCCAAGCGGTATCAGTGAACCAGCCGCAGTCGGGACCAGCACTTCGCGCGCAATGGTGTCCGGGTCGGAGCGCAACTCACGCGGATAGCGCGTAATCACGCCAAACCGCTCGCGCCCTTCGACTGTCGTGGTGATCATTTCGCCGCCGAGGGCGCTGCCGATCACATCCTGCAGGTCACCGACGGCCAGACCATAGCGTGCCAGCGCCTGCCGGTCGGGCTCAATAACAAGGTAATACCCGCCTGTTATACGCTCAGCATAGGCACTGGCCGTTCCCGGTACCGTTTTGACGACCCGCTCGATTTCCTTAGCCAGCTTTTCCATTTCACCGAGATCCTTGCCGAACACCTTGATGCCTATGGGCGTGCGTATCCCGGTGGAGAGCATATCGACCCGCGCCTTGATCGGCATGGTCCAGGCATTGCTCACCCCCGGCAGCTGCACCGCCCGATCGAGTTCGGCAATCAGTTTGTCGATGGTCATCCCAGGGCGCCATTCCGACTCGGGCTTTAGATTGATGACGGTTTCGAACATTTCCAGAGGTGCCGGATCGGTTGCCGTGTTGGCTCGGCCAGCCTTGCCGAATACCGAGGCCACTTCCGGAAACCGCTTGATGATCTTGTCCTGGGTCTGCATCGTTTCTGCCGCCTTGGTGACGGACATGCCCGGCAAGCTGGCAGGCATGTAGAGCAGCGTGCCCTCGTTCAAGGTCGGCATAAATTCGCTGCCGAGCCTGGTCAGCGGATAGAACGATACCCCGAAGATCAGTAGCGCAGCCAGAATGGTAGCGCGTTTCCAACGCATCACTGCGCCAATGATGGGCCGGTACACCCAGATCAGCAGGCGGTTGATCGGATTTTTGGCTTCGGGAATGATCCTGCCGCGCACGAACAAAAGCATCAGCACCGGGACCAGAGTGATGGACAGCAAAGCCGCTCCAGCCATCGAAAAAGTCTTGGTATAAGCCAGCGGCTGGAACATGCGGCCTTCCTGCGCTTCCAGGGTAAATACCGGCAGGAAGGAAACGGTAATAATCAGTAACGAAAAGAATAGCGCCGGTCCGACTTCCTTGCACGCAGCGATCGTCAACTGAACGCGTGATGTTCCAGCGGGCGCACGCTCAATATGCTTGTGTGCGTTCTCGATCATGACGATCGCTGCGTCGACCATGGCACCGATAGCGATGGCGATGCCTCCCAGGCTCATGATATTGGAGTTGAGCCCCAGCCAGTGCATCAGAATGAAGGCAATAAGCACTCCGACAGGCAACATCAGGATGGCCACCAATGCGCTACGCACGTGCATCAGGAACAACACGCACACCAGCGCGACGACTGCGCTTTCCTCGAATAGCGTTGACTTGAGGTTATCGATCGCACGCTTGATCAACTCGGAACGGTCGTAGACGGTTTCTACGTTGACACCTGCCGGCAAGCCGCTGGAGATTTCCTTGAGCTTGTCCTTGACGTTACGGATAACGTCGAGCGCATTCTGTCCGTAACGCGCCACGGCAATGCCGCTGACAACTTCTCCTTCCCCGTTCAACTCCGCCAAGCCGCGACGTTCTTCCGGTCCGAGTTCGACCCGCGCCACATCGCGCAGCAGAACCGGCGTCCCCTTGTCGGCCTTGACCACCAGCGTTTCCAGGTCCTGGATGCCGCGCAGATAGCCTTTACCGCGCACCATGTACTCGGTCTCGGTCATTTCCACCACGCGCCCGCCGACATCGCGATTGCTGTCCCGTATCACTTGCGTGACGCGGGCCGGTGATACGCCGTATGCCTGCAGTTTTCGAGGATCAAGCACTACCTGATATTGCTTGACGAAGCCGCCCACGCTGGCAATCTCGGACACGCCATGCGCCTTGGTCAACTGGTAGCGCAGAAACCAATCCTGTATCGTCCGCAGCTCCTCCAGGGAGCGGTTCTTAGCCAGCAGCACATACTGGTATACCCAGCCTACGCCGGTGGCATCCGGCCCCAGCGTCGGCGTCACACCACGCGGGAGAGTTCCACTGACGGAATTAAGATACTCCAGAACGCGCGAACGTGCCCAGTAGATATCGGTGCCATCCTCGAAAATGACATAGACGAAGCTTGCGCCGAAGAATGAAAATCCACGCACCACCTTAGATTTAGGTACCGACAGCATGGTGGTGGTGATGGGGTAAGTCACCTGATCCTCCACCACCTGTGGCGCCTGGCCGGGATATTCGGTATAGACGATGACTTGCACATCGGAAAGATCCGGTATCGCGTCCAGCGGCGTCCTGAGCACCGCAAACACCCCCGCACCCACCACAAACAAGGTTGCCAGCAACACCAGAAAAACATTGCGGACCGACCAGGCAATAATACGTTCCAGCATGTCAGCGCTCTTCGCGACCGGAGGATGCGGCCGATGCATGAGTCACAGGGTCGCCGAAACTGCCGAGCGCCGCCTTTAGGTTGCTTTCGGCGTCGATCAGAAAATTGGCCCGCACCACGACTTCTTCACCCGGACTGAGCCCCGCAAGAATCGCGGTATACCCATCTGCACGCATGCCAAGCTTGACGGCGCGAGGCTCAAACAAACCTTCGCCACGTTGCACCAGCACCATCTGGCGGGTACCGCTGTCGATGATGGCCGAATCCGGCACCGCAAGCATTTGCGGCTGGCCTGAGTCTGACACCAGTTGCACCGTGGCAAACATGTCGGGCTTGAGCATGCCTCCCGGGTTGGCCAACTCCACCCGAACCTGAACGGTGCGAGTTTCCGGAGAGAGCGTAGGATAAATATAAGCGACCCTGCCACCGAATGCGCGCCCGGGATAAGCATCGACATCGATACTGACTTTCTGGCCAACGTGCACCTGCGCCAAATCCTGTTCGAATACGTCGGCAAGCAGCCACAGCCGCGACAAATCCGCAATTTGATACAGCGGCTCGCCCGGCATGAAACGCATACCCTCCACCGCGCCCTTCTCCAGCACGACACCATTCGCAGGGGAGTAGAGCGTCAGCGTGCGCGTCGCCTTTCCTTCCTGCTGCAGGCGCTGCAACTGGCCATCGGAAATATCCCAGTTGCGCAGTCGCTTGAGCGCACTTTCGGCCAGATCGCGCATCCCCACTTGCGACTCCTGCGTACCCTTTTCGAGCGCCTGATTGCCGTTCCAGGCAATCAGGTACTCCTCCTGCGCAGACACCAGTTCCGGGCTGTAAATTTGCATCAATGGCTGGCCACGTTTTACCGGCTGACTGGTCGCGTTAACGTATAGCTTCTCGATGTAGCCTTCGAACTTGGTCGTCACCGTATGCAGGCGTCGCTCATCCACCTGGAATTTGCCTACGGCGCGCACCGTACCGACCATTTCACGCATCTCCGCAGGCGCAGTCTTCACGCCCAGCTTCTGCACCTTGTCTGGGCTGACTTTCACCTGATTCCCGGAGGCGATATCTTCCGCATAGACCGGAACGTAATCCATCCCCATGGAATCCTGCTTCGGCACTGGCGAGGTATCTGCAAGCCCCATCGGGTTGCGGTAATAAAGCACTTTCGGCCCGGTGTCTGCGGAAGACGGCATCTCATCCGCATATACGGGGATATAGTCCATACCCATGCTGTCCTTTTTCGGTTCGGGCGAGGTATCCGGCAAGCCCATGGGGTTACGGTAATAGAGAATCTTTCGCTCTGCAGGCACAGAATGCGCCGCCGACATGGCGGCCTGTGGATGATCCGCCTGCAGGCCCAACCAGTAGCCGCCGCCACTGGCAAGCGCTATCGCGGTGATTCCCAATGCAATCCATACGACGGAACGTTTCATAGCTCCTCCCCAATCATTCTTTCAATGGCTGCCAGACGCACCTCCTGCTCGACCTGCGCCTTGATCTTGTCCTGTTTTGCACGCCATATGGCACGTTGTGCGTCGAGCAAGGTCGCAAAATCCACCTTGCCGTTTTCATAGCCTGCCAGCGCGGAGCGAAAAGTCAGTTCAGCCTGCGGCAACAATGTATGCGCAACCAGCAGTTCCTGCTCTTTGGCCGCCTGGTAGGCAGCGATGGTCTCTTGCAGTTCGCCGACCACGCTATTGGCGATCGCCTGCTGCCGCTCTTGTGCCGCGCCGAGCATCGCACTGGCCTCCGCCTCTTGGGCTCGGCGCGTATCGAAACGGATCGGGATATTCACTTCCACCATCGCTTCCCAGCCATCGATTCCGCCGCCGCGTTGCGTTGGTGCAAGCCCCAGCGTCAAATCCGGATAACGGTTTTTCTCGACCAGGCGACGGTTGGCTTCGGCGGCCGTAATTTGTGCATCCTGCGTGCGCAGCATCGGATTGTTGCGCTGCACTTTTTCCTGCAGCGCCTTCGCATCGAGCTTCTGAGGCGGGGTCCGCAGCATTCGGGGTTCGGCGACTGGATCGTTCGGCTCCCTTCCCGCGATCGCGTTAAGACGCGCCAAAGCCTGTTTTTCCTCGGCTTCCAGTGCGATAACTTCGGAATGTAGCAAGGTTTTTTCGACTTGGGCGCGGATCACATCCTGCTGCGGCACCAGCCCGTTGGAATAGCGCGCTCTTGTCACTGCTTCAATGTCTTGCAGCAGTGCAAGAATATCCAGATCCAGCCTTTTTAGCTGAAACGGCTGATAAAACTGCGCGTAAGCAATTTTTATCCTGGAATGAATTTCGGCAAGCAACGCAGTCCTGCGAGAACTTGCCTCATTCAAACCCGCCGTTGCAATCTCCGTACGAAGATCACGCTTTCCCCATAATGGGAAGTTCTGCATGACGGTGTACTTGGTTCCGCCCACCCGGTTTGGCAGTACACTCAAACCATGCGGCGCAGCCGGCCCGGCAAAATCCATCAACTCGACGCGCAACACCGGATCAGGTAGCGCGCCCGCCGGGACAATACGGCTCGCTGCCGCATCAATCTCGTAATTCATGGCAGCGACATCAGGATTGTGCGCATCGGCCCATTGCAGAAGCTCCTGCAGGCTGGCACCCTTGGTAACCGGCGTTTGCTGCGACCCGGGCAAATCGTCGGCTCGGACCGGCACTGGCATCAGTGCTCCAACGAGCATGAGTGCCGACAGGCATCGTATGATTCCATTCATTTTCTGTTTCACTTTCATTTCCAGAAGAATCGGTCGCGGGCTCACCACGTCGATTCGGAACCTTATCTGATTGGCTTGATTCCAGTAATCAGCGGTGCGCCGCCGTCTTTCCTGATAAATACGAACTCCACCCGACTTCCGGCATGTACTCCATCCAGTTGTGACTTATCGGCGACCTGGAAAAACATCGTCATGGACGGCCAACCCAAAGCCGGAATGGCCTCGTGTTTCATCTTCACCCTGCCGGCTGCTTGATCCACGGCCACCACCTCGCCCCGACCGCTATAGGTCTGTGCCGCCGAGGTTTGGGAATGATGAGCGCCATCGGCATAAGCAGACATGGCGAAGGCAGAAACGAAAGCCAGGAGGGCGATAAAAGATGCAGCCATCAGTTTGTTGAGGCCAGGGATGCGCATGATGCATGGTTCCTTCAATTTATTTGTCTAAAAGATGCGTTTAATCATAATGTTGTCGTAGAGGCAGATTCCACATCATCGGGGCCGAGAAGGTAAAGCATGCTGAAAAATGCAAAGCCCGGAGCAGCAGGAGAAACTGCCGTTACAACAGTGCTGAAAGCTGCAGGGCGTAGAGACGCACCCAGCCTTTTGGGGCAGATGAACGAAGAAAAACCTATGCAGCCTTCAGCACTAGGCGAAGGTCAGGATAGGAGGTCGGAACAGGGATGAGGAAGGGGATTGAGGCGTAGCCGCCATGACTGCGGAAAAACTCTGGTCAGCCGCCAGTGCATGCACCGCAAAGGCGAGCGGAAAAATGGCTTGAGCCGAGGCCATATGGCAGGAAAAACAGTGATCACACGGCGTCTTGCCATGCGATGACCTGGACTCGTCATGATGATTGCATCCGGGCATGGCATCCATCTGCAGACTATCAGCGTGCAGCATCATCGTTTGGCCGTGTGCCGCACAGGCAGGCATGGCAATAGCCGCCAGCCCGTTCAGCGGCAGGCACACCAGCATGGCAAACAGCACTATGAAACGGCTTATTCCAGAATACATGGATTTATTATGCGCCTACTTTAAAAGCCCTGTAAACACGGAGAGACTCCTGCAGTTTCCACCTTAACGTCCGCGCCATATTCGGCTTTTGCTACTCTGGGCCAAACGCAATCCGATCAATTTGCATCGGCCGGAGCGTCGCCCGCCAATTTCTCCAGAATCGGACAGTCGGGGCGCTGGTCGCCATGGCAGCAGTTGGCAAGGCGTTCCAGCTCTGACTTCATGGCCTGCATTTCTGCGATCTTGCTTTCCAGCTCCGCGACATGCTCCAGGGCCATCGCCTTCACTTTTGCACTGGAGCGCGCCTGGTCGTGCCAAAGTCCCAGCAGGTCAGCGATCTGCTTGATCGAAAAACCGAGGCTACGCGCGCGGCGAATGAAGCGCAGGTTATGCACGTCTCGCCCGGAATACATGCGGTAGCCGGCCTGCGTACGGCTCGCGGGAGGAATCAGGCGCATGTCCTCGTAGTGCCGGATCATCTTTGCGGTCACGCCGGAAGCCGCCGCCGCTTCACCTATGCTCATTGCCGTCATGGATCACCCCGTAAATTCAGCTCGACACACTTTAAACTTTCCCATGATGGGAAGGTCAACCCTGCATCCTCTCTTGACCTTGCCATCATGGGAAGGTTCACAGTGGCATCGCATCACCACTCAATCGACAAGGAGCGTCCCCATGCACACTTTCACTGTAAGCGACATGCGTTGCGGCAGCTGCGCCGCCGCGATCACCCAGGCCATCCAGCAGGCCGATGCAGACGCCGTCGTCCAGGCAGACCCTACCAGCAAGCGCGTCACGGTGGAAAGCCGGAAGTCAGCGCAGGAAATCGCCAAGGCGATTGCCACCGCAGGTTATCAGGTGGCGGATTGAACCGCTTGCGCGCGCGCCATCACGGGCTTAGGCTAGATACATGACCACCACTGCCCCCCTGCGTCTATCCATTGAAGGCATGCGTTGCGCCGGCTGCGTTGCGGGCGTCGAGCAAGCATTGCGCGGCGTCGCCGGCACCCGCGAGGTCAACGTCAACTTTGCCGATCATACCGCCGAAGTGCGCAGCGAAGCGGCAACCGCCGCGCTGATCGCCGCGGTCGAGCAAGCCGGCTACCGCGCTACCGAAATCGTCGACGAAGAATCCGCCGAACTCGAAAAACAGGCCGCGGAAGTGGCCCACTACCATGTATTGCTGCGCAAGTCGCGGTTCGCGCTGGCAGTGGCCTTGCCGGCGCTGGCATTCGGTTTCCCCGCAATGCTTGGCGGCGACATGCCGCACGCGCTGATGCAATGGGGCTCGCCCGCGTTGGCCTTGCTAACGCTCGCGGTAATGCTGTACTCCGGCCCGCAGTTTTTCATCGGCGCATGGAAATCGCTGCGCAACCATACCGCCACGATGGACACGCTGATCGCACTGGGCATGGCGGCGGCCTGGGGCTATTCGCTCACCGTAACCGTCGCGCCGCAGTTATTCCCGTCCGGCACCGCCGAACCGTTCTGGGACGTGATCGCCGTCGTCATCGGGCTGGTAGTTCTCGGTCAGGCGCTGGAAATGCGCGCACGCGGCCGCACCTCGGAAGCGGTCAAGCGATTGATCGGCCTGAAGCCGAAGACTGCCCGCGTGGTGCGCGACGGGCAGGAAATCGATATTCCGCTGGCCGATGTGCGCGTCGACGACACGCTGCGTGTCCGGCCAGGCGAGAAAATCCCGGTAGATGGAGCATTGATCGAAGGCCACTCCCTGGTCGATGAATCCATGCTCACCGGCGAACCCATGCCGGTCGAAAAAACCGTGGGCGCGGAAGTCGCCGGCGGCACACTCAATAAAAGCGGCACCTTTCTTTTTAAAGCGACGCGCGTCGGCAAAGACACGGCCTTATCGCGCATCGTCGATATGGTGCGGCAGGCGCAAGGCGCCAAACCGGCGATCGGGCGATTGGCCGACACCGTTTCCGCCTGGTTCGTCCCGGCCGTATTGATCGTTGCAGTCGTCACTTTTGTCATCTGGTTCAATATCGGGCCGGAGCCGCGGCTCAACTTCGCGATGGTCGCGGCCGTGACCGTATTGGTCATCGCCTGCCCGTGCGCCTTGGGATTGGCGACGCCGATGTCGGTGATGGTCGGCGTCGGCAAAGCCGCCGAGCACGGCATCCTGATCCGCAACGGCGATGCGCTGCAGCAGGCGGGAAACCTGACTACCGTGATACTCGACAAGACAGGAACCGTGACCATGGGCAAGCCGGCCGTGACCTCGCTGATTCCTGTCGCAGGCCGGGATACCGTCGGGCTGCTGCATCTCGCCGCCAGCCTGGAGGCGGGCTCCGAACATCCGCTGGCAGAGGCCGTGCTCAATGCCGCCAAGGGGCACAATTTGGCGCTGTTGCCAGTACAGAACTTCCAGGCGGTTGCCGGGCAAGGCGTGCACGGTGAAATCGGCGGCAAGCAAGTCCGTTTCGGCAACTATAAATTCATGGAGGAGCACGGCATCGACTGCACTGCGCTGCACGATCAGGCGCAGCAGTCCGCTGCGCGCGCGGAAACCCCGATGTTTCTGGCCGTCGATGGCGTATTGGCGGGGATCGTCGCGGTTGCCGACCCGATCAAGCCGGATTCGAAAACCGCCATCGCGCGACTGCATGCGTTGCATATCAAGGTGGCCATGCTCACCGGCGACAATGCCGCCACCGCACGTGCGGTGGCGAAACAGGTCGGCATCGATGCCGTATTCGCCGAAGTGCTGCCGCAGGACAAGGACAAGCAGGTAGCCGAATTGATCGCACGCGGCGAAAAGGTCGGCATGGTCGGCGACGGCATCAACGACGCCCCGGCGCTGGCCCGCGCCGATGTCGGCTTTGCCA
>CAMLDQ010000022.1 GCA_946478965.1 uncultured Methylobacillus sp. | reverse complement strand
ATCCGGACTGGAACCGCGCACCGATTTGTGTAACGCCGAAATCTGGTCGTAGAACGCTTCGCCGCCCTTGTCGAAGCGACGCAGCTTGGAGGCCAGCGTACTGTTGAGGAACGCTTCGTCGATATCGTTGACCTGCGCCGCGTGCGCGGCATGGAACAGCTGCTCGAGAAAGTTAAGCAAGCGCCGCGCGTCGCCGTCGGCGTAGCCCAGCACCTGTTCGCGTACTTCCGGCATCACGGCGAGCCCGCCCGATTCCAACTGCAAGGCGCGGTCGAACAGTACACCCAGTTCCGGCTCGCTCAGTGCCTGCAGCACGAAGACCTGTGCCCGCGACAGCAATGCGCTGTTCACCTCGAATGAGGGATTCTCGGTTGTCGCGCCAATAAATGTGAACAGCCCGCTTTCTACATAAGGTAAAAAAGCATCCTGCTGCGACTTGTTGAAGCGATGCACTTCATCGACAAACAGGATAGTACGACGGCCAGATTGCTGCAGCGTGTGCTGCGCGCGCTCCACCGCCTCACGGATGTCCTTGACGCCGGAAAGCACGGCGGAAAGCGGGATGAATTCCGCGTCGGCAGTCGTGGCAATCAGACGCGCCAGAGTCGTCTTGCCCACGCCAGGCGGCCCCCACAGGATCATCGAAGGCAATTTTCCGGACGTAAAAGCCAATCGCAACGGCTTGCCCACCCCAAGCAGATGGCTTTGCCCCACGACCTCATCCAGCGTCTTGGGACGCAAACGCTCAGCCAAGGGAGCATGCGGTTCGTTATCCGTAAAAAGGTCGGCCATTATTCGGGAAATCCGGAATTATCCAAAAAATCATGAAGTGGACATTATAGTTGCAAACTCGCTATCGCCCCATCTTGAGTTCGATTCCTGAAGCACTTTGCAGTGCCATGTTTTTTCTTACATTTTTTATGCATCCCGGGTGTTTTGCAATTGACTAGCGATATCGTTTCAGTCACCATTCCAGCAAATAAAGCAGGGGGATAAATAATGTTTCATACCCGGTTGGGTATAGGGGTAATAGGGGTTATTCTTTCCATCAGCCTCTGGTGCAATCCCGGCATTGCCGGCGCTGAGGAAAATTCTCTCGAACAAGCGGCAACGTTGCTGCAGGCAGGCAAGGCGAAAGAGGCTTATGAACTGCTTGCTCCGCATGAAACCGAAAACGCCGGCAATCCCGAATTCGATTATTTGCTCGGACTTTCCGCTGTGGATAGCGGCAATGCCGTTCTGGGCATTTTCGCACTCGAACGGGTGTTGGCCGTCGAGCCAAACCACGCTGGCGCTCGTGCCGCCATTGCCCGCGCGCACTACATGCTGGGCGAAAACGAGTCGGCACGCATCGAATTCCAGAATATTCTTAAGCAGAATCCGCCGGAAGATGCGATCAAATCCATCAACCGCTACATGTCGGCCATCGACCGCGCGCTGGGCGATGCCACTCGCTTCAATGCCTATCTCGAAGCGACCATGGGCCACGACAGCAACATCAACGGCGCGCCTAGTGCGCAAACCCTGGTCGTCAACTTCGGCGGCCTGCCCCTCCCGGTGACGCTATCCGGCGCCACGGCGGAGAAATCCGACAATTTCCTCACCCTGGGCGGCGGCATCGGCTTCAACTACCCCATCAGCAAGACCTTGTCCGTATTCGGCAACGCCAGCGGCACCGAACGCACCAACTGGTCGAGCAACATGTTCGAGACCAGCACGCTGGATCTGAATCTCGGCCTGCGTCACAAACTCGGACCCGATGTCGTCACCGCCGCCGTGCAGGACGGCAATTTCTACCTGGACGATGAGCGCTACCGCCACGCCTATGGCGTGGCCGCGCAGTGGCAGCACGATCTGGACGACCGCAATCAGATATCGCTGTTCGGCCAGGCACTGCGCTTGCATTATCCCTCCGCCGATATCCGCGACGCTGATCGCCGCCTCGTCGGCGCAGGATTCGGGCATGCCTTCAGCGGAGACCTTTCCCCCGTGATTTTCATGAATGCCTATATCGGCGAGGAGGATGAGCGTGCCTCCAACCGGCCGGACATGGGTCACAATTTGCACGGTGTGCGAACCGGCGGGCAGATCACATGGAATCCCAAGACCGTGTTGTTCGCCACCGCCAATTATGAAAGTCGCAATTACGGCGGGGTCAAACCATTCTTCACGGAATCGCAACGCGATCGGCAATACGAATTTTCCATCGGTGCGCGCTATCTGCCCATTGCTGCCTGGCAGATCAAACCGCAACTCAGCTATGTGAGAAACGATTCGAATATTCCTATCACCGACTATGACCGCTGGATGCTGTCGGTCACCTTCCGCCACGATTTCGAGTGGTAAGAGAGGAAAACAAGATGCGCACCGCCTCAAGCTTTAATCTCAAACCGCGTACCCTGCTGATCGCCGTGCTCTCCGCCTGCTATCCGCTCTCGGCACTCGCCGTCGTCGCCGGCAAAGTCGAATTCGCCGCTGGCAACCCGGTTGCTGTCGGCCCTGATGGCCGCTCCCGGCCGCTGGTCAAGGGGGAAGACATCAGCACCGGCGACACCATCCAGACCGGCAATGGACGCGCCCAGGTCCGCTTTACCGACGGCGGATTCATTTCTCTCACGCCTGAGACGGAATTCAAGGTCAATGACTACAACTATCCCGGCAAAGCCGACGGCACCGAGAAAGGGTTCTACGGCCTGATCAAAGGCGGCCTGCGAGCCGTAACCGGGGCCATCGGCCACACCAACAAGAAAACCTACCTGGTCAACACGCCGGTCGCGACCATCGGTATCCGCGGTACCGAATTCCTGGCCACGATGACCGACAAACTGATCGTCCGGGTCGGCGATGGTGCAGTCTATCTCGCCAACAAGGCAGGCGACATCGTGCTCTACAAGGGACAGGCGGGAGAAGTCGACGACGCATCCTCTCCTCCACACTACACCCCATACGAACCGCTGGTGAATGCCGCTGGACCAGCTTGGGGGACGCCTGTTCTGTTTCGTCAGGAAGCGCGTATCGACCAGCCCGACCAATACACCTATGTCGCGGGAACGGACACCACCGCTGCCGGCATCGCTTGCGAACTGGTAGGCGGATGCGTGACCACCTCCACCGCTTCCATGACCTATCTGGTCTCAAACAATCTGATCGGCGAATACAGCTTGGTCAGTTCCACTCAGACCACCTTCGGTACGAACGGCTTCACCGCCAATTTTGGGACCGGTGCGATCAGCAACTTCAACCTGAATATCGGCTTCAACTCCGTATCCGGCTTGTCGGGATCAATATCTGGTAGCAGCTTCGCTGTCAGCGGTGCCGCCTCATCGATCGGCACTTTTGATGCCAGCGGGGCCTTCTTCGGCAGCAACGCAGCACAGGCCGGCGTAACCTACACCTTCACTTCGGGCGGATCTGGCAGCGCGACCTACCAGCAGACCAGCCTACACCCCTGAAATCCCTGCGCCAAAAAAGCGGACCGGCCATCCGGCGCGTGGTATGCGCGCCGGCTTTCTAAACTCCAGTATCATGCCGCCGTATGTCCGTTTCCCAGCTCCAGTCCAAGCTTGAGTGCATCGTTCGCCAGTTGAGCCAGGGCGCGGCGGTGCCGGCGGAGGCCGAGGCGCTGCAATGCACGCAGCATTTTCCCGATAACGCACAGGGCTGGTTTCTGCTGGGCGTGGCGCGCCATATGCAACGCCGCCACGGCGACGCGCTGGATGCATTCAACCAGGCGCTTTCGATCGCCCCCGACCACTTGCAGGCCCAGCAAGCCAAGGCGGCCATATTTTATGAGACCGGCCACTGGCAGGAAATGCTGGCGGCCTGCGAGCAAGCCTGCGCTTTGGCCCCCGGAGATGCCACCGCGGCGGCGAATCTCGGCACCGCGCTGGAAAAGCTCGATCGACTGGAGCCGGCGCTACAAGCCTTCGACCGGGCCTTGGCGCTGGCCCCGGGTCACGCCAACGCCATGATCAACCGGGGCGCGCTGCTGCTCCGATTACAACGCCCGAGAGCCGCGCTGGAGAACAATCATGCGCTCGTCGCCGCGCACCCACGCCTTGCCGACGCTTACTACAACCTGGCCGACTGCCAGCTTCTGCTGCACGAGTACGAAACGGCTTTGGCAACTTGCGCTACCGGCCTCTCCGTTTCACCCCGCCATGCCCGTCTGCAGCTGAAGTACGGTGTCGCTCTCGCCTGCCTGGGCCGATTCGAACCGGCCCGGGAAGCGCTTGCGGCTGCGCATACGCTCTCGCACGGCATATTGTCCGAGTTGCTGCCGCATCGCGATGAGCTGCAGGATGCCGCCGAACTCGAACGTGCTCTGCAGCCCGACCATCTGGCGACCAGCATTTACCTCGCGGCCAACCTCAAGGCACAGGAAGATTGCCACTGGCGTGACCGGGATGCATTCCTGTACAGGCTGCAACATTTCATCGAGGATGGCACACCGCATGGCGCACCGCTGCAAGACAAGCGGCTGGCCCAGCCCCTGCTGGCCATGCCGCTTTCGCCGGAAACGCGGCTGCATGCGATGCGCCACATTTCCACCCGGGTGCAAAAAACCGCTCCAACTCGTGAAATTCCGCCATTCCGGCATAACATGGAGCGGCAAAATCGCCGCCTGCGCATCGGCTATCTCTCCCCGGACTTCCGCAGCCACCCGGTCGGCTATCTCAGCAAACCGCTCTACCGGCTGCATGACCGGGCGCGCTTCGAAGTACATTGCTACTCACTGCTGCGCGCGCCCGGAGACCGCATCCAGCAGGAAATCGCCGCGTCATGCGACCACTGGCACGACCTCTCGGAAATGGATACAGTCGCGGCCGCTCAGCGCATTCATGCGGACGACATCGATATTCTGATCGACCTGGCCGGCTACACCCGCGACTCGAACCCGGAGATTCCGGCGATGCGTCCTGCTCCCGTTCAGGCGCACTACCTGGGTTACCCCGGCACTTCGGGTGCAACATTTCTGGATTTCGTCATTGTGGATCCGATAGTGTGCCCAGAGGGCTATGCGTCCTACTTGGCCGAGAAAGCGGCGGTGCTGCCAGAGACCTATTGCCTTTACGATACTGGCACACCCAATGCGCCCACTTCGCTCAGTCGCGCCGATGTCGGGCTGCCGCCCCAGGGATTTGTGTTCTGCTGTTTCAATGCCAGCTACAAAATTGAACCTACCATCTTTGCGCTTTGGTTGCGGCTCCTCAAGTTAGTGCCTGACAGCATCCTATGGCTCACACTGCCGGGTGAAATCGCTCAGTCGAATCTTGCACAGGAAGCCACGCGGCAAGGAGTTGATCCCCAAAGACTCATTTTTGCGCCTGTTAGCGACCACGCGCATTATCTCGCTCGCCTGCAGCTTGCCGATCTCTTTCTCGACACGCGCTGGCACAATGCCCACACCATTGCCGCCGATGCTCTGTGGCAAGGTTTGCCGGTATTAACTTGTAGCGGGCCGCACTGGTCATCCAGACTTGGTGCCAGCTTATTGTGTGCAGTGAGCTTGCCCGAACTGATTACGGAATCGCTGGAACAGTATGAAGCACTGGCACTCCGACTCGCGCGCCAGCCGGATGCGTTATCGGCGCTCAGGGAGAAGCTGCGGCAATCACGCCGATCCGCCGCCTTGTTTCAACCGGAAAAAACGGTACGGCACCTGGAACAGGCTTATCTTCGCATGTGGGATGAGTGGCTGCAAGGCCGGGCGCACGCCCGCGTCCCGCCCGGCTGATGCACGCTACTCGCTCAGCACATCCGCACCCTGCGGCGGGCTGAACACGAAGGCCTTGGCATCCAGCTTGGCATTGACTTGCTGCCCACTGAATTCAATCACCGTAATCTGACTGAAGCTGTCGCGCAATTCCATCTCCTGCAGCATGCCGCCCTTGAAGCCGAGCATGATGCGCTCGAAGCCGGTATCCTTGGCTTTCGGTGTCGCCTCAACCCAAGCCAGATCGCCTTGCTTGCCGGCATCGCGCAACGTGAAGGTCTTGTCGATATCCTGATTTCCCGCCAGCAAGGCCGCGGGACTGGAGCCCAGCATCTTGTCCAGCGGGCGCACTGTTACCTGGTTAAGATCAGGATCGAACAGCCAGACCTTCTTGCCGTCGCCGACGATGAGCTGCACATAAGGGGCATCGTAGTCCCAACGGAAGCGCCCGGGACGCTGCAACTGCATGCTGCCGGAAACCTCCTGCACCTTACGCCCCAGATTGTCCACCACGGTCTGGTGAAATTTCGCACGCATGGAGGTCGTGTGCTGGAAGAAATTCCTGAAACTCTGGACTTCATCCGCATGGACCGAAACAGAAAGCAGCAGGGAGCAGAGCAGCAAAAAATAACGCATGGATTACCTATATTAATGAGGGACGTGGTAGGACAAACGTTCGCTAGTCTGGTTCAGATCGAGGCCGTCCCCAGGGAGAATGAAGAAGGCATGGTCATCACTCCCCCGAGGGGGCCAGCACTTCGCGGTTGCCATTGGACTGCATGGCGGAAACAATGCCGGCACGTTCCATTTCCTCGATCAGGCGCGCAGCGCGGTTGTAGCCGATGCGCAGGTGACGCTGCACCGCGGAAATCGAAGCACGGCGCGACTTCAGCACGATGGCGACAGCCTGATCGTAGAGCGGATCGGCTTCTCCGCCACCTTCGCCCGCCATGCCGCCCTCGCCGCCTTCGTTCAGTTCGGATTCGCCGGTCAGTATCCCTTCGACATAGTCGGGCTCGCCCAGGCTCTTCAGATATTCCACTACCCGATGCACTTCCTGGTCGCTGACGAACGCCCCGTGCACCCGTTGCGGATAGCCGGTGCCTGGCGGCTGATAGAGCATGTCGCCCTGCCCCAGCAGCGACTCGGCGCCCATCGCATCCAGAATCGTGCGCGAATCAATCTTGCTCGACACCTGGAAGGCAACACGGGTCGGAATGTTCGCCTTGATCAGGCCGGTAATCACGTCCACTGAGGGGCGCTGCGTAGCGAGGACCAGATGAATCCCCGAGGCACGGGCTTTCTGCGCCAGGCGCGCAATCAGTTCCTCAACCTTCTTGCCGACCACCATCATCATGTCGGCCAGCTCGTCGATGACGACCACGATCAGCGGCAGCTCTTCCAGCGGCTCGGGATTATCCGGCGTAATCGTAAAAGGATTGGTGAGTTTAATGCCGGACTTTTCCGCGTCGATCACCTTCTGGTTGTAGCCGGCCAGATTGCGCACGCCGAGCGTCGACATCAGGCGATAGCGTTTTTCCATTTCCGCCACGCACCAGTTGAGCGCACTGGCCGCCTGGCGCATGTCGGTCACCACCGGCGCGAGCAGATGGGGGATGCCCTCGTAAACGGAGAGCTCCAGCATCTTGGGGTCGACCAGAATCAGGCGCACCTTGCTGGCATCCGCCTTGTACACCAGGGAGAGGATCATCGCGTTGATCGCCACCGATTTGCCGGAACCGGTTGTCCCCGCGACCAGCACGTGCGGCATCTTGGCAAGATCGGCCACTACAGGCTTGCCGGAAATGTCCTTGCCCATGGCAATCGAGAGCGGCGATCCCATTTCGGCATAGACCCGGGAACCGAGAATTTCAGAGAGATGCACCACCTGCCGCTTGGGATTGGGAATTTCGATTGCCATGCAGCTCTTGCCAGGAATGGTTTCCACCACACGGATGCTGACCACCGACAACGCACGCGCCAGATCCTTGGCGAGATTGGTGATCTGGCTGCCTTTCACGCCGGCGGCCGGCTCGAATTCGTAGCGCGTGATCACCGGCCCCGGCAGCGCCGAGGTCACCTTGACCTCGATATTGAAGTCCATCAGCTTGCGCTCGATCAGGCGCGAGGTGAATTCCAGCGTTTCGGCACTTTGCACCTCGACCTCGCCAGCCGGCTCGTCCAGCAGATGCAGGGGTGGCAAAGGGGAATCCGGCATCGTCTGGAACAGCGGTACCTGGCGTTCGCGCTCGACCCGGTCGCTTTTCGGCACTTCCAGCACAGGAGCCTCGATCTGGACCGGCGGACGGTCCTCGGTACGCTTGCGTTCACTCTCCACGTACTCCTCGCGCAGCTGCTCCGCCACCTTGCCGGCACGCCGGTCCTGCCAGTCGCTCCAGCTATTCCGCAGGAAGAAATAGGTCGTTTCAAGCGCTGTACCGAAGCGCTCGGTGATCGTCAGCCATGACCATCCGGTGAACAGGCTGAAGCCGGTTGCCAATGCCAGCAATAGCAACATGGTCGAACCGGCGAACCCCAGCATGCCGCGCGCGATGCCATCCACAACATTGCCCAGCATGCCGCCAGGCTGCAACGGCAGCGCCACATCCAGAACCGCGAAATGCCCGGCTTCGAGCGCGCTCGAAGCCACCAGCATCAGCACAAAACCAAGGCCGTTGAACAATAGCACCGGCCGCTCGCCCAGGCCCTGGTTTTCCAGGCGCAGATACACCAGCCGCATCGCATAAAACGCGAACACAGCCAGCCACCAGGCAGAAAATCCAAACAGGTAAAGCAGCATATCGGCCAGCCAAGCACCAACTACGCCGCCAGCATTATGAATCAGGGCACCGTCACTGCCACTGTGAGACCAACCCGGATCGTCGCGGCTATAGGTAAACAGAATCGTCGTGAGATAGGCTCCGCAGACGACCAATAGCAGCCACCAGGCCTCGCGCAAAAGTCCCGCTGTTTTTTCTGGAACGGCTGTGCGCCGCGAAGAGGCAGAGGACGTTTTTTTCTGGAAGAACATGCTGTCGAGATTCGGCGATATCCGCGTAAAATTGGATTTTACCCAACTTTACCGATGGCGAAACCACTCATATGACATTAACCGAACTTCGCTATATCGTTGCCGTGGCCCGCGAACGTCATTTTGGCCGTGCTGCACAGGCCTGTTTCGTCAGTCAGCCCACCCTGAGCGTCGGTATCAAGAAGATCGAGGAAGAGCTGGGTGTCACCATTTTCGAGCGCGGCTCCAATGAAATCACGCTCACCCCAGTCGGCGAAGAGATCGTGACGCAGGCTGCACGCACGCTCGAAAATGCAGCGGCAATCAAGACCATCGCGCAGCAGAGCGGCGATCCGCTGGCGCATCCGCTACGTCTCGGCGCTATCTATACCATTGGCCCCTACTTGCTGCCGGCCATACTGCCGGTGCTGCGCGAAATGGCGCCCAACATGCATTTGCTGATCCAGGAAAGCTACACGGCGGGGCTTCGCGAGCAGCTCAAGCAAGGCAAGCTGGATGTTGCCATTCTTTCCTTGCCGTTCGAAGAACCCGGCATGGTGATCCACCCCCTCTATGATGAGCCGTTTCAGGTTGCCGTTCCGCTGGATCACGCCTGGCGGGACAGAAATGCGGTTCCGCCGGAAGAACTGGGCAACGAACCGGTGCTGTTGCTGGGCGCCGGCAACTGCTTCCGCGACCAGGTGCTGCAAGTGTGCCCTGCATTGGCGCGTGGAACTTCCGCGAGCGGTATGCAACAAACGCTGGAGGGCAGTTCGCTCGAAACGATACGCTACATGGTGGCCTCCGGCGTTGGCATGACCATTCTGCCCTGCACCGCCTCCAATGCAACCCGGGAAGACAGCACGATGCTGCGCATGATCCCGTTTACCCAACCTACGCCCAAGCGACGCGTGGCACTGGTGTGGCGCAAAAGCTTCACTCGTCCTCAGGCCATACAGGTGCTGATGGAGGCAATCCGCCAGGCCAAAAGCCCTTGTGTGGAATGGATTGATCGATAATTTCTATTAACAATTTTTAAATAGTCAATTGGAGCTATCGGCGCGACTCCGCTAAAGTATTACTCAACAACCAATCCTCGGAGGTAAACATGAGTATCGCTATCGACATCGGCATTTCTGCCAAAGACCGCAAAAAAATCGCGGAAGGGCTTTCGCGTCTTTTAGCGGACACATTCACGCTCTACCTGAAAACCCATAATTTCCATTGGAACGTTACCGGCCCGATGTTCCAGACATTGCATATCATGTTCATGGAGCAGTACAACGAGCTATGGCTGGCAACCGACCCGATCGCCGAGCGTATTCGCGCCCTGGGCTTCGCAGCGCCGGGCAACTACACCGAATTCGCAAAACTGACGGCGATCAAGGAAACCGACGGCGTACCGAAGGCGCAGGACATGATCCGCCTGCTGGTCGAAGGCAACGAAACCGTCGCCCGTACCGCACGCGGCCTGTTCCCTATCGTGGAAAAGGCCAGTGACGAACCGACCGCAGACCTGCTTACCCAGCGCCTGCAGGTGCATGAAAAGACCGCCTGGATGTTGCGCAGCCTGCTGGAAAACTAAGCGGTAAACTCGATCTCGTCCGACCTGCAAACCAAGCTGGTAGAATTCTGTTCATAGCCGCCGCCGCGTTATATTGCGTGGCGGCGCAACCGTTTTTAGTCATTTAACCTAGGAGTCGTAGAAGTCATGTCCACCAAGCACGCCCGCCTGCTCATACTGGGATCCGGCCCTGCCGGTTACTCCGCCGCGGTCTACGCTGCCCGCGCCAACCTGAAACCCGTGTTGGTCACCGGCCTCGCCCAAGGCGGCCAGCTGATGACCACCACGGAAGTCGACAACTGGCCGGCTGATGCCGATGGCGTACAAGGGCCGGAATTGATGGCGCGTTTCCAGAAGCACGCCGAGCGATTCAACACGGAAATGATCTTCGACCACATCCACACGGCCAAGCTGAGCGAGAAGCCGATCCGGCTGATCGGCGACAGCGGGGAATACACCTGCGATGCGCTGATCATTGCCACTGGCGCTTCCGCGCAATATCTCGGTCTTCCTTCCGAGGAAACTTTCGCCGGCAAGGGCGTGTCCGCCTGCGCCACCTGCGATGGTTTCTTCTACCGCAATCAGGAAGTCGCAGTCATCGGTGGCGGTAACACCGCAGTCGAAGAAGCGCTCTACCTTGCCAATATCGCCAGCAAGGTAACGCTGGTGCATCGCCGCGACAAGTTCAAGGCCGAAGCCATTCTCGTGGACAAGCTGATGGAACGCGTCAAGGAAGGCAAGATCGAGCTGCAACTGTTCCACGTGCTGGATGAAGTGCTGGGCGACAGCTCCGGCGTGACCGGCATGCGCATCAAGAACACCCAGACCGGCGACACAAAGAATATCGATTTGAAAGGCGTATTCATTGCCATCGGCCACAAGCCCAACACCGATATTTTTGAAGGTCAACTGGAAATGGAAGGCGGCTACATCGTTACCCAGATGGGCCGGGCCGGCAATGCTACCGCTACCAGCATTCCCGGAGTGTTCGCTGCCGGCGACGTGCAGGATCACATCTACCGCCAGGCGGTCACCAGCGCCGGCACCGGCTGCATGGCCGCTCTGGATGCCGAGCGCTACCTCGACGGCCTTAACTGAGACTTCACAAGCGCTACACAGAGCGCACAGGGAAATGCGAAAATAACCGCATCTCCCTGTGCGCTTTTTTTATGACCGTGGCGAACGAACCTGAAGACGACAGCGAACTGTTCCGCGAGGCGATCAAGGATGCGCGCCCGCTGAAACAGCCGGCACGCGTCCAGCACGCCGCAAAGAAACCGCGCCCGATTCCGACCCAGTTCATGCGAGATGAGTACCAGGCGCTTGCCGACTCGCTGTCCGATCACTACATTCCCGCGCACGAACTGGAAAGCGGCGAGGAGTTGCTGTACCTGCGCGAAGGCCACTCCCCCGACATCCTGCGCAAGTTGCGCCGCGGGCACTGGGTCATCCAGGAACAACTGGATTTGCATGGCCTACGCTCCGACGAAGCCAGGCTTTATGTCGTGCAATTCCTGGCAGAGTGCCGCAAGCGCGGCGCCCGTTGCATACGCATCATTCACGGCAAAGGGCTGGGGTCGAAAAACCGCGAACCGATCCTGAAGCACAAGCTAAGAAGCTGGCTCATGCAGCGCGACGAAGTGATCGCCTATTGCCAGGCGCGCGATGTCGACGGCGGCAGCGGTGCGTTGGTAGTACTGCTGAAAGCCCTGTAAACGCGGCTTTGCATTGGCCCTGTACAAAATATATGGCAGTATTCAAGCGGTAATCGAGCGCTACATTATAAAAAAACCATGACCACCCCGCAGCATTCCTCCTCTCAGGAATATTTGGCCGTATCGCAACAAAGCGACTCTTCGGCCAAAGTAGCGTTCCTAAGAAAAATGTTCATTATCGCCACGCTGGTAACCTTCGGTATGGGGTTTATTCGCTGGCAGGAAAGCGTCACGCTCGGCATGGTGGACTTCGGTTTCACCCTGTTTTCCATCCTCATGCTCTATTGGCTGCACCGCTCCGCCTACCAGATCGACTGGATTACGAACATCTCACTCACGGTATTCTTCCTCCTGTTCTTTGCCATTTACCTGCTGGCGCCACAGAACATCACCCGGATTTCCGTTTTTTTCCTTTTCATGGCATCCGCTTTTTTTCTCAAAGGGCGGCGCAGCGGATTGCTCTGGCTGATCACAACCCTAGTTCTGCTGAATTCGACGCAGTTTGTCCCTGGTATCGATACCGGCTTCTCTTGGGTTGATTTGCTGACGGTAAATTTATACCTGACTACCCAATACTTTATCTATAGCCACTACGAGCAGTACAAGGAGGAACAGCGCATGCGCCTGCAAGAACAGGAAGCGCTGCGCATGAGTGAAGAGCGCTGGCGTCTCGCGCTGGAAGGAGCCGGCGATGCCATTTGGGACTGGGACATCGCCGCCGACAGACTGGATTATTCGAAACGTTTTCTGGAAATGCTCGGCCACGCCGACAATGCATTTGAGAACCGCCATGAAAAACTGATGCAGGCAGTCCACCCTGACGATCTACCCGAACTGCAGAATGCAATCAAGCACCATCTGGACAGCGTACACAGCCAGTTTTCCGCGGAATTCCGCATCCTCTGCAAGAATGGCGACTACATCTGGGTACTGAGTCGCGGCAGGGTAACCCGCCGAGATCCAACCGGACGTGCCACCCATATGGCAGGCACACACATCGACATCACCGAGAAAAAACAAGCGGATGAACTCATCTGGACCCAGGCAAACTACGACAGCCTGACGCACCTGCCGAACCGGCGCCTGTTCCGTGACCGACTGGATCAGGAAATCAAGAAAGCCCAGCGCCACGGTGAGCGTATTGCATTGATGTTCATCGATCTCGACCATTTCAAGGAAATCAACGATACCTTGGGCCACCAAATGGGCGACGAACTGCTGGCCGAAGCCGGACGACGCATCCGTAATTGCGTACGCGAATCCGATACCGTGGCCCGCCTGGGAGGTGACGAGTTCACGGTCATTCTGCCGGAGTTCAGCGACATGGGCGATATCGATCGCATCGCACGCCATCTGCTGGAATCCATCTCGCTTCCGTTCCAACTGGGTGCCGAGCAGGTCTACGTCGGCGCCAGCATCGGCATCACCATATTTCCCGACGACACATCGGATATCGAGAATCTGATCAAGAATGCGGACCAGGCGCTGTATGCAGCCAAGAGCAGCGGGCGCAATCGCTTCAACTATTTCACCAGCACGATGCAAGAAATTGCCCAAGCACGCATGCGGCTGGTGAACGACATGCGCCACGCGCTTGCCAACGGGGAGTTCGCCGTCCATTACCAGCCTATCGTGGACCTAGCCACAGGGAAAATACACAAAGCCGAGGCACTGCTGCGCTGGCAACACCCGCAGCATGGCTTCATCAGTCCGGCGACATTCATCCCGGTCGCGGAAGACACCGGGGTTATCAACGAACTGGGCGATCTTGTGTTCGATCGGGCGGCCATGCAAGTCAAGCGCTGGCAGGAAACCTACTCTCCCGCCTTCCAGATCAGCATCAACAAGTCGCCGGTGCAGTTTCGCGCCGAAGGAAAGGGACACGGGCATTGGCTGGAAAAACTGGAGGAGATCGGTTTGACTGGCAACGCCATCGTAGTGGAAATCACCGAAGGCCTACTCCTGCACGCGGACGAGGACATCACCGCAACCCTGCTCAAATTCCGCGATGCGGGCATCCAGGTTGCCATCGACGATTTCGGCACCGGCTATTCTTCGCTCGCCTATCTGAAGAAATTCGATATCGATTTCCTCAAGATCGATCAGTCCTTCGTCCAGAACCTGACCCCGGATTCACCCGATTTCGCCCTCTGCGAAGCCATTGTCGTCATGGCCCACAAACTGGAGCTCAAGGTGATCGCCGAAGGCGTTGAAACGGAGCTGCAGCGGGATATCCTGCAAGAAATCGGCTGCGACTACGCGCAGGGCTACCTCTATTCCAAACCCGTCACGGCAGAAGAATTCGAGCGGCTGCTATGAAGGCAGCCACTGCTTATCGTTCCCTTTTCAGACCTTCTCGATCAAACATACCGCTTCCGCCGCAATCCCTTCGCCGCGTCCGGTAAACCCGAGCCGCTCGGAAGTGGTCGCCTTGACACTGACGCAGTCGAACGGCACGCCAATATCTTCCGCGATATTGGCGCACATCGCCGGGATATGCTTCATCAGTTTGGGTGCCTCAGCGATTACGGTCGCATCGAGATTCACTACCCCGTATCCCTTTTCCTTCAGCAAAGCCGAGACGTGACGCAGCAGGGCGCGCGAATCGATCCCGCGAAAGCGCGGATCGGTATTGGGAAAATGCTTGCCGATATCGCCCAGTGCCGCCGCTCCCAGCAAGGCATCGCAAATCGCATGTAGCAGCACATCGGCATCGGAATGCCCGTCCAGCCCTCTTTCAAAGGGGATATCCACCCCGCCGATAATGCACTTTCGCCCCGCCACCAGCGGGTGTACATCGAAACCGTGACCGATTCGCATGTTCAGTTTCCGTTCTCTTTCAATATCAGTTCAGCCATTACAAGGTCTTCCGGATAGGTTACCTTGAGGTTGTGGCCATCGCCCATGACCAGTTTGGGTGCATACCCGAGCAGCTCGACCGCTTGCGCCTCATCGGTCGGCACTTTCGTACCGCTCGCCAGCAGCGCCTGCTGCAATAGCCCGTAGCGAAACATCTGCGGCGTCTGCGCACGCCATAGCCCTGCACGCGGCTCGGTATAACCGACGCGTCCCGGTTCGCCCTCGCGCTTCAACGTGTCCGCCACCGGTACGGCAAGCAGTCCACCGACCGGATCCCGCCCCAGTTCCATGAGCAGCCGATCCAGCAGTTCGCTGGACAGGCAAGGACGTGCGGCATCGTGCACCAGCACCCAATCCCCTTCATTCACGCCGGCCGCGGCACGCAACCCGTTCAGCACCGTCTCGGCACGCGTGGCACCGCCGCAGCGCAGGACTTCGAGCCTGTCTTCGAAACTGGAAAAATCATACTCGGTCCAATAATTATCATCCGGACTCAGCACGACAAATACCCGTGCGATGGCAGGATGACCGCAGAAAACGGAGAGCGTATGATGAATGAGAGGCCTGCCCAACAGCGGCAGATATTGCTTGGGCGATTCCGCGCCCATCCGGCTGCCGCTTCCTGCGGCGGGAATGAGGACATAATATTCAGGCATGACAAAATCATAGCATGCCGGCCCTTGATTCCTGCGGCGCAGCCCCTACCTTATTAGCAGGCTCTAATAAGGAATTGTCATGCATACGACCCGACCTGCCGCCGTTGCCGGCATGTTCTACCCTGGCGACACCACTGCCCTGGCAGAGGATGTCGGCGCACTGATCGCCGCAGCGGAGCCGAATGTACCGCACCTGACGCCCAAAGCCTTGATTGCCCCGCATGCGGGCTATATCTATTCCGGCCCCATCGCCGCCAGCGCTTATGCTCTGATCAGGCCATTCGCTGCCCGCGTCCGCCGCGTGGTATTGCTCGGCCCGACCCACCGCGTCGCAGTACGCGGCCTTGCCCTTCCGGGGGTGGATGCGTTTGCAACGCCTCTCGGCGAAGTCGCTGTCGATCACGCCGCCATCGACCTGATCGCCGCTCTTCCGCAGGTCACCGTCAGCCCCTCGGCGCACGCACAGGAGCATTCACTGGAAGTGCATCTGCCATTCCTGCAAACTCTACTGCCGGACTTCAAGCTACTGCCGCTGGCAGTAGGCATGGCGAGTGCGGAAGAGGTCGCCGAAGTGCTGGAAATCCTGTGGGGCGGTCCGGAAACGCTGATTGTGATCAGTTCCGACCTGTCCCACTACCTGCCCTACCCGCTCGCACGCCAAACCGACGAAGCGACGGCGCGTGCCATTCTCGATCTGCGCCAACCGATTTCCCATCAGCAGGCGTGCGGCGGCACGCCGGTCAATGGCCTGCTGCTGGCAGCCCGCCACCACGGCCTGCACCCATATATGCTCGACCTGCGCAATTCGGGCGACACCGCCGGCGACAAACAGCGCGTTGTCGGCTATGGCGCATTTGCCTTTACCGAGGAGGAGCCCGATGAACGATAACGAACATGGCCTCATCCTGCTGAAGCTGGCGCGCACCGCGATTGCCGAACGCTTCGACCTGCCCGTGCCTGCGCATGATGAAGATCAGCCATGGCTGCAGCAATCGGGCGCCACCTTCGTGACCCTGACGCAGGCGCGGCAACTCCGCGGCTGTATCGGCAGCCTGCTGGCACACCGCCCGTTGCGCGACGATGTGCGTGCCAACGCGGTCGCGGCCGCGTTCCGCGACCCGCGCTTCGAGCCGTTGGCCATGGATGAATTCGATCAGATTCGCGTCGAGGTGTCGCTACTGTCCGCGCCGCAACCCCTCCTGTTTACCGACGAGGCGGACGCTCTCGCGCAACTCCGGCCGGGCGTGGACGGCATCATTCTGGATTACCGCCTGCATCGCTCCACCTTCTTGCCGCAGGTGTGGGAGCAATTACCCCGGGCAGAAGACTTCATGGCGCACCTGAAGGTGAAGGCAGGCCTGCCGGCCCAATTCTGGGAAGAAGGCATTAAGCTTGCGCGTTACACCGTGACGAAGTGGAAAGAGTAAATGGATACCCCAATCACCCTGGCTGAACGCTATCCGGCCCGTTATTGGCACAAGCTCGATGACGGCAGGATCCAATGCGACCTCTGCCCGCGCGACTGCAAACTGCACGAAGGTCAGCGCGGGGCGTGCTTTGTCAGGGGGCGGCTGGGGGATGAAATGGTCTTGACCACCTACGGGCGCTCCTCCGGGTTCTGTCTCGATCCCGTCGAAAAAAAGCCGCTCAATCACTTCTATCCCGGCTCCAGCATCCTGTCCTTCGGCACGGCAGGCTGCAACCTGGCCTGCAAGTTCTGTCAGAACTGGGATATCTCCAAATCGCGCGATTTCGACCGCCTGGCGGATCAGGCGAAACCGGAAGCCATCGCCCGCGCGGCACAGCGCCACGGCTGTAAAAGCGTGGCATTTACCTATAACGATCCGGTCATTTTCGCCGAATACGCCATGGATGTGGCGGATGCCTGCCATGCGGCCGGGATCCAGGCCGTCGCTGTCACCGCAGGCTATATGCACGCGCAACCGCGGCGCGATTTCTACGCGAAGATGGATGCCGCCAATGTCGACTTGAAAGCCTTCACCGAAGATTTCTATTTCAAGCTGACCGGCGCCCACCTGCAACCGGTGCTGGATACGCTCCATTACTTGAAGCACGAGACCGATGTATGGTTCGAGATCACGACGCTGCTGATCCCGGGCTGCAATGATTCGGATAGCGAGATCGGCCAACTGAGCGAGTGGCTGGCACGTGAAATCGGCACCGATGTGCCGTTGCATTTCACCGCATTCCACCCCGATTACAAAATGACCGACCGGCTGCCGACTCCACCGGAAACCCTATCCAGGGCGCGCGCTATCGCCGTCTCGGCAGGGCTGCAATATGTCTACACCGGCAATGTGCATGATCCGGAAGGCGGTACCACGTTCTGCCCGCATTGCCGGCATCCGCTTATCGTACGCGATTGGTACCACATCGATCACTATGCCTTGACCGACGCTGGCTGTTGCGAGCGCTGCGGCACGGCGATTGCCGGACGTTTCGAGAGATTCGCCGGACAGTTCGGCAGGCGGCGAATTCCTGTCAGCATTGCCGCCTGAACTGCCGACGTCAATGCCCGCCGGTCAACGGCACGAACCGCACCGGCAGGACATCGTGCTGGTGTGCATGGCCGTCGGCATCGGTTTCGATCAGGCGCAGCTCTTGCCCAGCATATGCTTCACCGACCGGGAGCACCATGCGCCCGCCCGGTTTGAGCTGAGCCAGCAGCGGCGACGGCACATGGTTGCAACCGGCCGTGACGATAATGGCATCGTAGGGCGCGTATTCCTCCCATCCCTGATAGCCGTCCCCGCATCGCGTGTGAACCGTTTTTGCATAGCCCAGCTCGGATAGCGTTCGGGCGGCCTGCGCCGCGAGCGGCTCCACGATCTCGACGGAATAGACATCGCACCCGAGCTCGGCCAATACCGCGGTCTGATACCCACAGCCGGTACCGACCTCCAGAACGCGGTCGCCTGAGGAAAGCATCAGCAAGTCTGTCATGAAGGCCACGATATAGGGTTGGGAAATGGTCTGTCCGAAGCCTATCGGCAAGGGACGGTTTTCGTAGGCGAGCTCCCGCTCGATCGCGGGAATGAAAACATGGCGTGGGACACGCATCATCGCGTCCAGCACACGTCCCGAAATCGGATGCGCATCGGCGAAATCCATTCCGGTTTCCCGCGCAACGGCGGCGACTTCATTCACCATGTCATGCCGTTGCGCAGCAAAAGCGACATCTTCCATTCCGCTTTTGCTCAAGGGAATCATCGCCGTAAGATGAACGTCATAGCGCGCCGGGCCGGCGCCGCGCGGGCACCAGCTTGAGCGCAGCCAGCTGTTCGTGCAGTTCCTGCACCGAAAGCTTGCTGTAGTCCTTGGGAACTTCCTTCAGGTCGAAACCGTTGGCGCGATGCAGTTCGCCACGCAACAGGCCCAGCATGCGGTTATCCGCCGTCACCACCATGCGCATGGCGCCATGGCTGCGCGCGAGGCTGGCGGCTTCTCCGGCCACTGACTGTACAAAACGACGCTCATATTCCGCGCGGTGCTGATCGCGGTGATCATCGTATCCGTGCGCCCCGCCGCCGCCGCTACTTCGGTTGCGCCCGCTCTTGTTGTCCGACCACAAATCCTTGCCGGCGGCCTCCTGTTCGGGATTGACCAACCCTCCATGCTCGACCATACGCGGGCTCGATTCAAAGGCGGGGGTTTCTGCCGGCTGCAGGCTGAAGAAACGTGCACGGGAACCGTTGGCGACGACGACGATGGTATTCATCATGGAATCTCCTCCGAGAGTGGTTGCGAAAGAAGTGTACGAGTGCAGAATGTCCTTGGGAATTACGGTTGAACCGTGCGCGGCTCGCCGCGCACTTGTTTTCATGATAGGCCTCTTTTGCAATAATTCAATAAGGGCACACCACTTTCCAGAAGGGAAATCCATGAGGGATACCAGCTCCGTACCGCCGCTGTTGCGGCACAGCTTCCCACGCTTGCATACCGGTCAGTTGCAATCGCTCGGCGCATATGCCGGCAAGGTGTTGCTGGTCGTCAATACCGCCAGCTATTGCGGGCTAACGCCGCACTATGCCGGGCTGCAGAAACTTTATTCCGAGTACAAAGAGGATGGGCTGATGGTCCTTGGTTTTCCCTGCAACGAATTCGGTGCGCAGGAGCCCGGCAGCGAGCAGCAGATTGCTGAATTCTGCACCGGTTTTTACCATCTGGACTTCCCGATGTTCGGCAAAACCACCGTCACCGAGGGCCAGGCCAACCCTTTTTATACCATGCTCGGGCAACTGACCGGCGATTGGCCGAAATGGAACTTCCACAAGTACCTGATCGATCGTTCCGGAACCCAGGCACTCAGTTTTTCCAGCATGACGGCTCCGGACGATCCAGCGCTGATCACGGCAATCGAGCGGTTGCTGGCAAGCTAGACTAGCCGGGATTACCGTCCGCGCGCGGGGTCAGGTAGATCGGCAGGAAGCGGCTGGCCAGAGCCACGAAACATCCCAGCCAGATCGTTGCCGCCCCCAGATATAGAGGCCCGCGCACAGCGAATGCCAATCCCGGGAAATCAGCCGCCACACGCAACACGACCGCTCCCTGGAACAGCAGGAATACTCCCCATGCGAGCCGATCCGCGGCCAGTTTCCGTCCGGAGTGGCCCAGGGTAACCCGTGTCAGCATGCCGATCACCATCGAACCAAAATAGCCGATCGCAAGCGCATGCAGCGGCGCCTTGCCCAGTATCAGTTCCCCGGCGCACGCAGCAAGACTTTGCAGCCCGAAAAGCAACAGGGCCACACCCAGCCATGCAAATCCGATATGCAGCATGGCGAGCAGCGGCTGTGTGAAACTGGCGCGCAACCGCCAGGCCCAAGAAAGATACAAACATGCCAAGGCCATCGCCAGATCGACCGGCCACGTCCAGGCTAGCAAGCCGGCCACTTCCAGCACGGCATGCAGCAACCCGCCTATCGGTATCAGCGCCAGCGCCCAATTCGGACGCACAATACGGTACTCCGGAATGATATTCGCCGAAAAAAAGGGAATCATGCGGTGGCTGACCGCAAAAAACACCGGTAACAGGAACACCCATATCCCGCCGCTTTTCGCCAACATCACAGGCAGGGCGTAGCTGGCAAACTCTCCCAGATACCAGCCCGCCGCCAGCAGCCAGCCAAGCACGAGCACAATGCTGGTAATGCGGGCGTGGCGTTTATCTGGATGCTTGGCGCGCAGGTACACGCGCAACAATCCCGCAAGCGATACTCCCCACCCAGCAAGCACCAGCAAAGCCGAAAGCCACATGGCTGTCATCCACAGCAGACCGGCATAAAACATCAGGAAACCACACCCCAGCAATAGAAATCCCGGAACATAAAACTGCCGGCCGACTTCCTCGCCATTCATCCAGCGCGGGTAAGTCGTCATCAGGAACCCAAAGATAAGGAAAGGAAAGAACCCGTACAACATCAGGAATGCATGCGCATCGGGCGGTATTACATTCCAGGCAATGGGCGGATAGAATCCGCCGAATCGCCCGGCAAGATCAGCCAGCCACCACATCATCACCAGCACCGATTGCAATACGCCACCCAGGAAAAATACGCGGTGCGGAGCCGAGGTTAATATTCGCCAGGTATCGTACTTCAAGAGATTCTCCAAATCATTAGCATGCTGCTGTCCGAAGCAATGCGGGCGTTGCAGCCTTGCATTTTCGCGCAATAAGAAGGGAATGGCTAATACTGCCGAACCAAGAGTGGCGGCTGCCTGGAAGAAGCCCGCAAGATCAGGCCCTGGTCAAAGGGAGATTGCCGAGCTCGTTCCGGATACTTGGCGATGCGCCGTGAAGCAGCAAGAACGCGATCACTTCCGGCGTGGACGCATAGTGGAGAGGGGTATACCCCATGTCTCCCGGCTGGTTGATATCCAGGCCGGCCTTGATGAGCAGTTCGACCGCACGGATGTTGCCACGATGCGCCGCAAGATGCAGGCAGGTATCGCCGTCGGAGGCTCGGTATGTAAGTGGATCGATGGGAGTGAAAGGATTATCGGATTCGTGGTTCAGCAGGCCCGCGAACGCAGCCTGCAATTCTGCCAGTTCATAGGCCGTCAGCACTGGCGCCATTGGCGACGCACTCGAACAAATATCTTACGGACGCGTGCGCCCGTAAGATGAGGTGAACAAGGTTGAGGCATGTTGTTTTGTTCTGATTGTTATATTGTTTTACTGCATCGTATTGAGTGTAGAGTTCTGAAACAACCTATCAAGGTTGATAGGTTGTTTCAGAACTAAGCGAAGATGTCTTTGTAAATACCCTGCGCCCACCCCAGGGTCGCCGCGCCTTTGGCCTGGTCACGCCGGTTGTCCACGACAGTATCTTTAGAAAACACGAAGGCCTCTTTCTCCGGAAGGTAGGTGTAGTCGGCATTGACGCTGATTGCTTCCATCGGATCGGCATTCACCATCGAGAAGCAGAGCGTGCGCGGGCTTTCCCATGGGATTGTCTTTCCTTGCACATGGGCGGCCAGCACTTTCGCAACATATTTGCCCTCAGTATTGGCGGTATTTGCACTCTTGGAATAGCCCATCGGGCGGGAGTCCCCGGTAACGTAGACGCGCTCGTCGCCGATGAGATGGTATTTGAACGGATCGATGTAGGCTTCTTTTTGCGTGCTTTTCGGATGCACCAGACCGAACTGCTCGATCAGGCGTGACGCCCGCACTCCAGGGTAGATCGCGGCATCATCGAACTGATAGGTATCGAATTCCGTGATGATCTGCCGATGGGCGGCATCGACGCCCTTGATCACGACGGAGGGGACATACTGGATGTAGTCGCGATACAACTCATCGAAGGCCGCGTGGAAGCCCTCGGCTTTGATCGCGATATCCGGATTGTAATCGAGCAGGAGCACCTTGCCCTTGATGCGGTGACTTTTGAAATATGCAGCCATCATGCAGGCACGCTCGTAAGGCGATGGCAGGCAGCGATAATTGCCGCTCGGTACGGTCTGGATGAACACGCCCCCCTTGAAGGCACGCACCTTGTTCCGGATCGTTACGTGCTCTGTCGGCATGATCCAGCCGGGCGGGTAGTCGCGGCGCAGCAGGGCCTCCATTTCCGTATCCGAAACCCCTACGCGACTGTAGTCGTAGTCGATTCCCGGCGCCAGCACGAGATAGTCGTAGTCGATTTCGCCTGCACTGGTGATGAGCTTGCGGCCGGCACGATCGAGCCCCGTGCAGGTCGCATTGAAGAAAATATAGTCGCCATTGCGCGCCGCATCGAGAAAACTGTGATTGGCGAGAAATTCCAGATCGATGATGTCGGAATACAGCAGATTGCTCGAAAAACAGGAAGAATACATATCCCGTTTTTCGACCAACACCACGTCAAATTGCGGATAAGCCTGCTTCGCATACTTGGCGATAGTCAAGCCCGATGTTCCCGCCCCGACGATAACCAGACGCGGCCCCTTGGCTTTCGGCAACCCCGCCTTGCCGCCTGCGCCTACATAAAATGCCGCCGGATTTTCCTGTACCGCGCTCAATGCCGGTTGTGCCGCGGCCAGCAAGGTACTCGCGCCGCCCACCTTGATGAATTCCCTTCGGCTAAGCTTCTTGTCCATGAACACTCCCCATTTCGGTTATTCATACAGCAATTATCATGATCGGAGGAATAAAAAATGGCTCAAATCTGCATCCGAGCCATTTCAAATTCCAATCTACCACAGACGTTAAATTCTCCACATCAAGAAATGATAAAAGATAATTAAGTCGGTTGAAGCAAAATGGGATTTATTCCAAGCCTCATGCTTGACAGCCCCGAATTCAGAATGAAGTCACAAGGGAACAGGATTTCCTTATTACTTCGAGTGATAGCTGTTCCAGATCCAGTACTAGCTACCTTTCAAAGAGCTCTCATGATCAAGCACGACTTAAGAAGGCGTGCTTGATCAACTGGGCTGTAAAGGTCAGGAAGTGGCTCCCAGTGGCGCTGGGGACGCGTTTGCACCGGACTTTGGTGGTTTGATCTTGAACCAGATGGCGTACATGGCGGGCAGAAACACCAGGGTCAATATCGTACCCGCAAAAGTACCGCCGATCAGGGTATACGCCAGCGTTCCCCAGAACACGGAATGGGTGAGCGGGATAAAGGCCAGAATAGCAGCCAAGGCGGTAAGAATCACGGGTCTGGCGCGTTGCACGGTCGCTTCTACCACCGCATCGAAACGCTCCATGCCCTCCTTCAGGTTATGTTCAATCTGCCCGATCAATATCAATGTATTGCGCATCAAAATACCGGACAACGCGATCAGCCCGACCAGGGTATTAATCCCGAAAGGCTGCTGGAACAGGATCAAGGTAGGAACGACACCAATCAAGCCCAATGGGCTCGTCGCGAATACCATCATCATCGCTGAGATCGAACGTACTTGCAGGATGATGATGACCAAAGTGAGCGCGACCATGATGGGAAGCAGGGGTAGCAATGCCTTGGTCGCCTTGCCTGACTCTTCGATAGCGCCAGCTTCATCAATGCGGTAGCCCGCCGGTAGTTTGGCCATGATGGGCTGCAGTTGCGCCTTGATTGCGGTGGATACATCAGGCGGCTGCAGTTCTTCCGCGATATCGCCGCGTACGGTGATGGTCGGGGTGCGGTCGCGCCGACGCAGCGTCGCATCCTCCATGCGGACTTCGACGGTCCCGACTTGCGACAATGGAACGCGTTGGCCGGCCGCGCCGACCAAGGTAAAACCGCCGATCTCGCTTGGGTCAAGACGTATATTTCCAGCCGCGCGTGCAACCACTTGCACCGTACGTATGTCTTCGCGGACATGGGTAACGGGCAATCCACTCAGTAGAAACTGAAGCTGCTGCGCGACGCCATTGGACGTCAACCCCACCGCCTGAATCCGATCTTGCTGGAGCGTGAAGTGCAAGGTGGGAACCTTGGCACCCCAATCGGTGTTCACGGTGCGCATCATCGGGCTGGCATCCATCACCTGCCGCACCTCATACGCAATCTCACGCAGTTTTTCCGGATCCGGACCTGACACGCGGAACGCTACCGGGAAAGGAGAGTACGGACCAAACACCAGTTGCGTGACCCGAACACGCGCCTCCGGCGCCAGCCCGTCGGCGATGGCTTGACGCAGTCTAAGCTTCAGCGCCTCACGTTGATCCTGATTTTCCGTCCTGACGACGATTTTCGTGAATGAAGGATCCGGCAACTCAGGAGACATCGCCAGGTAAAAGCGAGGAGCTCCTTGGCCGATGTAAGAAGTGACAATCTTGGCTTCTTTTTGTTTGGCCAGCCAGGCTTCAACCTTGGCTGTTGCGGCACTGGTCTGTTCGATCGACGTGCCATAAGGCATTTGCACCTCGATCAACACTTCGGGCCGGTCCGACGTCGGGAAAAACTGCTTTTTCACGATGCCCATGCCGAGAATCGCCATCACGAAAGCGCCTACAACGACAGTGGCAACAAGCCACTTCCGGCGTATGACAGAGCCGAGTGTGCGGCGAAAACGGTTGTAGTTCGGGGTGCTGTAAATGGCTTCATGCCCGCCCTCGATCTTTTTGATATCGGGGAGCATCTTGACACCGAGGTAAGGCGTGAATACCACCGCCACGATCCAGGATGCAATGAGGGCGGTGCCTACGATCCAGAACATGTTGCTGGTGTATTCACCGGCCGTGGAAAGTGCAAAGCCGTTCGGCATGAAACCGATGGCGGTGACCAGCGTGCCGGACAGCATGGGGGCGGCGGTATGACTCCATGCATAGGACGAGGCGGCAATGCGGCTGTAGCCCTCTTCCATCTTTACCACCATCATTTCGATGGCGATGATGGCATCGTCGACAAGCAAGCCAAGTGCAAGGATCAGCGATCCCAGGGTAATGCGGTCGAAGTTCTTGCCAGTAATGGCCATGACCACGAAGACGGCCGCCAGGGTCAAAGGCACGGCTGCTGCCACCACGATCCCGACATGCCATCCCATGCTAAGGAAGCACACCACCATAACCACCAGGAGCGCCACGAAAAACTTGACCATGAACTCATCGACGGCCGAGGAGATATTGACGGCTTGATCGGTGACCTTGGTCAATCCCATGCCTTGCGGCAGTTCCGCATTGATCGCCGACACTTCAGTATCGAGTGCCTTACCCAGATCGAGGCCATTCCAGCCGTCGCGCATGACGATGCCCAGCAGAATGGCGGGCTTGCCGTTATTACGCACCATGAAAGTGGCGGGGTCTTCATAGCCGCGTTCCACCGTCGCGACATCCGACAGTTTTAGGGTACGCCCTTGCGCCGAGATCGGCGTATCACGGATTTTCTGCAACTGGTCAAAGGCGCCATCCAGCCTGATGAATACTTGTGGTCCTTTGGTGTCGATGGACCCTGCAGGCGTCAGTGCATTCTGGCTATTCAGCGCTGCAAAAATTGCCTGGGGCGAAATTCCCAGGGTGGCTAAACGCTCATGAGAAAAAGAGATGAAAATACGCTCGGGCCGTTCGCCGATGATGTTTACTTTTTTCACGCCGGCCACATGAAGCAGGCGCTGGCGCAGATTTTCAGCGTCCCTCACCAGCAAGCGATGCGGCTCTCCTGGCGCTGAAAGTGCAAACAGGGCAAAAGTCACATCGGCATACTCATCATTCACCAATGGACCAATGACGCCGGCGGGAAGATTGTGGATCTCGTCGCCGATTTTTTTCCGCGCCTGATAAAACTCCTCCTGCACTTTGGCCGGTGGCGTACTATCCAGCAATGTCACCGTCGTGAACGCCAAACCCGGTCGGGTATAGGTTTCCGTCCGGTCGTAATAGCGTAACTCCTGCATGCGCTTTTCGATTTTTTCTGCGACCTGATCCTGCATTTCCTGCGCGGTCGCACCCGGCCAGGCTGTGATCACCGTCATTGTTTTGACGGTAAACGGGGGGTCTTCAGCGCGGCCCAGCTTGAAGAACGCGATCGCACCGGCCGATGCAATCAGAATGATCAGGAACAGCGTTATGGAACGCTCGCGAACGGCGAGTGCCGATAAGTTGAAGGCGCTCATCGGACTTCTCCGGCCACATGGGTCGCGCTTTCGTTACCTGCAACACGCACCTGTTCACCCTCTCGCAATAGATTGGCACCCAGTGTGACAATCCTATCTCCTGTTTTGAGGCCACTCTCGATGCGTGCGAAGGTATCGCCCAACCCTTGGATTTTCACTGCCCGCCAGGAAACATGTGCGGGCGATCCTTCAACCGCCCAAACGCCCGGGCCTTTTCCTGCATCAAAAATAGCCCCGATAGGTACCTGGAGACTGCTTTGAGGCTTGGCGCGACTCTCGGGAATACGAATGGTGACAGTTGCGCCCAGCGGCGCATCAGCTAAGGTGCCGTCCAGCACGTATCTAGCTTCAAATGTACGCGTGACAGTGTCAGCCACACTCGATAGCTGCCTGAGCTTTACAGGTACGGAACTATCCCTGCCATAAAGACTGGCTTGCGCAATGGAGCCAAGTGCGGGGCGCAGGGTTTCCGGCAAGTGGATGATGGCTTCGCGCCGCCCGGCTCGGGCGATTCGCACTACCGCCTGACCGGCAGCGACCACTTGGCCAGGCTCAGCCAATGTCTCCATGACCACGCCATCGGCATCCGCAACCAAAACGGCATAGCTGGACGCATTTCTTGCAACGCCCGCTTCTGCTTCCGCGGCACTGAGCTGCGCTTTGGCAGAATCGGCGGCAGCTTTGACTTGATCGTAGGTTGAAGCGGATACGGCCCCGGCAGCCACCAAGTCCCGATTCCGAAGCTCATCTGCTGCAGCTTGATCCGCCCGTGCCTTGGCCGCTGCAACCGCATCCAGGCGTGCCCGCACCTCCAATTGCAGATCCTTAGGATCAAGGCGCATGAGAGGCTGGCCGTATGTGACATGCTGGCCAGCATCCACCAAACGCTCCAGGATTTTTCCCGAGACACGAAAACCGAGGTCGCTTTGCACTCGGGCTGCCACTGTCCCGGTGAAAGTGCGTGATGAAGGTACGGCGGTTTCAACGCTCCCTACCCTGACCAGTGGCGGCAGAGTGCGTGGATCAGCGCTGGACTTCTCGGCACACCCGATGAGTACCAAGGGTAAAAAACCAATAACAGCGATTAAGGCAAGTTGTGGACGTCGCATGAGGATCCCCTCCATAAAGATATGGGGACCCATTGTTTATTAAGTGACCATTTAAGTCAATAGTCACTTTGATATTTATGGCGCCAAGCTTCTAAGCACCAAGGCGGACAGCAGCGAAGGCGCCCCTTCGACCAGGTCCAGATTGTGCTGCAGCAGTAATGGGTTAATGAACGGCCGCATGACAAGGTGGATAGAGTTAACGGTTTCATCGATGGGAGTCTTGCGCTCAAACTCCCCTATTTCCCGGCCTTCGCGGATGAGCTGCAGGAGGATTTGCTTGATCTCATTTTCATAGACGATGGTGGCCGGCCATTTCTCACTGGCGGCAAAGGCGGCGATCTCATACAGCTTGCGATCCTGAAAAAAAAGCTCGACGCTATACTTTACCAAGCCATTGAAAAGAGATCGTAATTTTGAAGAAGGAGTTGGCGACTTACCAATTTCCTCTTTGACGTTCGTAATAATCGCCTCCAGGCAATTGGCGCATATGACTTCACCTATGGCTTGTTTCGAGTCAAAGAATTTGTAGATGTATGCCTTGGAAAAGCCGATGGATTTTGCCAGGTCGGAGACGGTTGTTTTTTCATATCCATAGTGGCTGAAATGCTGGTCAGCGGCTTCGATAATTTGCGTACGCACATTATGGTCAACCGGTCCTCTTGGGGGCGTAGCTTGCGATGTGGATTTGCTCATGCCAAATACGGTACCTCTATTTTTATCATTTGACAACATGTGACTAAATGGTAATATGGTCACAACTCTATTCAAGTGAGAATATTATGGTGCTTCGTCCAGCCCTCGTTCTTTTGACATTTGCCAGCGTATCGGCCGGTTGCGCCGTGGGGCCGGACTATATAAAACCGGAAGTGCCGCTGGCCGATCATTATCTAGGCAAAACTCAAGTAGAACAGCGATCTGCCGTAGCCAAGGCAAACCTTGAAACCTGGTGGGAAGGGTTCAATGACCCGCTGTTGACCCGTTTCGTGTCCCTCGCCTTCGATCAAAACCTGGATCTGGTGCAGGCTTCAGCCCGGATCAGTCAGGCACGATCCGGGCTGCATATGGCAAACGTCGCCTTGTCACCCTCCGGCAACCTTAGTGCGAGTGCCGCAAGAAATCACCAATCGCTTGAAACGCCGCTAGGACAACTGCTTAATGCCACGCCAAACTATGACAGAAATGGCCGTCAGTATGAAGCGGATATCAGCGCCTCCTGGGAGATGGATGTATTTGGCGGACTGCATCGTGACCGGGAGGCCGCCATAGCCGAATATCAGGCATCCGAAGCTGGTAAATACGCTACCCGCCTCGCCGTTGCTGCGAAAACCGCCGACCTTTATATCATCATTCGCAGTTTGCAGACGCGTATTGCCATCGCCCGGCACCAACTCGAGACGCAGCAGAAGCTGCTTGCGCTGGTAGACTTGCTCCACAGCAAAGGACTTGCGCCAGAACTGCAGGTCCATCAAGTTGAAGGCGCGCGTGCTCAGACGCAGGCCGCTATTCCAGCACTTGAGGCAAGTCTCGAGGCGGCCATGAATGGTTTCGATGTCATGCTTGGCGTTCCCCCCGGCACTTATAGGGCCGAGCTTACGCCAATTCAGAATATTCCATCCCCGCCTCAAATCTCTTCCATGGGGACGCCGGCCGATCTACTGAGGCGCCGGCCCGATCTTATTGTAGCGGAGCGGCGTCTGGCGGCCAGCAATGCCAGGATTGGCGCAGCAATTGCCGAGTACTACCCAAAATTCTCCATTAGCGCCTTACTCGGCACGGCCACCGCGATTTCAACCGGAAATCTGTTGAGCAGCGGGGCGAATCAAGCCGCAGGAGTCCTCGGCCTGCGCTGGCGCCTGTTTGATTTCGGGCGCATTGACGCACAAATAGAGCTGGCGAAAGGTCAGGAAGCCGAAGCCCTGGCCGCATACCGTCAAGCTGCACTTCGAGCGACAGAGGATGTTGAGAACGCCATTTCTTCCTTGGTAAAACGTGAAGAACAAGCAGGATATTTGTTACAAAGCGAGACCTCGTTTTCCCAAGCCCGAAATGCATCTTTTGCCGCGTATCAAAAAGGCGTAGTCAGCTTGATTGAGGTGTTGCACGCCGATGAAAACCTATTGAGAACATCCGATGCAAAAGCACAAGCGCAAACCGAGGCTGCCCGCTCAGCAGTCGCCGCATTCAAGGCTTTAGGTGGGGGTTGGGATGAAAGAAATCTGGCAACTCAATCTCCAAACGCTTTATCCATGCATAACCCCTGATCGAATACGCATCTGACACCACCGCTACTCATGAATCCCGCACAAAACGCTTCCGCAAATCCCTGGCCTATATTCGGGATAGCCAGCCTGGCTACATTTCTGGTATCCATAGATACAACGATCTTGTATGCCGCGTTCAACAATATTGCGGCGAGTTTCCCCCAGGCCAATCCCGTAAGCATTTCTTGGGTGATGAATGCCTACACGATCGTTTACGCGACCAGCCTGATCCCGGCAGGCGGAATTGCTGACAAGTTCGGTAGGAAGAAAGTCTTCATGTACGGCGTGGGACTCTTTGTCCTGGCATCGTTTCTGTGTGGGGTAGCCCCCAACATTTACATGCTGATTGCAGCCCGGGTGCTCCAGGCGTTTGGAGCAGCATTATTGGGGCCCTCATCCCTGTCACTTATCCTGGAAGCCTTCCCGCATTCCAAGAGATCTCAAGTCATCAGCGCATGGGGAGCAGTGGGTGCCCTTGCTGCGGCTATTGGCCCCGCATCCGGCTCTTTCATCGTCGATGCCATGGGATGGGAGTGGGCGTTTTTCGTTAACATTCCGGTGGGGGCGTATTGCCTGTTAAAGGGAGTACGGTCGCTTCATGAGTCAGGAAGCTCACAGACCCATGTTCGATTTGATGCCGTCGGCATGGGTTTGATTATTCTGTCCGTATCACTCCTGACAACATGCATTATTGAAATCAGGTCCGGACAGCTATCGCTCGTTCAGATTTTCCTGATAATGAGCTTTGGCTTATCCGGGCTGCTGGCATTCGTTCTATGGTGCAGAAACACTGCTGACCCATTGATTGACCTGGGACTTTTCAGGAATAGAACATATAGCTTCGTGAACATGGCAGCTTTGCTGTTCTCCATTACATTCGCAACCATGTTCTTCTCGTTCTTTTTTTTCATGACCAAAATTTGGCACTACAGCCTACCTAAGGCTGGATTGGCGATCACGCCAGGCCCATTGATCGTCATTCCTGTCGCCATTATCAGCGGCAGAATTGCCTCTCGATGGGGGCATAAAAACATTCTCGTATATGGATGCTTGCTGTTTGCCTTCAGCGCAATCTGGTATCTCAATATACCTGGTCTAAATCCCAGCTA